>JBEKOI010000091.1:0-13051 GCA_049521915.1 Acidimicrobiales bacterium | reverse complement strand
GCTCGGTGACGCTGTTGCCGTCCGGGTTCACCACCCAGACGTGCGTACCGTCCGACGAGATGCCGACAGGGGTACTGGGCACACCGATCGTGCGGACGACCGGCGGAGTGATGGGCGGCGATGCCGCCGATGCCGGCCCGGTTCCCTGGGCGTTGGTGGCCGTCACCTTGAAGGTGTAGGTGGTGTCGTCGGTGAGCCCGGTTACGGTGCAAGCGGTCGCACGCGTCGTGCTACAGGTCTTGGAACCGGGACTCGACCTGACCGTGAAGCGGGTGATGACACTCCCGTTGTCTGCCGGAGCGGTCCAGCTGACCGTCACCTCACGGATTCCTCCGATGGTCTTCACGTCGGTCGGTGCTGAGGGTTCGCCCGGCTTCACCGAGACATGAGCGGACGTTGCCCCGAGCCCCTTGAGATTGCGGGCTCTCACCGAAGCCGAATAGGTGATGCCGTTTCTGAGACCCATGACCCGGCAGGTCTCGCGACGGGCTCCCTTGGTCGTGCAACCCTTGGTCCCGGGGCTCGTGGTCACGGCATAGCCGGTGATGGCGCTGCCGCCATCACTCGCCGGAGCGGTCCAACTGACAACCGCTGATGCATAGCCGGGGATCGCCTTCACTCCTGTGGGGGCACCCGGAACCGTGACGGCCGCGGCGCTTCCGGCACGAGCGGCAACCGGAGTGGCCATGGCCAGCACTCCGAGAGCCGGCAGGAGCAATGCTGCCGCAAGAAGCCTGACCGTCCCCCGCCTGCGTGTTCGGTTCGTCATCGGAACAACCCCATTTCAACCGGTCGAGCCGGCAAGACCCCTGTTGTCCTTCGTACGCTCTGACGTCAGCAGAAGATAGGGCCGAAAGGCTCAATCTCTCTCTGGACCGGGCGCGGGAGCGAGGTGAAAAGCGTCCGTGGCCGTTCCCCGGGGAGCCAGGGGCTGGCGCGGACAGGACCCCACCTTCTGCGCCGTGCCGATGGGTGTGCCTGGGCAGTCCACGGGGCCGTCACCGATAGCTTCCGAGCCGAATAGATGCGACCCTCAGCCGGATAATTGACCACCTTTGGTCACCATCCGTGGTGGCGCAGTCACTTAGCGAGAGCACGCGGTGAAGGCGACGGACACTCTCTCCCTCTCATCTCCCCGTTCGTCGAAGAGTCGAGGTGTCGGGAAGGGCGGTTTCGTCCCCGCTGAACAGGAAAGAAGCGGACCGGCCACCCGTTTTACCTTTGCTTAAACCTGGCGAAGGGATTACACCGGTACCGTGATGGCCGACCCGCACCTCCGGTTATCGCGCCGGTGGCTGCTCCGGTCAACCCTCGTCGTTCCTGGTCCGACCCGTGCCTCCGCCCACCCCTGAACACCCACCGGCAGGTGAACTCCACACTGGTCCCGCCTCGGTCGTCGGTGCCGGGCTTCGGGCCGCATAATGGAGCAGTGACCGACCTGCGGCTGGCCCTCTGTCAATCCGCCTCCGGTGGCGATCCGCAGGCCAACCTCGAAAAGGGACTGGCCGCATGTTCTCGGGCCGCCGAACAGGGGGCGGACATCGCGATCCTGCCCGAGATGTGGCAGATCGGTTACGCCCCTTGCCCTGATGACGAGGTCGGACGGGCGAGATGGCAGGAGATGGCCATCGATCGTCACGATCCGTGGGTGAGCGCGTTCAGAAGGACTGCGGCCGACCTCAACGTGGCCATCGTGGCCACCTTCCTGGAGCGGTGGCCTGGCTCCCCTCGGAACACCGCCCTGCTCATCGACCGACATGGTCAAGATGTTCTCTGCTACGCCAAGGTTCACACGTGTGATTGGGGAATGGAAAAGGCCCTCACACCCGGGGAGTCCTTTGAGGTCGCCCGCCTCGACTTCGAGGGCGGGTTCGTCGACGTCGGCGTGATGATCTGCGCCGACCGGGAGTTCCCCGAGTCGGCGCGTGAACTGATGCTCGGCGGCGCCGAACTCATCCTGGTCCCCAACGCCTGTCCCATGGCCGGCGAGCGGACCTATCAGCTTCGGTCCCGGGCCTTCGAGAACATGACCGCCATCGCCACGGTGAACTATTCGGCTCCCGATCAGGATGGCCATTCCAGCGTCTTTGATGCCATGGTCTTCGAACCGAATGGTCAACCGAATGGTCAACCTCGTGACCAGCTCATCTTCCAGGCCGGCGATGGCGAGGATGTCTACCTGGCCACGCTCGATCTGGACGCGCTGAGGGAGTACCGAGGGCGTGAGACGATGGGAGACGCATACCGGAAACCCAACGCCTACAGGCGACTGATGTCCGACGATCGAGGCGTGCCGGTCTTCGATCGGTCCGACTCGCGCCGAGGATCCGCCATCGCTGAGGGCTGAGAGCCGGCGCTCAGGACCAACACCCTCCGGGCTGAGACGACCACTGTACGCGACAGCCGTTGTCGCCTTCGACGAGCCGTGTTAGCAAAGTCGCGAGGGTGCGTCATCGGCACCCCGAGGCGAAGGGTGTCGAATCGATGGGTGTTCGTCGTGGGAGAAGTCTGCCGGCCGCGCCCGGCCGGCTCGTGATTCCGACGTTTGGCGGGAAATCCCGGAAGGGTATGCAGGTGTGATGAGTCCCACCCGACGCGCTCGCAGACCTGTTCCCGTGGCTCCCCTTGCCGCGCTCCTCGCCGCGGTCGGGCTTCTCATCTCGACGGTGCTGGCCACCCCCGGAAGTGCCGCCACCATCTCCTCCGGGTTGACCACGGCCCAGCACGGAGTCAACGTCTACGTCCAGGAGAATGGTGAGTCGGCGGCCCAGTGGCAGGCCGACGCGACCAACGAGATGAAAGGGATCAAGTCCCTGGATGCGAACGCCGTCGCCATCGCGTTCCCGTTCTACACACCCTCACTCGATGCGAACTGCGTCTACGCCGACACCGCCAACGGCTGCGACGAATCCGCCTCGGACCCGGCCTCGGCGTCGCCGGTGCCGGCCCGGGTGGCCGTTCTCGTCAAGACGGCCCAGCGCGCCGGTCTGCACGTCCTCCTCCGACCCCTGATGGACCAGGACGATCTGGGCCCCGATTACTGGCGAGGTGACATCGACCCGACGAGCCGAACGAACTGGTTCAAGAGCTACGAGAGCATGATGCAGCCATATCTGGAAATGGCCAACACGGACAAGGTGACCGGTTTCACCATCTCGCTCGAGCTGGCCAGTCTCGCCACGGCCACGCAGTGGCCTTCGGTCATCACATGGGCCAAGAAGCTCTACCGCGGCCAAATGGTCTTCGCCACGAGCTGGAGGGGCAGCGACCGCGGCGGGAAAGGCGAGGTCCACGCGGGCACCTCCGTGGGCATGGACTCCTATCCGGGCTTCAAGCAGGCCACCCCCAGCTGGTCGGTGGCCCAGCTGCTCGCAGCTTGGAACGGGTATCTCAAATCCAAGCCGTACGGGACGGCCGACACCAAGGTCACGATCGACGAGATCGGCATCGAGGCCGTGGACGGTGCCTACAAGACCCCCGACATCGCCGTCGACGGGAAGTTCAACCAGTCGATTCAGGCCAACTGGTTCGACGCCGCCTGCCCGTTCTACATGGACCACAAGCAGAGCGGCATCTATTTCTGGGGCCCGGATTTCACCTTCAACGACGGGAACCTGGCGTCCGCTCCCGACCCCAGCCAACCCGAACAGCTGCAACCGGCCGGCTGGGCCGCCATCAAGGCGTGCTTCAAATGACCACCACATCCGATCAGCGCGTGGCCGCCGACTCGACCCGGTAGGGGGCTCGAGAAGGACACACCCGTCACCGTCGGACCGCCGCGCTCGTCCGGTCGTGGGCGATGGGAGACTCGACCGACCCGGGTTGCCGCCCGTACCCGTGGGTAGCATCTCTCCGGGCTGCGGCGACAACTGGAGTCCCCCGGCTCCCTGCGGGCCGGTGTCCTGCCGACGGGAATGAGCGAACACGATGAGCTTCGGCTACAACGAGATCCTTGATGCGTGACGACGTCCGCCGGGCGCTGGCCATCGGTCCGTCCTCGGGTATCGATGATCGTACGATCGACATCACCACGACCGGTCGGCGTTCGGGGCGACCGCGACGGATCGAGATCGTCTTCTATCGGTTCGACGATTCCATCTACCTGAGCGGGATCCCTGCGCCACGCACCCGGGATTGGTTGGCCAATCTGAGCGCGGACCCACACTTCACCTTCCATGTCAAGAATGGCGTCGTGGCCGATCTGCCCGCAGTGGCCACGGTCGTCTCCGACGCGGCTGAACGCCGTCGGGTGCTGGCCAGCTTTGTCGACCAGTTCAATCAGCGCCGTACCCACGACAGCGAATGGCCGCGAGCCGACCTCGACGAGTGGGTGCAGGGCAGTCCGCTCGTGAGAGTCGAATTCGTCGAGGCTGATTGAACCCCGGACTCCGATCCGTTGGTCAGATGCAGGGCTGCGCCCCCTACCGCTTGATCTCGACGAGCAGCACCCACGCGTTGATCGATGCCGAAACGAAGGCGAGCAGGATTGCCGCCAGCACCCAGTAGAGGCCTCCTCCCTCTCCTGCGACCAGGCTCACGCCTCCCACGATCAGCGCGATGCCCGGGAGCAGCAGGGTGGCCAGGTGTTCGATCTGCCAAGAACTCGGCTCACCGGGCGTGTCCGTTCCGTGCGCCACCCAAACGGACTGTACGGCCACGATCGCGCCGGCGGCGGCGATTTCGATACCGAGGGCACGATCACCTTGCCCCGGGGCCAGGGCGAACCCGGAAACGACCAGGGCACTGACCAGGATCCCGAGGGTTCCGGCTGCTCGACCCGGTAGCTGAGGGTATTTCAGTATCTGTTCGAGGTTGATGGAGATGGCGACGAACAGCAGTCCGGTCAGCGCCGCCGCGGCCCCGATGGTGCCCATGAAGAAGTCGTGCCAACCGAAGGCACTGTATGCGGCCACGGAAGATTCTCGCACCTCCCGACCCCGGATGGGTGATCATCCACGCGCCAGACGCGCGGATCGGCCACGGTACGTGGTCCCGCTGATCGGGTCCATCGGTGGCAGGCCCGTTCAGCCGCCCGCGCCGCGCCCAGCTTGAAGCTGAAGGTTCCAGATGAAAGCATCGTGCCTGAGGCCGATCGGTAGTGCTCTTGCTTGTTTGGAGGATTGAAATGACCAAGTCTTCGTGGGTATCCCCCGTCCCTCGAGTCGAAAAACCATGGGGGCACGAAGAACACTTCGCGCTCGTCGACGGTCTCTACTGCGGGAAAGCGCTGCACGTCAATGCGGGCCACGCGCTCTCCCTTCAATATCACGAGCAGAAGGAGGAGACGGTCGCAGTTCAGTCGGGCCGACTTCTCTTCGAGGTGGGTGATCCCGATTCCCCGCTGGAATCATTCGAGCTGCTCCCCGGCGAGGCGGTCCATCTGCGCCCCGGTACTCGGCACCGCATGACCGCACTGGAGGACACGATCATCCTCGAGGCGAGCACCACCGAGCTCAATGACGTTGTGCGTCTCGAAGATCGTTACGACCGGGTGTAGGGCCGGTGAGTACGCTGCACCCGAAGACCGCATGCGGCCGGAGGGCCTGAAGCCCCGGCCGCCGGGACCTCCATCGGGACGGCCGACCACCCCTGCTCGGCGATAGATCTGCAGTCTGGGGCGGGAGGCAGGGGTCGGTCAGTAGAGCGCCAGAAGGTCACCCGTCGATGCTGCCATTGCCGGTGCCCCATACGGCGTGTCACTGAAAGGGGAGGCCGTGTCCACTGATGAACCAGGGCAACGGAGGTTCGGCGTCCCGGACGGGCTGTGAGGTCGCCGACGCTCGGAGCCCACCAATCGTCAGCCCGTGACGGATTGAGTTCCCGTCACCACGACCGAGGAGATATCGGTGGTCTGCGGAAGGGTCGTCGTGTCGACCGTCACCCGTGTGCCACCGACTGCCGTGTCGATGACCAGAAACATCGGAGTCGACGGGACGTCTTTCGTCAAGGTGTACGGGCTCTTGCCGTCGATCTCCCAGGTGAGCGACCCCGGGGCCCAGACCAGGGTGTACGTGTGCCACCCGGCAACATTGGCCGGACAACTGTTGACCAAGCCGTAGCCACAGCCTTCGTTGACCTCCGCTCCGCTCTCATCGGTGGTGTGGACCGCCTCGTTGACGAGCGATGGATTTCCGATGGGTGCGGGTTGGATTTCGGCGATGTCGATCTCATTGGCTCCCTGCGCCGGCCACGGGCAATCGACACCCGAACCGATCCAGCCCACCACATCGGCGGTGATCGAGTTTCGGCACTCGGTCCCCAACAGCCAGATCGCCGGCCAGGTTCCAACACCTCCGGCCAGCTTGGCTCGAACCGTCACCGTTCCATAGGTGAAGCCCAGAGATGACCACTGGACCGCTCCGGACGCGTACGGGCAGAGTGTCTTCGATGCAGAACCGGGGGGACAGTAGCAATTCGCCGCCACCGATCCGACGTCCGCGGTTTCGGCCAACATGTCACCGCCGACGGCATCATTGCTCGATTGGTAGCACTCCTGTTCTTCGTTGAACGGACTGGATCCGACGACGTCATCCCACGCGCTCGAGAGCGCGGTTCCCGTGAACGTGTCGTCGAAGATCGTTGCCGGAGTGACCTTGATCGCAAAACGCCCGGTTTCGGTCTTTCCGGTTGCATCTCTCACTTCAACGGTAAAGGATCCATCCCCCACCGATGTCGGTGCACCTCTGATCTCTCCTGTCCGTTGGTTGAGGGAGAACCCAGCCGGCAGCTGGCCTGAGGTGGTCGACCAACGATAGGGACTGTCGCCCCCGGTTGCGCCGAACTGCGTCGAGTAGCCATGATCCAGTTGCGCAGCCGGCAGGGATTTTGTTTGGATGTTCAGCTTGGGTGGCGGTTTCGCGCCGGCGATCCAGAGCCCGTAGACGTTGACGGAGGTGCCTTCCGACGTGATGGTGATCGTGTGCGAGCCGGAACCGAGCGAGGGGCTGGTCCAAAGGGGAAGGTCGCCGGAAGCTGTCGACCCGGACCGCGCACTCCCCTTGACGATCGTCGGGACACCGTCATCTACGGTGACCGTCGCAGACGCGTTGTTGCGCCACCCACCGGCCGGGGTGCCGTAGGTGACTCTTCGAAAGGCTCCCGAGGCGATGGTGAGCGCATAGGACACGGACGCTCCCTTGTGAAGCCCGACATGGTTGACAGTGTCGGGAGGCCGGCCGTTCACGGTCGTCGTCGTGTTCCAGCCACAGCCGAAGGGGCCGGACACCGAATAACCGGCCGTGAACGGACCGGAGCAACCCCCGGAAGCAACTGATCGGACGTTCTTCCAGATGGGCACAGAGGTACCGGTTATCGCTGTCGCCGACGCTTGGCTCCCTGCCGGCACGCCCGCAATGGTCAGCGATGCGGACAGGCACAGCGCGGCGAGAACGTGGGCCCACGATGGCCTGCGGGCGACCCCGATCGTCGAATGGGCACCGCGTCGAAGTCCCATGACCTGACCACCTCCACAGGCCAGAAGGCCACGCTCTGCTGGTGGTGCCCAGCAGCTCGCTCCCGCGCGACCCGTCCTCGACAGCCCCTCTCCGACCTGGGAATCAATACCTGTCACCAGGAGAAATGTGTGCCACACGGAGCCAGTCGTGGCTCGAGACTCCGAAAAGCCACGCTCCGGTCTACCAGGCGAACTACACGGCAACGTCGCGGGACGCTGAATCGACGGTGAACCTTCCGCGTCAGAAAGGTGAACCCCCGGTGCGGCCAGGTCGTGGCCACCCGCTGATCGGCCCACGCCCATCCTGGAGGTTGAATGCCGGACCCCGGGTGCGCGAGACTGGATATTCCTAAGGGTCCGACGAGGCTGGCAGTCAAGGCAGACTGGGGGCGTGGTGGGGTCATCAGGCGCGAGAGTTCAGCTCAACCCGAGGGACAGGCGGTCGCTGCGCCGGTTGGTCGATGTCTCTCTGCGCCGGTTGGTCGACGTCCTTGCCGTCATCGCCTTGGCTCTTCTCAGCACGCTGGCCGTCGCTCCTCGGGCGGGAGCATCGGTCGGAGCGCCTTGTTCTTCGACGACCCCGTGCCTCCGCCCCTCGGTGGCATCCGTCTCGGCGGCAGCCGCCCCGTCCCACGGGTATTGGCTGGTCGGCCGGGACGGAGGCATCTTCACCTTCGGCGCCGCGCACTTCTACGGCTCCACCGGTGCTCTCCACCTTCAGCGCCGTGTCGTCGGGATCGCGTCCACCCCGGATCACCGGGGCTATTGGCTGGTGGCCGCCGACGGCGGAGTGTTCGCCTTTGGCGACGCCGGATTCTATGGCTCCATCCCCGGCCTCGGTCTCGCTCCGAACGGCTCGGATCGCCTCCCTCAGTTGAATGCGCCCGTCGTCGGTATCGTCCCCTCTCGCGACGGTCGCGGGTACTTCATGGTGGCCTCCGATGGCGGGGTCTTTGCCTTTGGTGATGCTGCATTCGAAGGGTCCTGTCCCGGCATCGGAGGGTGCGCCGGTGCGGGCCAGATCGTCATGCCCAACAATGGCTACGGCTACTGGTTGGTGACGACGGTCGGCGACGTCTATGCCTTCGGTGGCGCTCCCTATCTCGGCGGGCCGGGTGCGCAGGGGATCGTGACCTCGGGTGCCCACACCCGGAGCGGCCCGGGATACTGGATCCTCTTTCGGTACGGTCTCGTCTTCCACTACGGCGACGCGAAAGACTTCGGCTCGTTGCCCCGGGGTGACAGCGGTGGCTATGACATCACGACCGCGATCTTCACCACTGCCCAGGACAACGGCTATTGGATCGCCACCGCGGCCGGTGCCGTCTTTGGTTTTGGTGGTGCCCCCTACGAGGGGAGCATGGCCGGCCACCATCTGAACGGTTCGATCATCGGCGCCGTCGGCTGGTAGCGGCTGGTAGTGGTGGTGCGGGTCACCGCTCGCAGCGTTTCGGTCCTCCCTCTCGAGCCGGACCGCTACGTCCTCCAACCGAAAGAATCACCATGACGCCGAGGCAGGCAATCTCGTGCGCGATCAGAACCCCCTGACAGTGGCAGCTTCACCATTCCACCGTACCTGGACGCCACGAGGTGGACGCCGCGGGGTGGCTCGCTGCCCTGGGGTCAGGCGACTTCCACCATCTCGCGGGATCGTCACGGAATTCTCGCTCAAGCCGGAGCGGAGACCTTGTATCCCATGGCGTGAGCCGCTGTAGCCATCCGCTCGTCATACGTGATGATCTCGCCCAAATCGGTTCCGAGGCGACCGGCGGTGGCTAGATGGATGGCGTCGAGAGACCGAAGTTCCTCCGGCAGTATTGATCCGGCGAGATTCAGGACGCGGTCGTTGACACGCACGAGGTCGATTCGGGCAAGAACTCGCCGACCGGCGATAAGGGAGGTCTCTCCTCCAGGCATCAATGCGCGCAGAACCTCCGTCCGCGCCAGTCCGCTAGAGACCAGGGGGTGCCGTCGTCGAAGGTGCTTTCGGAGGGCGTCAGATTCGGGTTCGCGAACGGCCAGCTTTACGATGGCCGAGGAGTCCAAGTAACAGGCCGCCATCTATTCACCGCTCGTGATCGCGCAAACGTCGAAGGGCGACGGTCGGTGACTCCACGCCATTCGGCAGCGATATCGGTTCGGGAAGATCGTCGAGGCCGGCTGAGGCTGAGTCAATCTCGCCAGAGGAGCGCATCTGCTCCAACGGGCTCCCCTCAGGCAGCGGAGTGAGCATGGCAACGGGGCGTCCCCGGTCGGTGATCTCGACAGTCTCGCCTTGTTCGACGAGCCTGAGAAGCTCGCTCGCCCGTTGTCGAAGCTCTCGCACGCCCACTGAAGTCATGTATTACATGTAGCACATTTCGGCCAGGTTGGCAAGGAACAGCCCTCTTCGACCTGGCCATCGGCACCCATCATCTGCGCCCAAGGGCCGACGACGCGTAGACATGGCTGCGCGGCACGGCTGGTGCAAATCGGCCAATGGCACCAGCCGGGCCTCGGCCGTAGATGTCGACGGCCACGTCGGGATGGGCGCCATCCGGGTGTTGAAAGAGCATCGCATTCGCTGGCTTCAAGGCTCCCCGGGCTTTCGGACTTCTCCGGATTCAGACACCAAGCGAATCAGGCTGCCCATGCGATACCGACGATGGGTGCGTTGAGGTGCCGGCCCCCCATGGAACCGTAGAAGTCGGCTGGGACCCCGGGTGGAGCGAAGGAGAAGACCCCGCCGTCGGAGGCCACCTCGATGTAGCCGCCGTCATGGGGGTCCCACGTGATACCGACGATGGGCGCGTTGAGGTGCCGGCCCCCCATGGAACCGTAGAAGTCGGCCGGGACCCCGGGTGGAGCGAAGGAGAAGACCCCGCCGTCGGAGGCCACCTCGACGTAGCCGCTTGTTGGTGGGGGTGTCGCGAGGACGAGCGGACCCAGCAGATCGGCCCCGCCGACGGCGGTGCAATACCCGGGAGCACTGCAGGAAATGCCGTTGAGCTCACTCCCGGAATCGGGGTTTGGGTCTTCTGACCAAGAATCGCCGTCAAACTCGAAGAGAAAACTATTGCCGGAGTCGGGCCCGATAGTGGCGTCCACTCCAGTGGCACTGCAGTACGTGCTCGAAACGCAGGACACATCCAGTAGCGGCGGCATCCTATTGAGGTTCGTGATGGTCCATGTCGAACCATTCCACCTCTCGATCAGGTCGCCAGGTTCAGCTTCTGGCTGATCGAATTCACCGACCGCAGTACAGTCGTTTGTCGTTACGCAGGAAACACCGGTAAGAAATGAGCTGCCACCTGGGACCGGAGGTTCCGCCAGAAGGGACCAACCGTTCTTCCACGTCTCCGCCACCGGCACTCCGTTGCTCGTATTCCCGACGGCAACGCAGGTCGGTTGCGAACGGGCCGGCACGCAGGAGATCGAGTTGAGAACCGCCTGTGGGGCTGGTTGCCGTTCGATGACTCCATCGGGTCCGTTCCAGACTTCTGTCAATGCGCTCCCATTCGAATACTGACCAACGGCGACGCAACTGGACGGTGATGTGCACGAAACATCGTCCAGCATCCCGTTGGCCGGTGGACCAGACATCAGGGTCCAAGCGCTCCCGTTCCATTCCGCGATTCCTGGATTCGACGATCGGCCTTCACCGACAGCGATACAGAACGAAGCCGAAGGACACGAGACCCCATAGCCGTTGAAACTGGGAGCAGAAACATCGATTGTCCAAGTGGATCCGATTGATTGCTCGATCAGATCATCGCCGACCGCGATGCAGCGCGTCGGTTGCCAGCAGGACACATCAGCCAGACCCGGTCCTGTCCCGATGGCGGGATCGGGAACGAGGACCCAGTCGTTCAGCTGGGCTGCACCTGAGGGCATCGAGGTTCCGACGACAAGTATCCCCGTGGCCAAGGCAAGAAGGGCCCCAGTAGAAAGTGCCTTCATCGCCGAACGTCTTTGCACCGGGTTCCGCCTTCACCTTTGGGCGATCCTCGCTGGGCAAGCTTCTCGCGACCTCTGATGACTGTCAATCGGTCGTACAGACCGGTGGGCCTGGAGGACGGTACTTCGACGGGAAGGGGTCGAAATATTCAGCGGACCTGGTGCGGACTTCTGAGGGACACGAGGCCGTTTACCTGGGGCTCTCTCTCATCCTCCTAGACATTGAAGCGGAACTCGACCACGTCGCCGTCGCGCATCACGTACTCCTTGCCCTCCACCCGGGCCTTGCCCGCCGCCCGTACCGCGGCCATCGATCCGGCGCCGACCAGGTCGTCGTAGCCGACGATCTCCGCCTTGATGAACCCCCGCTCGAAGTCGGTGTGGATGGTCCCGGCCGCCTGGGGGGCGGTGTCCCCGATGTGAATGGTCCACGCCCGTGACTCCTTCGGGCCCGCGGTGAGGAAGGTCTGCAGGCCGAGCGTCCGGAAGCCGACGTGCACCAGTTTGACCAGCCCGGACTCGTCCTGGCCGTAGCCGGCCAACAGCTCGGCGGCATCGTCCGGGTCGAGCGCGGCCACCTCGGCCTCGATCTGGGCGCACAACACCACCGCTTCGGCCGGGGCCACCAGCGCGGCCAGCCGGGACCGCAACGCCTCGTCACCCAGCGCATCCTCGTCGACGTTGAACACGTAGATGAACGGCTTGGCGCTCAACAGGTGGAGGTCGGCCAGCAGGTGGGGGTCCACCTCCCCCGCGGCCACCGCGGCGGCGATGGTCCGGCCGCCGTCGAGGATGGACCGGGCCTGTTCCGCCGCGCCGAGCACCGGTACCAGCTCCGGCTGCTTGCGCGACTCCTTGGCCAGTTTGACCAACCGGTTCTCGACCGTCTGGAGATCGGCCAGGATCAGCTCGGTGTTGATGGTCTCGATGTCGTCGACAGGTGAGATCCTGCCGTCCACATGGATGACGTCGGGGTCGGTGAAGACCCGGACCACCTGGCAGATGGCGTCGCTCTCGCGGATGGCGGCCAGGAACTTGTTGCCCAGCCCCTCGCCCACCGACGCGCCCTTCACGATGCCGGCGATGTCCACGAAGGTGATCATGGCCGGCACGATCTCCTTGCTCTCGAAAAGCTCGGCCAGCCGGGCGAGCCGCTCATCGGGCACCGCCACCACGCCCACGTTGGGGTCGATGGTGGCGAACGGATAGTTGGCCGCCAGGACCTCGTTGCGGGTCAGGGCGTTGAACAGGGTGGACTTCCCCACGTTGGGGAGACCGACGATGCCGATGGACAGTCCCACGGGTGCTTCCTCCGATGTCGCCGCCGGATCCGACCGGCGGGGGCCAGACAGCGAGCGTAGGTGATCGCCGGCGGGCCCCGGTCACGGGCCCGCCTCCCGATCAGGCGAGGGGGGCGATGAGGTACTCGCTCATGGTGGAGCTGCGCAGCCGATCGAGGTCGAGGCACGCCGAGACGCTCTCGATCATGCGGCCCACGTTGGCCCCCAGCTCCTCGTCGGTCGAGGCGTTGAAGAACAGCTTGGGGTCGGTCACGTGCTCCACGGAGGGCCAGGCCTCCTCGACGATGCCGTCGATCTCCGGGGCATCCTCGGTCAGCGACCGGACCACCTCGTTGCGCACGTAGCGGGTGCGGGGCTGGAG
>JBEKOI010000090.1:0-13232 GCA_049521915.1 Acidimicrobiales bacterium | reverse complement strand
GGCGGGACCACCGAGGTCGCGGTCATCTCGCTGGGCGGGATCGTGACCAGTCAATCGATCCGCATCGGTGGTGACGAGCTCGACGAGGCAATCGTCTCGTTCGTCAAGAAGGAGTACAGCCTGGCCCTCGGTGAGCGCACCGCGGAGGAGATCAAGATCGCCCTCGGATCCGCGTACGAGCTCGAAGAGGAGCTCCATGCAGAGATACGCGGCCGGGACCTCGTCACCGGGTTGCCGAAGACAGTGGTGATCTCGACCCAGGAGATCCGAAAGGCCATCGACGAACCGGTGGCGGCCATCGTCGACGCCGTCAAGGTGACCCTCGACCGCACGCCTCCGGAGCTGGCGGCCGACATCATGGAACAGGGTATCGTCCTGACCGGCGGTGGCGCCCTCCTGCACGGGCTCGACAGCCGCCTCACCCAGGAGACCGGGATGCCGATCGTGGTGGCCCGCGATCCCCTCAACTGCGTGGCCATCGGCAGCGGGCAGTGCCTCGAGGAGTTCGAGGCCCTGAAGCAGGTCCTCATCACCTCATCGGCCCGCTGAACGTCCGGAGGACACGTCAGCCGTGGCGAAGGCGCGGCGGTCCCGCCGCCCTCGCACCACCTTGATCCTGTTGCTGTTGGCCTCGGTGACCATCATCACCCTCGACGCCCGCGGCGGGTTCCACCGCATCACGTCGGGGGTGAAGTCGGTGGCGGCCGACGCCTTCTCGCCGGTGCGTTCGGGGGTCGACGACATCGTCGAGCCCGTCGGCAGCTTCCTGGCCGGTTCGGTCCACTACGGGGCGGTTCGCCAGCAGAACCAGAAGCTGCAGCAAGAGATCGACCAGCTGAAACAGGAGAAGACGTCCGAGCAGGGGGTCGACCAGGCCATGAAGCAGCTGAGCACGCTGTTCAACCTCCCCTTCATCGGCAACCTGCAGACGGTGCCGGCCGAAGTGACCGACTTCGCGCCGAGCAACTTCGCCGCCACCATCGACATCGACGTCGGCCGGGACGAAGGCGTGCAGTTGAACATGCCCGTGGTCGGGGCCGGGGGTCTGGTGGGGCAGGTCGTCCAGGCCAACCACGACACGGCCACGGTGCGCCTGATCACCGATGGCCAGTCGTCGGTGGGGGTCCGCTACGGGCCGCCGGCGGCTTCGTCGTTGGCCGTGCTCACCGGTCAGGGTTCGGGCCGGCCGCTCAGCGCCGGTCTGGTGCCCAACAACACGAAGCTCTCGGCCGGCGAGGTCTTCACCACCAGCGGGCTCGAGGGTGCGAGCTATCCGGCCGGGATCCCGGTGGCCGAGGTCGTGGCCTCGAGGACGGGGGCGACGGCGTCGGAGGAGTCGGTGACCCTCCAGCCGCTGGCCGATCTGGCCCACCTCAGCTACGTGGCCGTCGTGCTGTGGGGGCCGTCCTCGTGACCACCCGGCCACCGACCCCCGGCCCGCGCTCGGAGCGGGCGTACCCCCGGCCGGGCCGTTCCCGATGACGGCCCGGGACGTGACCCGGGTCGGGCTGGTGGTGCTGCTGTTCGTCATCGTGCAGGAGACGCTGATGCTCGACCTCCGGGTGGGGGGCGTGCATCCCGACATCCTGATCCTCCTCCCCGTCGTGGCCGGCATCGTCGGCGGTCCGGCCCGGGGTGCCACCATGGGATTCGGGGCCGGGCTGGTCGCCGACCTCTTCCTGCCCACCCCCTTCGGGCTGTCCGCGCTGGTCGGGAGCATCGTCGGGTTCGGCGTGGGGGCCATGACGCTGGCCCTCAACCGGTCGGCCCTGTGGCTGGCGCCGCTGGTCGCCCTGGGGGCCAGTGCGGCCTACGAGAGTCTCTACGCCGTACTCGGGTCCGTTCTCGGCCAGCCGCAGATGCTCCACGTCGATCTGCTCCGGATCATCGTGGTGGTGGCGGTGGCCAACGCCGTGCTGGCCGTGCCCGCCCTGCGTCTGGTGACGTGGGCGCTGCCGGCCGCGTCCATCGAGGGTGTGCCCACCTCGGCGGTCTCGTCGGGGGCGCGCTGATCATGGCCCCGGTCCGCGTACCGGGCCCGGGCGATGCTTGGGATACTGGTCCCTCGTGAACCGGTCCCTCCGCCACCCGTTCAAGGGCTCCCGTCGCTTCGGCCGTCCCGAACGGGAGCGCAAGGCGCGCCAGAAGAGCCCGAAACAGCCGAAGATGCGCCAGAGCCGGTTCTCGGTGGAGGCGATGCTGGACACCCCGGACACCAGCACGTCCCGGCCCGGGCTCCGCATACGCATCATCGCGCTGGTGGTCGTCGGCCTCTTCGCCCTGCTGGGGCTCCGCCTGTGGGCCCTCACCGTGCTGGAGGCCCCCGCCGCGGCCCAGGCCGCCAACGCCGACCAGATCCGTGTCGTCCAGATCCAGCCCACCCGGGGCCTCATCCTCGACCGCTACGGCAATCCCCTGGTCAACAATGTGGTCACCGAGCAGATCACCCTGTCCCGGGTGGCGGCCGTCCAGGACCCGGTCGTGGTGGGCAGGCTGGCCGCCGTCATCGGGCAGACCACCGCCCAGGTCAAGGCCACCATCGCCGATCCCCAGTACAGCCTGTACAAGCCGGTGCCGGTCCTGTCCAACGCCCCGCTGGACGACATCTTGTACATCGATGAGCACCAGAGCGAGTTCCCCGGGGTGAAGGCGGTGGCCACCACCCAGCGGAACTATCCCCAGCTCGAGCTGCCCGGGCCGGCCCAGATGGGCTATCCGGCGTCGCAGGCCCTCGGCTACGTGGGGACGATCAACGGGGCCGAGCTCAAGTCTCGGGCCTCGCAGGGCTACCAGGCCGGCGACCCCTTCGGCCAGTCGGGACTCGAGTACCAGTACGAGTCCGAGCTGCGGGGCACGCCCGGCCAACAACAGCTGGAGGTCAACCCCGAGGGTCAGGTGGTGGGTACGCTCAAGACGACCCCGGCGGTGGCGGGCGACAACGTGGTGACCAACATCGACACCGGTCTGCAGCAGGTGGCCGACAACGCCCTGGCCACCCAGATCCTGGCCCTCCGGCAGTCCTTCGATCCCCAGTGCAACAACAACTCGGGCTGCCAGCCGGCGGCCACCGGTGGCGCGGCGATCGTCCTGGACCCCCAGACCGGGGCCGTCTACGCCATGTCGTCGTACCCGTCCTACAACCCGTCGGTCTGGGTGGGGGGGATCTCCGACGCCAACTACGCCGTCCTCACCAATCCGGCCAACAACGAGCCCCTGCTCAACCGGGCCATCGACGGGCTGTACACGCCGGGGTCCACGTTCAAGCTCAACACGGCCACCGCCGCCCTCGACCTCGGGCTCATCAGCCCGGGCTACTACTACGACGACACCGGCACCTACAAGGTGCCCGCCTGCCAGTACGGCAGCAGCTCCTGTGTCTTCCACAACAGCGAGGGTGACGGCGGATTCGGCGAGATCGACGTCTCCACCGCCCTCACCGTGTCCAGCGACGACTTCTTCTACAACCTGGGCGCCATGTTCTGGGACTCCTACGAGCAGAACGGACAGTACGGGGCGACCCCCATCCAGAACCAGGCCGCCCAGTACGGCCTGGGTGGGCTGACCGGCATCGACCTGCCGGGCGAGTCGGACCAGGCCCGGGTGGACAGCCTGGCCGAGGACCTCAAGCTGCACGCGGAGAGCCCCACCGGGTTCCCCAACACGGTCTGGAACACCGGGGACAACGTGGAGATGGCCTTCGGTCAGGGGGCGACGGTCATCACCCCCATCGAGCAGGCGGTGGCCTACTCGACCTTCGCCAACGGCGGTACCCGGTACGCCCCCGAGGTGGCTGCGGCCATCGTCTCCCCGTCGGGCAAGGTCGTGAAGCGGTTCGCCCCCAAGGTGACCGGCCACGTCAACCTGCCGCCGTCGACCTACAACGCCCTGCTGGCCGGGTTCACCGGTGCCGTGCAGGACCCGAGCGGCACCGCCTACGGCGCCTTCCGGGGGCTCGACTTCCCCGGTGGTGTGGCCGGCAAGACCGGGACCGCCGACAGCGAGATCGGGAAAGAGCCCACGGCCTGGTTCGTGGGCTTCGGCCCCACCGCCGCCCCCCAGTACGTGGTGGTCTGCGTGATCGACCAGGCCGGCTACGGGGCCACGGCGGCGGCGCCGGTGGTGCGGTCGATCTTCAACTACCTGGCCACCCACCCGGTCACCGCCCCGGGTATTCCCCCTGAACAGGGCATCGTGCAGTCGACGGCGCCCATCCCGCTCCCCACCACCCCGGCCCCGACCACCACCACCACGGCGCCCCCCGCCGGCTGAGGCCGGGCGGACCCCGCTCGTGACCGAAGGGGCGGCTCCCGGCCCGGCGCACCGCTGGTGGGTCCCGGCGCCCCTAAGATGCCGGGGAGATGCAGTCCCTCTGGCCACGTGTGGAACCCCTGCTGGCCCGGGTCACCAAGCCGGCCCGCTACATCGGCGGGGAACTGGGCGCCCAGGTCACCGAGCACGCCGAGACAGCCGTGTCGTGGCTGCTCGTCTATCCCGACACCTACGAGATCGGGCTGCCCAACCAGGGCCTGCAGATCCTCTACGAGATCCTCAACGAGCGCGCCGACGCCGTGGCCGAGCGGGCCTACGCCCCCTGGGTGGACATGGAAGCGGCCATGCGAGCGGCCGACGTTCCCCTCTTCTCCCTCGAGAACCACCTGGCCGCCGGGTCCTTCGACGTCCTGGCCTTCAATCTCTCGGCCGAGCTCGTCTACACCAACGTGCTCAATCTGATCGACCTGGCCCGGGTCCCGCTGCACGCCGCCGACCGCACGCTGGACGATCCCGTCGTGGTGGCCGGCGGGCACTGCGCCTTCAATCCCGAGCCGCTGGCCGATTTCGTGGACTGCTTCGTGCTCGGGGACGGCGAGGAGGCCGTGGGCGAGATCAACGAGGTGCGGGCCGCGGCCGCGGCCGTGGCCGACGGCCCCGACGCCACCTCGAGGGAGGCGCTGCTCCGTGCGCTCGCCTGTCTGCCCGGCGTCTACGTCCCGGCCTGCTACGAGGCCACCTACGAGCCCGTGCCCGAGGCGGCACCGGGCCGCCCGACCGGGGGTCCGGGCCCGGCCCCGAGGCTGAAGGCGGTCAGGCCCAGGTTCCCCGGCATCCCGGAGCTGGTGGAGAAGCGGACCATCGCTGACCTGGCCGAGTGGCCCTATCCGCGCCAGCAGCTGGTGCCGCTCATCGAGGTGGTCCACGACCGCCTCAACGTCGAGTTGTTCCGCGGCTGTACCCGGGGATGCCGTTTCTGCCAGGCCGGGATGATCACCCGCCCGGTCCGGGAGCGCCCGGCCGAGCAGGTCCGGACCATGGTGATGGGCGGCCTGGCCCGCACGGGCTACGACGAGGTGGCCCTGACCTCGCTGTCCAGTGCCGACTACTCCGGCATCGAGGAGACGGTCACCTCGATCATCGACGACCCCTCCTGCTCGGGGCAGGTGTCGGTCAGCCTCCCCAGCCTGCGGGTGGACGCCTTCACCGTGGGCACCGCAGCCCAGATCCAGCGGGTGAGGCGCACCGGGCTCACCTTCGCGCCCGAAGGCGGGACCTGGCGGATGCGCCAGGTGATCAACAAGTTGATCCGCGAGGAGGATCTCTACGCCGCCGTCGATGCCGCCTTCAGCCAGGGGTGGAAGCGGGTCAAGCTCTACTTCCTGATCGGGTTGCCCACCGAGACCGACGAGGACACCCTGGGCATCGTGAGCCTGGCCAAGCAGTGCGTGGCCATCGGCCGCCGCTACCACAAAGGGGTCACCGTCACCGCCTCGGTGGGAGGGTTCGTCCCCAAGGTCCAGACCCCGTTCCAGTGGTTCGGTCAGAACACCATCGAAGAGCTCACCCGAAAGGTCCATCTCCTGCGGGATGCGGCCCGCCCGGTGCGCGGGCTCACCATCCGGTGGCACGACCCCGAGGCCACCGCCGTGGAGGGCGTGGTCAGCCGCGGCGACCGCCGGATGGGGCCGGTGATCGAACAGGTCTGGCGGGCGGGAGGGACCTTTCAGGAGTGGACGGAGCACTTCGAGCTCGGACGGTGGACCGACGCCCTTACCGACCACGGGTTCTCCCTCGAGGACACCGTCTACCGCCACCGGACCGAGGGCGAGGTCCTGCCCTGGGACCATCTCTCCGCCGGCCTCCACCGCGATTTTCTGTGGCAGGACTGGGTCGACGCCCTGGCCAACCACGGTCTAGAGGACTGCCGGTGGACCCCCTGCTACGACTGCGGTGCTTGCACCGGGTTCGGTATCGAACACGTCGTGGCCTCGGCGGTGCCTCCGGCAGGTGGGAGCCAGGGTACGGGGCAGGATCTCTCAACCGGGGGCCAAGTGCCGGTACGCTTCCTTACTACGGTGCCATCGGGTGCCGGTCCGGCCTCCGGGCCGGAGAAGGATGCCGCGTTGCCGCGGGTCGGAGAGGGGAGAGGCTGAGGTGCACATCCGCTTCCGCTTCGCCAAGCTCGGCAAGATCCGCTTCACCAGCCAGCGCGACGTGGCCCGGATGTGGGAGCGGGCCCTGCGCCGGGCCGGACTCCCCCTGGCCTATTCCAGGGGGTTCTCGCCCCGGCCGCAGCTCAGCTTCGGCCTGGCCCTACCCACCGGGTGCGAGTCGCGGGCCGAGTATCTCGACGTCGTCCTGGACGAGGACCGGCCCGAGGCCGCCGCGGTCGACGTGCCGTCGCTGCCGGCCCGGCTCACCGACCTGCTTCCCGCCGGCATCGGGGTGGACGGGGTGACGCTGGTCGAGCGCAGCACCGGCTCGCTGCAGCAGCTGGTCACGTCGTGTTCGTGGGTGATGGCCATCGCCGGCCTGTCCAGAGCCCAACTCGAGGAACGGGTGGCACTGCTCCTCGAGGCCACGTCGGTCCCCATCACGAGGGAGCGCAAGGGCAGGGAGGAACGCGACGATCTCCGGCCGTCGGTGCTGTCCCTGGCCGTGTGCGACCTGGCGGAGCCGCCGTTCGGGCGCGGAGCCGAAGGCTCGGGCACGCTGGTGGCCGAATTGGCCACCCAGCCCCGTGGCGTCCGCCCGGTGGAGCTGGTCCGCGGCCTCGTCGCCGTTTCCGGCCCCGGGGAGGGCGACCCGCAGGCGGGGGCGAACGCCGGCGGCACGACCGGAGGAGTCCCGGTCCTCGACCGGGCATGCAGAACGCAACAGTGGATCGAGCGCGACGGCATCCGCGAGGAGCCCCTCGAACCCCGGGGGGACACCGCGGGTGTCGACCGCGCCGCGCACGCGTTGGAGCGTGCGTCATGAGAAGTCTTGAAAGGGATATCGATGTCAGATGGAGCAACCGGACAACCGGTGGAGGTCCCGGCGGAATCGCCGGGACCAGCCCAGGCCGTCACGCCGGTCAAGTCCAGCGGTGCGGGCGTGGCGCCTTCGGGAAACGGCTCGCACGGTGACGGACCGACCTCGGGCGCAGTCGGCCCGGAGGGTGATGGCGTAGGCCAGGAGGCCCGGGACCAGAACGGTGCCCGGACCCAGAGCCGCCGGCGGCGCGGCTCCCGGGGCGGCAGAGGGAGGTCCTCCTCAGCCGGCCCACGGGCGGAGGACGGGAGCACCGAGGGGCAGGTGGACGCGCCCGTGCCGGCTGCGCCGGCGGCCAACGAGGCCGACGGTCCACCGGCGGCGGGGCCACGGCCGGTCCCCGAGCGGCCGAAGATCGGGGACAGCCGTCCCGCCCGTCCCGCGACCGCCCCGGGCACCGGCACCACGGCCAACGGCGGTGGTGGCACCTCCCGCCGCCCGGACGCCGCGGCCGGGGGCCGAGGCGAGGGACGTGGTGGGAGCGCCGGTGCGGGCGCCGGTGGGAGCGGAGGACGCTCGCGGCAGCGGCCTGCGGCCCAGGCCGATGGGCCCGCGGCCGGCCCCCGGGCCCAGGCCGGCGCGGGAGCCAGGGCCGAGGGCCGGCGGGGCGGCCGGGAGCGGCGGGGCAAGGCCGTCGGGCGGTACATGATCTGCGTGCACGTACGGCCCGAGGCCACCCAGATCGCCCTCCTCGAGGGCCGCACCCTGGTCGAGCACTACATCTCCCGGGCCTCGGACGACGCCACCCAGATCGACGGCAACATCTACCGCGGGCGCGTCCAGAACGTGCTGCCCGGGATGGAGGCCGCCTTCATCGACATCGGAACGCCGAAGAACGCCGTCCTCTACCACGGCGATGTCCGCTACGACACCGATGACGTCGAGACCGGTGGCGCTCCGGGCCAGCCCCGGATCGAGCAACTGCTGCGCCCGGGCCAGACCATCCTGTGCCAGGTGACCAAGAACCCGATCGGGGCCAAAGGGGCCCGGCTCACCCAGGAGGTCTCCATCCCCGGCCGGTTCGTGGTCCTGGTGCCCAACAGCACGGCCTACGGCATCTCCAAGCGGCTCGAGGACGCCGAGCGCAAGCGGCTGCGCCGGATCGTCGACGCCATCCGCCCCGAGGGGCACGGCCTGATCGTGCGGACGGCCGCCGCCGGGGCCAGTGCCGAGGAGCTGGGGAACGACGTGGAGCGCCTCGTCGAGCAGTGGGAGGCCATCGCCTCCGAGGCCACCAGGGGACAGGGTCCCGCGTTGTTGTACCGGGAGCCGGCCATCGCCGTGCGGGTCATCCGCGAAGAGCTCAATCGTGAGTACCGGGCCGTGGTCATCGACGACCTGGCCCTCTACGAGCAGGTGCGTGACTACGTCGGTGCCGTCAACCCCGAACTGGCCGACCGGGTGGAGTACTTCGACCCCGCAGTCGAGCCCCTGCCCGTCTTCGAGCGCTATCACGTGCACGAACAGCTCCACAAGGCCCTCGACCGCAAGGTGTACCTCCCCTCGGGCGGTTCGCTGGTCATCGACCGCACCGAGGCCCTCACCGTGATCGACGTCAACACGGGCAAGAACGTGGGGACCACCAACCTGGAGGAGACCGTCTACCGGAACAACCTGGAGGCGGCCGAGGAGGTGGCCAGGCAGCTCCGGCTCCGGGACATCGGGGGGATCATCGTCATCGACTTCATCGACATGGAGATCCGTGAGAACCGGGACAAGGTGGGCAGCGCGCTGCGCTCGGCCCTGGCCAGGGACAAGACCCGCACCCAGGTCTTCGACATCTCCGAGCTGGGGCTGGTGGAGATGACCCGCAAGCGGGTGTCGGAAGGGCTCATCGAATCGATGTCCACCACCTGTGAGGTATGTGGCGGGCGTGGGATCGTCATCGACGATCCAGAGCTCTAGACGGCCTGTAGTAGAGTCGCATCCCTATGTACGCCGTCATCAGAACCGGAGGAAAGCAGGAGCGGGTGGCCGAAGGGCAGACCCTCCGCGTGGAACTGCTGGGGGAGGACCCCGGCACAGAGGTGAGCTTCACGCCCGTGCTGGTGGTCGACGGTGAGACCGTCCTAGCCACCCCGGCGCAGCTGGCCGGCTCATCGGTGACGGCCACGGTGGTCGGTGAGGAGCTCGGACCGAAGATCCGGGGCTTCACCTACAAGAACAAGTCCAACCAGAGCACCCGGTGGGGTCACCGTCAGCGGTACTCGACCATCGCCATCACCTCGATCAGCGCGGCGAGCTAGAGGGCAAGGAGCAGCCTCAGATGTCCAAGACCAAAGGCGGCGGTTCGACCCGCAACGGCCGCGATTCGAACGCCCAGCGACTGGGCGTCAAGGCGTTCGGTGGAACGACGGTGCAGGCCGGGGCCATCCTGGTCCGCCAACGGGGGACCAAGTTCCATCCCGGCCACAACGTCGGCCTGGGCGGCGACGACACCCTCTTCGCCCTTTCGGACGGCACGGTGCACTTCACCAGTCGCAAGGGCCGCAAACTGGTCGACGTGATCGCCGGCGACTGAACCGCCCGACCGGCGCCGGTCCCGCCGCCAGGTGCAGGCGGTACGATCCGGGCCATGACAGCAGCCGACGTCGCCGCCTCGGATCCCGACCCGGCCGACACTTCCCACAGCCGGACCCTGGAGTTCGACGGCTGCGTCAACTTCCGCGACCTGGGCGGCTACCGGACGGCCGACGGCCACCGGGTGGGGTGGCGGCGGCTGTTCCGGGCCGACGGCCTCCACCGCCTGAGTGCCGACGACCACCGCCGGCTCATCGAGTTGGGCGTGTCCACGGTCATCGACCTCCGGACCGTCGACGAGGCCGAGCAGCGGGGCCGGTTCCCGGTCGAACAGGTGCCGGTCCGCTTCGTCGACCTGCCGCTCACCGACGTGCTCCCGTCCACCGAGGAGATGCCCTCGTGGCGCGAGTCCTCCTATGTGGCCTCGCGCTACGTCGAGATGGTGGACCAGGGTGCACCTGCCCTGCGCAGGGCCTTCGAAGTCCTGGGATCGACCGGGTCGCTGCCCGCGGTCTTCCACTGCAGCGCGGGCAAGGACCGGACGGGAGTTCTGTCGGCGCTGATCCTGGCCTTTTTGGGTGTTCCCGACCAGACCATCGTGGAGGACTACGCCCTCAGTGCGGCGGCCATGGTGCGCCTCCTCGAGCACCTGAAGGCCGAGTACCCCGACTCCGTGGCCGAGGTCGAACGGCACGCCCCGGCCGTGCTCCAGGTCATGCCCGAGACCATGGAGGAGTTCCAGGCCGCCATCGTGTCCCGCCACGGCAGCTACCAGGGTCTGGCCGAGTGGCTCGGGGTGGCCGACGCGGTGGGGCGACTCCGGCGGGCGGTGCTGGTCCGGGCCTGAACAGGCCGTTTCTCCGGGAGGGCGACGGTCCGTCGGTAGGATCGGGCCATGTCCGGCTTCGTCGATGAGGCACAACTCCATGTGAAGGCGGGCGACGGTGGCGCCGGCGCTGTCGCCTTCCGTCGGGAGGCCCACGTCGACAGGGGAGGCCCGGACGGGGGCGACGGCGGTCGGGGGGGCGATGTGTGGCTGGTCGCCACCACCAACCAGTCGTCCCTGCTCGGGTTCCGCGATCACCCGCACCGCCGGGCCGGCGACGGAGGTCACGGCGGCGGCAAGAAGAAGCACGGGGGACGCGGAGCCGACCTCGAGGTACCGGTGCCGGTCGGCACCCGGGTCCGGGGACCGGACGGGACCGTCCTCGTCGACCTGGTCGGAGCGGGCGACCGCTGGGTGGCCGGGGAAGGCGGCCGTGGGGGCAGGGGCAATGCCAGCTTCCTGACCAACCGCAGACGGGCGCCCTCCTTCGCCGAGCAGGGGGAGAAGGGCCACGAGCAGTGGTACGACCTCGAGCTGGCCCTGGTCGCCGACGTCGCTCTGGTCGGGTTCCCCAACGTGGGCAAGAGCACGCTCATCTCACGGATCTCGGCGGCCAAGCCCAAGATCGCCGACTACCCGTTCACCACCCTCGAGCCCCACCTGGGTGTGGTGCGGGCCGCCGACGGCTCCACGTTCACGGTGGCCGACATCCCCGGGCTGGTGGAAGGGGCGGCCATGGGCAAGGGGCTCGGCCACCGGTTCCTCCGCCACATCACCCGCTCACGGGTGCTGGTGGTGCTGGTCGAGCTGGATCCGGTCACCGGGATCCCGCCGGCCGAGCAGTACCGGGTGCTCCTCGACGAGCTCGAGCACTACCAACCGGATCTGGTCGAACGGCCCCGCCTGGTGGTGGGGTCCAAGCTGGATGCAGCTGTTCCGGCCGGTGACACAGCTGTTCCGGCCGGTGACACAGCCGCCGACTCTGTCGGATTCGGTGACTTCCGACCGGACCTGGCCATCTCGGCGGTGACCGGCCAGGGGATCGATCAGCTGGTGGGGAGGCTCACCGGCCTCGTCGCCGCAGCCCGCGCCGTCGAGCCCGAGGACCAGGGGTCCGTGGTCATCCACCGACCGCTGCCGGAGGGATTCGCCGTGGCGCGGATCGGGGACGGCGTCTACCGGGTGGAGGGGAGGGTGGCCGAACGGGCCGTGGCCCTCAACGATCTCACCTCCGACGAAGCCGCCGACTACGTCCAGGGCCGGCTGCGGCGGATCGGGGTCGACCGGGCCCTGGCCCGGGCCGGGGCCCGCGACGGCGACCTGGTCCACATCGGCGAGCTGACCTTCGTCTGGTATCGCGACCAACCGGAGTTCACCGGGGACCCGGCCGGCCGGCGCCGTCGGTCGTGGTAGCGGCCACCTCACCACCCGGCTCCTCCACGACCAGGACGGTGGTGGTCAAGATCGGCTCATCCTCGGTCACCACCGCCTCGGGACGGGTGGACGCCGACGCCATCGACAAGCTCAGCGGCGAGGTGGCCGAGGCCCGGGCCACCGGCATCCGGGTGGTGGTGGTGACCTCCGGTGCCATCGCCGCCGGCTGGACCAGCCTGGCCCCGGACCGTCCGCGGCCCACGGATCCGGCCACGCTCCAGGCCGTGGCCGCTGTCGGCCAGCACCGGTTGATGCAGGTGTGGAGCGACGCCCTGGAACGGCGTGACCTCACCGCCGGCCAGGTCCTGCTGGCCCCGTTGGATTTCGTGCACCGGAGCCAGTACCTCCACGCCCGCCAGACCCTGGGCCGGCTGCTCGACCTGGGCGTCGTCCCCGTGGTCAACGAGAACGACGCCGTGGCCGACGAGGAGGTCCGGTTCGGGGACAACGACCGTCTGGCCGCGCTCGTCGCCCACCTGGTCCGGGCCGAGCTCCTCGTGCTGCTGACCGACACCGCCGGACTGTTCACCGAGGACCCTCGGCGGACCGACGCCGGATCGCTCATCGAGGAGGTCGTCGAGATCGATCACGAGCTCGAGCGCATCGCCGGCGGACCGGGCACGGCCATGGGCAGCGGCGGGATGGGATCGAAGCTGGCGGCGGCCAAGATCGCGGTGTGGTCGGGCGTGGAGGCGGTCATCGCCGATGCCTCCCGTCCCGGGGTCCTGGCCGCGGTGACCGGGTCCGTGCCCGGGGTGGGGACGCGGTTCCGGCCCCAGGCCCGCCGGCTGCCGGCCCGCAAGCTGTGGATCGCGTTCGCCATCGGGGCCGCCGGGACCATCGTAGTCGACGCCGGGGCCAGGCGGGCCCTGGTCGACAAGGGCCGGTCGCTGCTGCCGGCCGGGGTGACCTCTGTCCTCGGCGCCTTCAACATCGACGATGCCGTGGAGATCGCCGGTCCCGACGGTGCCGTCTTCGCCAAGGGGCTGGTGCGCCAGGACTCCTCCACCGTGGCCGACTGGGCCGGCCGGCGATCGGACGAGCTGCCCGAGGACGCTTCGCGTGAAGTGGTCCACCGCGATGATCTGGTCGTGCTCGACTGAGGGGTGGAGGGCCCGGGCGCGGGGATGCGAATCCCGCCAAGTAC
>JBEKOI010000089.1:0-13451 GCA_049521915.1 Acidimicrobiales bacterium | reverse complement strand
GTTCCGCCACACCCACAACCTGAACGGCATCATGGATCGACGCTGCTGATGACACCAGATGTTCACACACGAAACGTTCACTCAGACGTAAGCCGGGCTTGACGCTGTGGTTACTCGCCAGTGCTAGAAATGCGTTGCGCACCGCTCCCACGGTTCGCTCTCAAGGATGGGGCAAGAAACTCACCGTCACGCCGGTACCGCCACCGGCGTGACGGTGTTTTCTAACCTTCGGCCCGGCCCAGGGCTGCTCGGATCATCCACGGGCTAGGTTCTGCGGACAGCGCCATCGTCGGCTCCCGCTGGTTTCGAGCCTCTTGCCCCGTCATTCCTTCTCCAAGAGGGCGACGTACGATTCGCACCGCGACCCTCCGAACAGTTCGGCCTGGCGCCATCCGGTGCCCTTCAGGAGGATCTTCATCTCGCTTCGGGAAACGAAGAGCCAGCGAGACCATTCACCGGCACAGCCGCGGTACTGGGATCGAATACGTACCTGTCCGGGCATCAGGCCCTTCTCCTTGTTCCGTCGGTAGTAGGCCCGATCGATCGCCGGAGCGCCACCGCAATAAGGATTCGTGCTCTGAGCCAGGATGCGCGTACCCGGATTGGCCCTCTGCGCCCAGACGCCCAGCATCCGCCGCAAGCGCTCGGGAGTCCCGAAGAGCCCGAAGTTGTTCCCGAACATCACGATGGTGTCGAACGAGTCGATTCGCTGGGCCAGTCCATCGATCGGCGTGCACCATGTTCTCTTCACTCCACGCAACCGGGCGGACCGAATGGCAAGGCGCGAAGCATCCAGTCCCACGACATCGAACCCACGTCGCTGAAGGTACAGGGTGACGCGACCTGCGCCACAACCAACGTCAACGATCCGACCACGGGCGTATCGTATGGACCTCCGCTCCGAGATGGGCCAGTCCTTGTAGCCCGCAAGGTACAGCTCATGTCCGGCACTGAGGTCTGTGAAACCGTCCTCGCGTTCGATCACCTCCGGCGCAGTCCCACCTCGCGCCCAATCCATCAGTGCCCGGCCGAAGACGTCGGTGTTCTTTCCCATTGAGACAGTCGCGGTCCTGAAGCACTTGGCGGAAGGGCGGGTTCGCCCGGGCATCGAAGGTTAGCGTGGGCGCCTCATGACCTCTCATCGATCAGACCAGCGGCCGAGCGGCCGTCTCGGGCTCCCCATCCCCGCCCAGGCATGACCAATCCGGAACCCGGACCGTCACTCTGCTTCCATCCGGCCTTCCCGGATTCCCACCAATTTTGAGGATGGCGTCAGGCCGCCGAATGGCGGCATGCTGACCCCCGACACGCGGGCAGGGAAGGTTGCCGAACGGGTGGTCGTCGCCCGATTGCTGAAGGTGTGGCCCGACTATGAAGAAACTCTTCGTCATTCTGGTCCTTCTCATGGATCTACTGGTGGCCCCCTCGCACGCGGCGCCCGCCTCGACCTGGCCGCTCAAAGTCACCGGCTCAACCTTGGCTACCGCGTCTGGATCAAGATTCATCGTGAAGGGCGTCACGCAGTACTGGTACGCCTACAACGACAGCGGTTCGCGCGATCCGGCCATGAAGGCCACCAGCGCGGCCTACTACGCCAATCGGAGAGCCTGGGACTCGTTCATGGCCGGCCAGGGATTGGACCTGGTCCGCATCGGGCTCGGAGCCTGGGAGTACGACAACCAGACGTACCTCCGTCGCTCGTCCTATCTAGCCGAGCTCAAGTCCCTCATCTCCACTGCGGCCGACAACGGACTGACGGTAGAGCTCGGGAATTGGGACTCGATGGGGGACGGCGCCCGGATCACCCGCGATTACTCGGCCTGGCACTCCTTCTGGCTCGCCCTCAAACCGGTCATCGAGACCGATCCCAACGTCATCGTCGAGCCCTTCAACGAGCCAAACGGGATCTCCGAGTCCAAGTGGCTGAGCACCTGGGAGAAGGAGCTCAGCTTCTGGCGCCGTCAGATGAAGTACTCGGGCGTGATCGTCGTCGACACCGACGGCCACTCGGCCGACTTCGCGACCCCCTACATCCGGGACCTGACGAACGACGCCGATAGGCTGGGCGGAAATCTCCTCTTCTCGATCCATTCCTACGCCACGGAATGGCCCTCCGCCGCCGATGGTTTCGCAACCGGGATGTACTCGGGATCCGAGACCGACGAACAGGCCTTCGACCACCGGTACACATCGCATGAGAAGTCCTACCCGATCCTCATCGATGAAACCGGGAACGCCAACGGTTGGCCCGGTGGTGATTACAACGCTGCCACTTCTGCATCAGGACCGTCCCCGAACTACTGGCTCTGGTTGACCCAGTTCCATTCCGCCATGGCCTCCGACGTCCTCGATGACGGCCTGAACGGGGAGATAGGATTCGCCTTCTCCTGGTCTCGAGGGGATTGCATGATCACCTACTGCTACGGGGCAGGTGGGGTGACGCGAGCTCCGGCATGGAATGCCAATTGGGGCCGCATATTCGAGGAGTACTTTGTGGAGCAGTCCTAGGGATACACCTCATTCAGTTGCCGACCCTGTGACGGACCGGGAGGGGGCCTGAGGCCGCCTGGCCTGCTCCACGGCCCCGGGCACTCTTCCAAGGTAGAGCCGGAATCCCTCCGCTTCCGGTTCGAATCCGAGTGAGGTGTAGAGCCGGTGTGCACCATCGCCCGCATGTCGCTTATGCGACAGGAGCTGAACCTTGTTGCAACCTGCCGATCTCATGTCCTGGAGA
Organism: Acidimicrobiales bacterium; assembly: GCA_049521915.1. Lineage (GTDB taxonomy): Bacteria > Actinomycetota > Acidimicrobiia > Acidimicrobiales > RAAP-2 > Bog-756. Next base: position 10,717 of record JBEKOI010000089.1, on the reverse strand, counting down.
ATGTGCCGGAGGAGGAAGGTCGCAATTCCTCGGCGACGATACGGATAGGCCACCACCACTGCTTCGATGATCGCCGTGGGGTGACAGTCGTAGGTGATATTCGGGAACAGCATGGCCGAGGCCGTGCCCACAGTCTGCCCGTTGAGCTCAGCCAGGTACACGGACAGTCCGGGCACCTCGAGCATGTGCGCCCAGGTTTCGCCTTCGATTTCGGAGGCTCGTCGAGGGGGCGAACCGTCCGGATCACGGCGGGCATGAACTCCAAGGACCGCGAGCAGATCCAGCCGGCCGGCTCGGCGCACCGTCAGGGTAGATCGGGACGAGGTCACATCACATCCTGCCACTCGGCCCTCCACCATTGACGGGCGCAGGGTGACCAATCTGAAGGGTCCGGTCCGGACGCCAACACGGGTCCCGGCCCGCTGGGACTGGACTCAGTCTTCTCCAACGACTGTTGGTCGCCGGCCATGCTCGAGCCCGGGTCCTCGGCCGGATTGCCATGCCAGCTTGCGTTTCATGGCCGAAGAGCAGGGCATCGTTCCGATTCCCAAGAAGATGATGCTCAGAGGTATGCCGATCCCGGTCAACGCAAAGATGGCAGCCAGGGGATAGAAGATCAAGCTCGAAGGAACCTGGAGAACGATGAGGCCGGCTATGACCCATTTCTGTCTGCCGGTCAACTTCACTTCGGGCGGGCTGAGATTGGACACGACCACGTATTCCGTTTCCACGTGCCCTCATTTTACCCCGTCGGCGTGCCCGGGCTTCCACCGGTGACAGGGCCCAGCACCCGCCGGCCTGACGGTGTCCGGCTGGAGGCGGACCAGTCGGGATGGGCTCGATCTCGGTCACGCGCCCTCGTGAGGAAACGCGTCCAGTCCCTGTCGATGGCTATTCTGCGAGGTGCCGAGCGAGAAAGGCCAGTGAGGGCGGCTCCTGCGACAGGAAGAACGGGCCGGTGTGACAGCCGTGTGACACCAGCACGACGGCTCCCGGAGGCAGGGCCCGAACGAGAGCCTCGACCCCCGGGTGGAACGGGTCCTGATCACCTGAGGCCACCCGGACCGATGTGCCCGCCAACCCGCCGGCGTGGGTGACTGCGTCGTAGGTGCTGAACGCCGTGGGCGATGCGTAGGCACCGGCACTGGCCGACTCGGCCTGGCTGTAGCTCGTCCAGATGGCCGGGCTGATGGCGGCCACCGCGGAGAAGACATGGGGATACTTCTCGGCCAGGATGAGCGCACCGTAGCCACCCATCGAGATTCCCATGGTGCCGATCCTCTGAGGTGGTCGGCCGAGTCCGAGCTTCTGGCAGAGAGGGATCAGCTCGTCGATCACCATGCCCATCGGATTGTCGTGTGGGTGGGGATTCCAATACCCACCGCCGCCGTCGACGGTCACGATGGCCATGGGCGCCAGACCGTGGCCATCGACTTGGAGGGCCACCGCCTGCGCCGGCGTCATTCCGACCAGGGCATCCGTATGGTTGCCGCCGAACCCGTGGAGCATGATGACGAGCGGTAGGAGGCTTCCGGCCCCATGCCCCGGTGGGTAGCCGATGGCGTATCCAACCGTTCGATTGCGGGCCGCTGAGTAGAAGCTGCCGGTCGTGGAGTCGCCGAGCGGTGAGGAGACGAGGGTCGGGCTCTGCACGGAGCATGCTCCGTCAAGCCGGTCCAGTGCCTGCTGTCCGGGCAGTACCCCATGGGAGACCAGCTCGAATCCGGTCGTCCCGGCCACGACGACCACTCCAATCCCGCCCAGGCCGAGCTTCACGAATCGCCTTCGGCTCCACGTCCCAGGCTCATTGCCGACGGACGCATCGATGCCCCGGGCGTCCCGGTCACCGCCCTCTGTCATTTGCTCCCCCACCCAAGGATCATGGCCCGAAACTTCCTCCCGCGCCGCTCACACTGTGTTCCGGACAACCCCGTGAACACTTCGTCGGCACCGTCAAGGTCGAGCATGCAGCTTTGGCTATCCTCTGCGCCCGCCCCTGAACAAGCCACCGGTGCGGAGGTCAGGACCTCGATCGGATAGCTGACGCCGCCAGCACGCGTGACCGGTTCACAGTGGGTGCATGCCAGGCCCACAGTGGTGGTGTGGAGGCGGTGGCGGCGGCGTGCAGGTATCGATCGTGTACCGGTGGCCGGCCACATAGTGCCAGACGTTGTTCGAGCCGCTGACAAGGGCGTCATACTGGACGACACCGCAGAATCTGGGGGTGGCCAGCGACAGGGTGCCGGAACGTCCCTCGACGTATCCGATCACCGGGCGGCCGGCGATATCGGGCTCATCGCCCCAGAGAAGCCACTTACACGTCCCCGTGACGTTCTTCCCGCGCACCTTGCACGGATCGGGAATGGTCAGATGGGCGACGTGCGTACTCTGGTCCAACCGCACGCCGGCGCGTGGCCCGGCTGCGCCCGCCGCGTGCGGAATGACCATGGCCAGCGGAATCGCAGCCAGTGGCAGAAGGCGTTTGCGTTTCATATGGCTTCGTCGCCTCGTCGTTCATCAGCGGATCGCCGATTCCCACTGCTCCGGCGCTCCGATTCTCGGCAGGTGCTTCCCGTCGTTTCGACCAGTTCCGCTCCCGACTTGAGCCCCCTCGGCCACGAGCTCGAAATCTCCACGACGGCTGAGGTCAATCCCGGCCCCGGCGGTGAGCCGGTACGGAGGCACAACCAGCCTCACCCCTGTCGAGCCATCCCGATGGAGGCGGAAGGGATGACCTTGGTGGGCTGTCGCGTCAGGACCGAAGATCCGGTGATCCGGGCAGGGGGGCCGTGCATGATGACCGGCACGGGCGTATGGTCCTTCCTCGTCAGGTATCTGTCCGCCGTTTCACTGATTCCAAGGATGTGCGTGAGCGACCGAAGGTTTTCGTCGTTGCTGGTCGGAGTTCGGAGCTGCACGCTCTGCGCAGATGCTCTGCCGCTCGGTCCACGGCCGGTCGTGCAACTCGACCCGAAGGCGAAGATCCTGGTCGTCGGCCAAGCACCTGGGCGGAAGGTGCATGGCTCCGGGATCGCGTTCCAAGATGCGAGTGGAGACCGACTGCGGGCGTGGATGGGGATCGGACGTGAGTCCTTCTACGACCCCACCTGCCTGGCCATTCTGCCCATGGGCTTCTGTTACCCCGGCACCGGTTCGTCGGGCGATCTCCCACCACGACCGGAATGCGCGCCCGCCTGGAGGGAGAAGATCTTGGACCAGCTCGAGAGCGTGCAACTCACACTTGTGATCGGCCGGTATGCCCAGAAGTACCACCTGCCCACTTCTGGCCCCTCGGTGACCGAAACCGTGAAGTCGTGGAGGGAGTACTGGCCCTCGATGGTTCCGATGCCTCACCCGAGCCCGCGAAACAACGTCTGGCTCGAGAGGAACGCCTGGTTCGAAGAGGAGCTCGTCCCCGAATTGCAGCGGAGCGTGTCGGCCATCGTCTCGGGCGCCAACTCGTCCACCCTGAGCCGGCATTCGACGATGCCCGACGCGTCGGCCTCCCCCCGGGCCGAAGCTCAGGGGCACCCCGAGGCCTGATGATCCTGCGCCTTCTGACGACCGACTGGAGGTGGGGCGCCCATGGCTGAGTGTGTCGTCGTCGGCCAGCAACTGGTGGTGAGGATGAACACCCACGAAAAGCTCGAAGCGGTCCACGCGGACGTCAGTGTTCCGCTCTCATCCGTCCGCTCCGTCGAGGTCGTCGAGAACACCTTCGATTTCGTTCACGGACTCCGCGTCGGGACAGGAATTCCGGGCTCAACCGCCATCGGGACGTTCACGTCCTCCACGGCCAGAATATTTGGGGTGATCCATCACGGCAAGCACCGTGGCCTTCGCATCCTGCTCGAAGGCGCCGACTTCGATGAGATTCTCATCGGGTGCGATGATCCTGAAGCCGTGGCCGCTGCCATTCCCGTCAGCCCGTAGCGAAGGCCGGCCCAACGGGCCCGGATTGCGGCATTGCACTGCCCCTTTGGACCGGGCGGTGGTGGTCGGAGCTCGCTTGTGGTGAGATGAGGTGGTCGCCAACCGTATTGAGGCAATCTCGTGGCATCCCCGAGCCGGAACGCCCCGACGTGAGTGACTTCGCCGGCACCTGGGTGCTCGACCCTGATCGGACGTCGATCGAATTCCACACCAAAGCTCTCTGGGTGATCCCGACCAAGGGGACGTTCCGGTCGCTCGAAGGAGCCGGAACCGTGACCGCCGACGGTGGCATCGAAGGAAGGCTGGTCATCGACGCAGCATCGGTCGACACCAGGAACAAGAAGCGGAACGCCCACCTGCGGACGGCTGACTTCCTCGAGGTCGATACGTTTCCCACCATCGCCTACGAGGTGACGAGCGGTCGTCTGACCGGACCTGGGACAGTCGACCTGGATGGCACCCTGACGGCCCACGGCGTGACGAGCCCGCTGGCCGTGTCGGCCTCTCTCCGGCTCGCGGCCGACACGGTCACCATCTGGGCCGATGTGGCCATTGATCGGAGCGCATGGGGGCTCACGTTGACGCCGTTGGGGGCCGGGCTGAAGAACAGGGTCTTCGTCCGCTCCCGGTTCGACAAGGTCTGAGAACGAAGGCACTGCCCGGCTCCGCCAGGCCGGCGAAAGCACCACAGGTTTGGCCATCGGTGGTGGGTTATCGTCACGACATGAGCGACGGCGATGTGATCCGGGCGGCATCGGAAGATGAGGAGATCGAGGCGGAGTGGTACCGGGACGTTGGCGATGACGAGCTTCGGGGAGTCAGCGCCCACCGGCCCGAGGGAGACGATTGGCGGGTGGTTGTCGGCATGGCCGAGTTCATCCGCGGCGAGCCACTCGAATCCGAGCTTCGTCGTGGCGTCGATGCGGCGCTTCGCTCGGTGCCTGGCGTGAGCAGTGTCTGGGAGGAGGACCGAGACGTGTGGATTGCACAGGGCTCGCCTCAGGCTGAATCGTTGATTCGTGCAGTCGCGGCTGTCGTCGATGGTCTCGCCGGGCGAGCGCGAGACACCATCTAGGGGATGGTCGAGCGGAGGGCCCGGGGACGGGCTCCCATGGCCAGGAGCAGGTATCGCTTGATGATGGGTGCCCGATCGGGGACGGCCACGTCGACCAGACACACCGGTCCCCGTCTCCCATGGATCAACACGGCTTCGCCGTCCGAAGCTCGAACGTTCTTCACCCAGTTCGACTGCTCGCCGAACATCGAGACCAGGTACCACGAATGCCAGTAGCGGACAATGGCCACAGGCACGCGGATGGTCTGTCCGCTTCGGCGCCCGCGGACCTCGAGCACCGACGCGACGGGAAGAATACGTGGAAGGGGGCCGGCGATGAAGCGGCGGTGAATCGCCTTCACCTCCGGAGTCGGCTTTCCCCCGGGATAGAGCGCTCTCATCTACTCCGCCCGATCCACAGGCCCATTCTTACCGTCTCGGGCCCTGCGTCCCCAGCCGGACCGTCCTCGAGGACCGACGGCGAGTCTCCTCGGGAATTTCGGGCCATCCCCCAACCACGGCGTGCTCCACGAGCGGCCGGCCCCCGGCAACTGACGCGCAGGACGCTTACGGCACCGGGAGACGCCACACGCTGACATGCGAGAGGCTTTCACCGGTGAACGGCGAGCGGTCCCACCACGCCCATCGATGCTCGAGGGTCATACCCGCTATCCGAGCCATGAGGTCCAGCTCGGCCGGCCACACATAGCGGAACGGTGCCGTGAACTCGCTGAAACTGCCATCCTCACGCCGGTGGAAGTGCCGGGACCGGGAGATCTGCTTGTGGGTGCGGTCGATGAAGTCGTCGATCCCGATGTAGTCCTCGGTCAGTGCGAACGGGACGCCGGAGTTGCCCGGCGGTAACTGACGAAGACCGGGCACGCCGTTCTCGATCACGAAACGGCCACCGGGGCGAAGGTGACGGGCCGCGTTTTGGAAGCATGCCACCTGTTCGTCCTGGGACGTGAGGTTGGAGATCGTATTGAAGACCAGGTACACGAGGGAGAACTCGCCCTTCACGTTGGTCACGGCCATGTCGCCCTCGACGGCCGTGACAGCGCTGGCTTCGGGCTTCGACCGCAGCACTGCCAGCATGTCCGCGGACAACTCGATCCCGGTGACCGGAACGCCCCGGGCCGCCAGGGGGATCGCCACCCGGCCGGTACCAATGGCGAATTCCATCGCCGCTCCCCCACCGGACAACTCGACCAGGCAGTCGACGGTCGCCTCGAGGACGTGGTCGGAGAACATGCCGGTCCCAGGTTGGTCGTAGCTGCTGGCAATCTCGCCGACGAACCGGTTTTCGGGCACACTCCAGCTTGGCCCGGCCCGAGCGGGCCGACAACTCATTTCACGGACCACGCTCCGTCTGCCTCCCACCGATCTCACCCACGCCGTCGAGACGAGGCGCATGAGCTTCAACCGCCCGGCTCACCCCGCGGTCGGGGCCGACGTGCCGCTGACCGGACCTGCGAGAATGTGGATCGTGGGAGATTCCTTCGACCGGCACCGGGATCGACGGGTGCTCTTCGGGACGGACGCCGCGGCCTACGATGCGGGCCGACCGGGGTATCCCGACCGTGTCTACGAACCCCCTCCTCCGCCAGGTTGCACCCGGCCGCGTCGACGTCCCCGGAGCGGCGACCTCGGAACGGGCGTGCCGGCCTACGCACTCGATGTCGAGGCCAGGGTCTCGGAGATCGAAGCCTCCGGTCGGTTCGGACCCGTCCGGCACGAAACGATCCCGTGGACAGGTCGGCACGGAGTGGAGGAGCTGCGGGCGATGTTCGTTCTCACCCTGGCTTGCGCTGCCCATGGAGCAACGCACCCTCGCTCTGGACGCACTGGAGCGGCTTGCCGTCGAGGAGTTCAACGGAGTCGTGGAACGGCCGTATCTGACGTCCCTCTTCCCCGCCCCGAAGCGCAGGTCGGCAACGTGACCGGCACACTCAGGAGGCACGCTCCACCATGTACGGCACCAGCTTGGCCACAAAGCGACGGGCCAGGGAGTCGGGCTGGTGGGCGAAGGCGTCATCCATCGCCTCCTCCGCCGACCGGGCCACTCCGCTGGCGAACTCACCCGAAAAGGCGATGCTCCCGTAGGCCACCATCAGGTTGAAGACCCGGGCTGCATCCCGTGGGTGCCGCTCTCCGATGTCCTGTGCCAGGTAGCCCACCAACCAGTTGCGGTCGGACGGGTCGGCCGCGGCCAGCAGGTGGATGAGCATCAAGGTTCGCTTCCCCTCCCGCAGGTCACCGAAGGGCTCTTTGCCGTACGCATCGGTGTCGCCGATGAGATTGAGGATGTCGTCCCGGATCTGGAAGGCGGCACCGAGCAGGAACCCGAAACCGATCATCGGCTCCAGGTCGGCTCTCCCCCGAGAGCCGATGAGTGCCCCGGCCCGCAGGGGCAGCACAGTGGTGTACCAGCAGGTCTTCTTCATGATGAGCTCGAGATAGTCGTCGGGATGGAGGTCGGTCCGGTTGTCTCGGCACCACCCGAGCTCGAGGGCCTGTCCGGCCACCGTCTGGCGGCTCATGAAGTCGAATTCCACCATGATCTGCTCGGCCAGCCGACCGCCGAGACGATCGATGTTCTCCCGCAGCGAGCCGAGACCGTGGAGGGCGAGGGCGTCCCCGGCATTGAGGGCCAGCGCGGTGCCGTACCGCCTGTGCAGTGTCGGTTCGCCCCGGCGCAGAAGGCTTCTGTCCTCGATGTCGTCGTGCACGAGGAATGCGTTGTGCAGCAATTCGATGGCCACTGCGGTGGGAACCGCATCGGCGAGCCCTCCACCGAAGGCCTCGCAGGTTGCCAGGCACAGGCTCGGGCGGAGGGCCTTCCCGGGGCGGCGGGGATAGTCCATGACCGGGGCGGCCAGATACTCGTTGCTGGGTACGGACTCGACGTGCCGTCGCAAGGCTTCGGCGACGATGCCCCCGTAGCGGCTCAGGCTGGTCGAGGGCTCGTCGTCGCCCCCGGTCACGCCCCTCGCACCCGGGGAACGACCCGGACCACGATGGGGAAGGCGGCGTCCGGGAGTCCCTCGACGAGAACCTGCCCGTGGTAGGGGCCGGGGGCGGCGTCGTCGTCGAGGTGGACCGTGACGAGGATCTCCTGACTCTGGCCCGCGTCCAGACGGGGGATCCGCTTCGGCGAGAAGGCCACCGCCGCGGCCGGAAGGCGGGCTCCGGTATGGCTGACCAGCCTCCGGGTCCAAGGGCGCACGTTCGCCACCGCCGAGGTGGTCGTGTTGTGAAGCCACATCCGGGCGCTCGACCGCCCCCCGGGCGCGACATCGGGGATCACGAGGCTCTCGAAGGATGGGTTCCGCGCCCCCCACGTCCGGGCTGTGTCGAAGAACATGAGGCTTGTCTCGTTCAGCCGGCCGAGGATGGCCAGGTAGCTGTCGGTCATCCGCTGCATGTCCGACTGCATGCGCTGGTATCCAGCACCGCTCGAGCCGTTTCCGGTCGCCGGCCCGGACGCCGTGCCGCTCCTCCTGCCTTGGAACGCTTCGTTCATGACGGTGGCGTAGAACTGTCCGTACATCTCGACGAAGCGATCGACGACCGTCCGGGCGGCCTCGAAACCGAGGTCCTGCACATCTTTGGCCAACCGTGCCGCCTCCTCGGTGTCAACGGCGAAGGGCCATCCGGCCCCGTAGCGGTCATCGTCCATTGCCTGATCCCTCCGATGCTCGGGAGGCTTGCAGCCCCTCCTCCACTGCTCGTGCGGCCAGCTGCCCGGATCGGGTAGCCGCCTCGACACATCCTGCATTCAGCCCGCTGTCGGTCCAGTCGCCGGCAACGGTCAGGTTGGCGAAGCCGGTGCATCCCGGCTTCATGCGGTACTGATCGGTTGCCGGCAGGGACTGGACGTAGAGATCGGACGGGTCGATGTTGGCTCGCCAGTACTGGCTCATGAGCCGTTCGGGACCTGACGTCGTGGCGCCGTGCAGCAGCTCCCACCGGAAGCCGTCGCCATCCACCGCGGCCGGCCACAGGGCCGCCACATCGGTGTCGAGGAAGGCGCGGGCCCGCTCGCCGACGGCCGCCGACGCATGCCTCACGTCCACGGCTCCGGCCGACGGATCGGGCGCGGCCAGGGCGCCGCAGAAGTAGGCCAGTGCCCGCGGCGCATCGTCCGGCGGCCAGCCCTCGACCGGCAGGAGGTGGGTCATCGAAGCCCAGGTATCGAACGGCTTGGCAAAGCCGCTCAGGGTGACCCCGTCGGGACCCGGCCACCCCAGAGCGCACTCGTCCCGGTTGAGCCAGAGCTGGAGCGACTGGGTCGCCACCGTGCCCAGCTTGTCGACCATCGACCGCCAGGCCGGGTCGTGGTCCACCAGGTCGGCGCAGACGAAACGGACCATCCCGAGCGAGATGCCGAACACCACCAGGTCGAAGTCCGTTCCCGCCCTGAGGGTGCGGCGACCCGCATCCCGTCGTGGCGACCAGAACGACTCGAAGTCCACTCCCTCGACGATGTCCGGATGGCGGAGTTGGGCCAGGAGCGGGGAACTCGGCCAGCACGGCAATTCGTTCACCCGGATGAGCGGGTCGTACTCGCGTATCCCGGCGGAGACATCGGCCTGGACCCCGAGCTCGATCGACGCGATCTCCCGACCGTCATCTGTAAGCCTCAGCGCGTCGACACGATGGAAGAAGCAGAATTCGACACCCCGGTTCTTCAACACCTGGTAGAGCGGCGCGAATATCACCTCGCCCATCCCCGCCTGCATTCTCCAGAACAGGGCGCCGGAGTAGCCCATGAGCATCTTGGTGGCGAGCTGCAGGCCCAGTCCGGCGCTGAACCGCGGGCGGGTGGGATCGGCACCCTCGTAGGCGAAGACCAGGTCGTACATGCCCCGGAGGAGCGGGGACTCGAGCGCATCCGGGTCGATTCCGTGCATCAGCAACCAGGCCCGGTAGTCCAGGTGGTCGATGGCCGCGAAACCCACGAGTGGCGAGAGAAGGCCGTCGGCCACGATCCCGACGAGATTGGCCGTCACCAATTCGATCAGGTGGTAGGTGCGGCGTGCCCTCTGGTCGGAGAGGACCGCCCTGCGGATCTCCTTCCGGAGCGGCTCGACCACCGAGGGGATGGCCCGCATGAGGTCTGGGACGATGGGCCTCGACCGGGCCAGCTCCGCGGCCCGTTGTGCCCAGCTGAGCGGCAGGGCCACCCCGATCAGCGCGGCCCCCCGGACGATCGTCGAGATCTGGGCCGTCGGTGCCTTCGAGCTCCACTCCGGCGCGGGCGGAACCGGCGAGGAGCTGAGACGGACCGCACCCTCCCGACGGGCGGGCGGCCCCGGCAGCGATGCGAAGAAGTCGAGAAGGAGCTGGAGGGAGCGGAGGGCCAGTTCGGCCGCAGTGAGTGGCGACGAACCGACGGCGTCTCCCGTCCGACCGCCGGGGCGTCCGGACGTGGCACTGAAGGACGCCACCCACGGATCCCAACCCCCGCCCGACGGGTCCATGACCCCGGCCAGGTTCGACGGTGCCACGGAGTCCTCCCACGAACTGATCGGGCATCGTGGATCGGAGTGGTGCCGGTCGAGCTCCTCGTAGCAACGGCGCATGACGTCGAACGTGTGGTCGTAGTAGCCGAGCAGCACGTGAAGGCCGTGCTCCTCGATGCGCCCGTGGACGCCCCGGCTGCTCGCCCCCTTGCCACCGAGTCGCCAACCGCGCTGGTAGACGGTGATGCGGTCGAACCGATCGGTC
>JBEKOI010000088.1:0-13660 GCA_049521915.1 Acidimicrobiales bacterium | reverse complement strand
AGCCTGCGGTGGGTTGTCCACGCCGCGGCTCCCTGTCCAGTGCCGGTCAAACAGCAGATGCTCCAATGGTGGGGAATGATCATTCACGAGTACTACGCCGGGACAGAGGACATCGGATCGACCGCCATCGGGCCCGAGGAGTGGTTGGCCCACCCCGGTTCTGTCGGGCGACCCCTCAATGAGGTCCACATCGTCGGCGACGACATCGAGGTCGACCTTCCGGTCGGCCAGACCGGCACCGTGTATTTCGCCGGCGGTCGCGAATTCGAATACCACAATGATCCCGAAAAGACGGGTCACATGGCCAACCGAAAGGGATGGAGGACGCTGGGCGATGTCGGCTACCTCGACGGCGACGGCTATCTCTATCTCACCGATCGTGCATCCGACATGGTCATCTCGGGCGGTGTGAACATCTATCCACGCGAGGCCGAGCAGGTCCTCGCCGCCCATCCTCAGGTGGCCGACGTGGCCGTGTTCGGGGTCCCTGACGAGGAGATGGGTGAGTCATTGCTGGCCGTGGTCCAGAAGCAGATCGGTGATGAATCCGTCTCCGCGGCAGACCTCATGGCATGGTGCCGAGGCCGACTCGCCGGCTACAAGTGTCCCCGAGCGGTCGAGTTCATCACCGAGATGCCACGCGACCCGAGCGGAAAGCTCTTCAAGCGACTCCTTCGTGAGCCCTATTGGGAGGATCGATCTTCTCGCATTGTGTGACCAGCTTCGTGTCGCGACCGGATCGAACGGTTCAACATTGTGGCCACGGTGGCCACGCTGGCCACGGTGGCCGTCGTCTCTGAGTCCGAAGTGCTGGACGCCAACTCCGTTCGATCGGCGGGATTTGGCTGCTCGAGCGCCCTATCCCGGTGCTTCCAGGGGCGGCTTGCCAGCCCGCAAGGTTGCCGGCCGAAGCGGAGAGATCGGGGGGATGGGGTGTCGGCGAGGTCCCGACCACAGCGCCGGTGGGGCGTCGACCGCCCGGGCTAACGCGTAGGCCGCCGCCTCGTAGTTGACCCTCCAACCTACGAAGTCGAGCCATGCATCCTCGTTCGAACGCTCAAGGGGGAAGTCCACGCTGGCCAAGCGGTCGATGGCATCGACGAACTCCTGGTAGGTGAGGTCGATCCCGTCGTTTGGGTCCGGCTCGTCGGGGACGACGAAGCCACGTGCACGGGCAATGGTCGTGAGGCAGGTAAAACCGCCGCGCAGACAGAGACGGGCAGACACCGCACCATGGGCATCGGGCACCAGCGATAGATAGAGCGCGGCACCGTCGAGCACGGCCAACTGCGCGGTCACCCACGAGGAGAGCGGTCTCGGAGAGCGGAAATTGACCAGGGGGAGATACGTGGCGTGGCTCTCGGACACATCGGCCGACCAGCGCTCCCATTCCTCGAACAACTCCGGGAGCTCACCCATGGCCGAGACCCCAGAGCCCAAGCCGTAGTGCGTACGGGCCAGAAGTTCGGGACCCCAGGAGGGAACCCCGGCTCGGGAGTCCAGCAGCGTCACGAGCCCTTCGCGTCGGTTGAAGGCGGCGTAGAGAGTGGGAAGGTACCCGATCTGTAAGGCAACTGTGCCCAGACCGATGAGAGCCGCGAGGTCGGCCAGCCCCGTCGGAGCACCATTGTGGGGCGCCAAGTACCCCAGCGTGCACAGCGACGAGCCGGCCAGCTGGAAGGCACCGGAAAGCCCCGCAGTGCCCATGAACGGCCACATCAGCAGGGCAAAGCCGAGCTCGAAGACCGCCAGCCACGCGACAATCTGCAGAATGAGTTGAATCGGAGCCTGGGCGGCCAGAATCCGGTCGCGCGGTTCGTAGGAATCGAACCGGTCGGCGACTGAATGGAACGTCACATCGACGGTGACGGCAACAGCTCGGGTCAGCCGGCTGCGGATCCGTCGGGGGACGACGACCGTTCCGATCACGCTCCATCCGGCGGCGACGATCAGGAGTACCCCTACCGCCGCCGCCAGGTCACGACCCAAAAGCATGGCTCAGCCTGCCACGCTGGGACCAGGCGGCGCTGCATCGTCGTTCGGGGACCGGCCGCCGAGCCCCCGACCGGCGGGTCCCACAGAGTCATCCGTTGGCCCGGCCACTGCGCTCGAGGCCCGTCGGCGCGAGATCGGAGTCGACCGGATCAGATCCATACGAATCCAACTGTCCCACTGGTCGCGCCCGGCCGGCCCGGAATCGCTCGCCCAACACTGAGCTGCGTTGATCTCGTCTGATCCGAGAGGGGCTCGGAGATACCCCGGGTGCCTCAGGAGAGTGATTCGTCGAGCTCGCCGAGTGAGCGGATGAGCTCACTGTTGGCCGAGTAGTCGACCGGACATGCGATGACCGACACGGTCTGCTGGGCCAGCGCGGTACGCAGAATCGGCAGGAGCTCGTCAGCGGAGGACACCCGGTAGCCGACGGCCCCGAAACTCTCGGCGTAGGCCACGAGGTCCGGATTTCCGAATGCGGTGTCCACGTTGTGCCCGAGCTCGAGGTCCATCTTCCAGCGGATCAGGCCATAGGCGTCGTCCACCCAGATAAGGATCACCATGGCGATCCCCTCCCGTAGCGCTGTCTCGATCTCCTGGGAGTTCATGAGAAAGGCACCGTCCCCAGTAGCCACGAGCACCTTGGCCGCGGGACAAGCAAGCTTGGCGCCGATCGCCCCTGGTACCGACCATGCCATCGTCGACAGACCATTCGATATGAGACAGGTATTCGGGGCATAGGTCGGATAGAGGCGGGCCATCCACATCTTGAGCGCTCCGGTGTCCACGAGGACGATGTCGTCGTTGCCGAGCGCCGCCCTTGTGTCAGCGACGATCCGCGCCGGAGCTAGGGGAAACCGATCGTCGGCCCGCCCGCGTTCGAGCTCGTCGGCCAGAAGGGCGCGGATCCGTTGCCCGTCCTGTCGCGGTTCGAATCGCCGATCCACCGCTGCGGCGAGGGAATCGAGGCTGCGCCCGATGTCGGCCTGTAGGCCAACCGAGACGTTGTAGTGACGGTCGACCTCGGCCGGGAAGCGATGGATGTGGATGATCTGCTTGTCGCCCGTCGGGTTGATCCGGATCGGGTCGAACTCCTGGAGCTCATAACCCACACTCACGATGACGTCGGCCCGATCGAACCCGAAGTTGACGTAGTCGTGGCGCATGAACCCGACAGCTCCGAGGGCCAAGGGATGCTCGTCGGACAAGACGCCCTTGGCGTGGAAGGTGGTCGCCACCGGCGTGCCGAGTGCCTCGGCGAAGACGCGGAGACTCTTTCCGGCATCGGCCCGTGTGGCGCCGTGGCCGGCCAGGACGATCGGGTTGACGGCGGCCCGGAGAATCGTCCCCGCTCGATCCACCTGCCCGGGCGAAGGCTCGTCCGGCCGTGGGATGTTGATCGGCAACGGTATGGTGTCTCCGGGGACCGCCGCCTGCTCGATGTCTTCGGGAACGGCGAGGTAGACGGCGCCAGGACGTTCGGTCTGGGCCAGTTTGAAGGCTTTCCGAATCATTTCGGTCACCGCGCCCGGCGTGGCGATGAGGGCCGACCACTTGGTGACCGGTGCAAACATCGACACCAAATCCACACCCTGATGCGATTCCTTGAAGCTCCGGTCCATTCCGACCTGGGCGGAGAGGGCGATCAGCGGAGTGGAATTCGTGGTGGCGTCGGCAGTGCCGAGGAGGAGGTTGATGGCGCCCGGACCGAGCGTGGCCGAGCACACGCCGGCCCGCCCGGTGAGCCTGCCGTAAGTCTCGGCCATGAATGAGGCACCCTGTTCGTGTCGGACCAGAACGTAACGGATCGGGGACCGGGACAAGGCATCCACCAGCCGGATGTTCTCCTCACCCGGGATACCGAAGACATGGCTGACACCTTCGTTCTCCAGGCAGCGCACGATGAGTTCGGCAACCTCTTGTGTTGGACCGGCCACACCGCCAACCATAAGGGACGGTGGGACTACCTGGACGCATCGGAGTCCCCACCCGGACAGAGGCACGTTGGCTGTGGTGATCCCGCCTGCGCCCACGGCGGCCGGCCTCGTCCGACGGCCATCGCCCAATTGGAAGGGCAAGGTACTGATGGAACCGAACCACCGCGAACCTGGTCAAGATCACCGATTCGGCGACCTCTCCGATTGGGGTTGGAGACCGCCTCAGGGAAAGAAGGCGCCATGGTCCACTCCAGCGGCGGCCGGGCAGCTGTGCTCTTGATAGCGTGCACACGGAACCGGGAGGACGAGGTAGAACAATGGACAAGGCCAAAGCTAGAGAGCTACTTCGTTCAGAGCGCCTCCGTGTGCAAAACCTGATAGAGCAGGTCACAGCCGGCGGCCGCAACGACCGAACTGCGGCCAATCAGTCGGGCGACATGTTCGATTCGGCCCAACCTCTGACGGAGGAGGGCACCGATGCGGCAGTCTTGGCCGAGCTACAAGAACGCTTGGCGGCTATCGAACGGGCGGAGGGGCGCCTTGATGCCGGTACCTATGGCTACTCGGTGCGAAGCGGCCAACCCATCCCTGACGAGCGCCTCGAGATCGATCCCGCCGCTGAACTGACCGTCGAAGAAGCTTCCCAGGCTCAATGAAGCCCGGGGGGCCAAGCTACCTGCCTCCCTGATCAGAGCCGCCCTCGAGCGACTACGCCCCGGCACCCCGTCGCATGGCGTTCTCCTAGATGAGGAACAGGACGACGATGATGACGAGCAAGGCCTCGCCTCCGATTGCCGCCACGGCCACCATCCGCCGCCACCCATGCTGCCTCACTACTCTTGCCCGTTGACGGCCTGCGATGCTCACCGGCCACGGACCGAACTGCTCGAACTGCGTTGAGGGTGCGCTCATCGTCCCTGAGCCTCACCATCGGTCCTGACCGGAGTTGCTCTGACCTTCGTTCCAAATGCAACTGGCCTGTACTCCGAATGGAACATCTGCGACTCCTCGCTTTCCTTTTTCAGCGCTCCTTGAAGCGCTTGACCCAGTCCATGCTGGTCGTCGCAGTGATGCATCGCCCCTGGGAGTGTCCCCGGTCTGGACGTGGGTCGGACACTTGGTCTTCGCCACGGTGCGCGTCCACGAAGACCCACGCCGCCTTTTCAGGACCACGGTGCCCAGTCCCCTTTCGGGTCGGTGGTTTGCCCCACTTCGATCAGGTGACCATCGGGATCGCGGATGTAGCAACGGATCTCAAACTGGTGCTGCTTCGGCGGCGTCAGGAATTGGGCACCCCGGGCACTCCATTCGGCGTACACGGCCTCGATGTCTCTGACCCGGATGTTGAGGAAACTGCTGACCCGATCGGGATCGGGCGGCGTCTCCAGGGTGACCTCGGGCTTGTCGTCGGTCGGACCCCCACCCACATTGATGATGATCCAGCTGTTGGCCAGTGCCACATAGGTCACATCCCCTGAGAAGACCAACTTGCCACCGAGAACCTCGGTGTAGAAGCGCCGGGAGCGCTCAACGTCGTCCGAGACGATGAAGTGCGCCAGCAGGATCCCCTCTGCGGGCGCTTTGAATTCGGCCATCTGACACCTCCACTCCTTGGGACTCAAACCCCGCCGACGACGGGTTCTGCAGCCCTTCTTGCCAACATCTGAGATCAGCACTCGCACACCGCCACCAAGACGCCGAACGAGCGATCCGACCCCACTTTGCCAAATTTCGTACGCCCCATCCATCACAGTCTTGCAGGCCCCCAAAGACCTGGCTCTCTGATTTACTTGCCCCAAGCACGCTTCATCCTTCTACGGCCGGCCCGCTCAAGAGCCGGATGCGGTACCCGGTCCGCTGCTATCGGGTATCAGCGCAGCGATCTGAAACTGGCCCGCAACTCTTCGGAGAAGAGCTGCGGCTGCTCCCACGCTGCGAAATGGCCACCCCGGTCGAGCCTGTTGTAATGAATGAGGTTGTTGGGATAGGCGCGTTCTGCCCAGCTCTTCGGGGCTTGATACAGCTCACCGGGGAAGACGCTGATGGCGAACGGGATGGTGATGTCCTTGGCGTCGAAGAAGGCCGCCTTGTTCTCCCAGTAGAAGCGGGCCGCCGAAACCCCGGTATTGGTCAGCCAATAGAGCGTGAGGTTGTCGAGGATGTCATCTCTCGTCAGATCACCGTCTGGGCGCCCCTCCAGGGCCTGACCGATGAGCCCCGGCTGGCCCGTGCCGTCGCCGTGGTCGATGGCGAACGCGGCGAGGTCGATCGGTGAATCAGCGAGCCCGTAGAGCGTCTGTGGCCGCGTCGCCATGACCTGGGCATAAGCCACGTGTTTCGCATAGAAGACGCTCAACTGATCGTACGCGCGCCTTTCTTCGTCCGACAGACCGGGGGGAGCCGGCTCGCCAGTGAGGTAACCGCTTACTTCCGGAGGAGTGGTACCAGGCATGTTGGAGTGGATCCCGAGCAGCTCCGGGGCGGCCTGGTGCCCCATTTCCTCCGTGACGGCAGCACCCCAATCGCCGCCCTGCGCCACGAACCCGGAATAGCCAAGCCGCTTCATGAGGACGACCCAGGCACGCGCAACACGGGGCGGATCCCAACCGGTGGTGGTCGGCTTGCCCGAGAACCCGTGGCCGGGCAATGACGGGATCACCAGGTGGAAGGCGTCCTGCTCACTGCCACCGTGGGCAGTGGGATTGGTGAGGGGTTCGATGATCTTCAGCTGCTCGATGATCGAACCGGGCCACCCGTGCGTGACGATCAAGGGCAAGGCATCCTCGTGCTGGGAGCGGACATGGATGAAATGGATGTCGAGCCCGTCTATTTCGGTGATGAAGTTCGGCAGCGCGTTGAGCTTCGCCTCGCACCTGCTCCAGTCATAGTCCTTCGCCCAATAGTGCGCCACCTCTTGCATCACAGCCAATGGCACGCCTTGCGAGTCGTCCGTTACCGTCTCGCGCTCTGGCCAGCGTGTCGCGAGCACCCGTCTGCGCAACTCAGCCAGTTCCGATTGGGGGAATCCCACCTGGAACGGGCGCACTGCGGGGCCGTCTGCATCCACCACCACCGTAGAACTGCTTGAAGTCGTAGAAACCACGTCTGCCTCCTAGTTCTGGTGACCACACAGCTCGCTTGCTGCCGGCCTTTCCCTCAGAGGCACAGTGACACGGCCGGACGCCGCCTCGCACCCTTGAGACTCCCTGGTCGGCAGCGCGGTCACCGGCTGTGTGGGTCGATCCAGCGCTTGTAGTCCCCCTACACAGCCGACCGGCCGATGGCCGACGTGGGACCACCCATGGACCAGGGCGTCCTACGGGTCCGATGGTTGGCCCGGAGCGCGAACGTATCGAGGTGGGAGCGGGTGATCGGAAGCAAAGGTCGTCGAGCCCCAGCGATGGGTGGGGCGGGGCTGGGATCAGCCATGGCAGGGCCGGCATTCCAAAGGACAAGGAGAAAAGGTCATGAGCATTATCGACGAGGCGCTGAGCGCCAACGCAACCATCGCCGAGGATTACGACTCCAGCAAGGTGAAGCCGCCGGCGCCTCGGGTCGCAATCGTCACTTGTGCGGACCCGCGTCTCAGCAACATTCTCCAGATGCTGGGCATCGCCGATGCAGATGCCGACGTGATCAGGAACTTCGGCAGTGTGATCGATGAGGATTCGATCCGGTCGCTTGTTCTTTCGACCAGATTGCTGGGTACCCCGGAGATAATGATCATCAATCACACCGACTGCGGGATGCTCAGGTTCGCCGACGACGAGATGGAGGAGCGGCTCCGCAAGGAGACGGGGCGGTCGCCCATTGCGCCGGCCAGGTTCTACAGCTTTACCGACGCCGACGAGAACACAAGGGAGCAGATTCAAAAGGCGAGATCGCATCCCTGGATCTCACCGGACGTTCCCATCCGGGGCTTCGTTTATGACATCAAGACAGGGGTCCTCAGCGAGGTGTTGGCGGAGGCGGAGAAGGTGACCGGAGCATAAAGGGAGGTTTGCAAGGGTATGGGCCGCTCTGCGCCCGATACCCCCACAGAGGCCTCAAGGGGTTGTCGGAGTTCGGCCTCGACGTGGGTCCTGAGCTTCCCTCCAGAAGATCTGCCCAGGGCAAGGGAGGCGCAGGCATGCCGAGCCAGGCAATGCAGGAGTTGATTGACGAGCTCAGAGACCGTCGGCGGACCGGCGCTGGTCCGGTGTCGTCGCTGGAGGAGGCCCGCACCACCTTCGCCCCCGGGGGCCGGCCTCATCCGGTCCCGAAGGACGTGCTGGTGAGAGAGGTGAATGCTGGTGGGGTACCGGCCCACTGGCTTGCCGCACCCGGAGCGGACTCCGGCCGGGTGCTCCTCTTCCTGCACGGCGGAGGTTACGAGCTCGGGTCGCTCTGCAGCGACGGTGAGCTGGCTTCACGGCTCGGACGGGCCAGCGGGATGCGGGTGCTATTCCCCGAATATCGCCTGGCCCCCGAGCACCCCTTCCCCGCCGCCGTGGACGACGTCCTGGCCGCATGGAACTGGCTCCGCTCCGACCAGGACCTGAGGGCAAGATCCATTGCGGTGGCCGGCGACTCGGCCGGCGGGGGACTCGCCGTCGCCTTACTCGTGGCCACGCGCGACGCAGGGGAGGTACTGCCTGCGGCCGCTGCACTGATGTCCCCGACTGTGGATCTGACGAGCTCGGGCACCTCGATGACCGAGCGAGTCGATCAGGATCCGATTTCCACCCCCGCCATGCTCCACCGGTTCGCCTCCGACTACCTGGCCGGGGCTGACCCCACGACGCCTCTGGCGTCACCGCTGTTCGCCTCACTGTCCGGGCTCCCTCCGCTGCTCGTGCAGGTGGGCACGGCCGATCTGCTGCTCAGCGACTCCGAACGCTTGGCCGGGGCAGCCGCTGAGGCCGGGGTCGACATCACCTTGGAGGTCAGCGAGGGCCTGCCCCACGTCTTCCAACTCATGCTCGGCACCCCTGAGGCCGCCGAGGCCACCGGGCGGATCGGGACGTTCCTGCGGGCCAAGGTCCCGTGAACAGACGGCCCATGGACAAAGCGAGGTTGAGAGAGCCACACTCACGTAGGTCCACCGATATCGCGAAACCGTCAAAGGCGGTCGGAGGGGGAAAGTGCCATGGCCGATAACGATTCGGACGCCGTTCGGGAGCTGGCCCAGCAGCTGCGGGTGGATTCGATCCGCTGCAGCACAGCTGCCGGATCTGGTCATCCCACATCGAGTATGTCCGCGGCAGACGTGATGGCCGTCCTCATGGCCCGTCATCTCCGCTATGACTGGGACCGTCCCGACGACCCGGCCACTGACCACCTGATCTTTTCCAAAGGTCATGCGTCGCCCTTGTTGTACTCGATGTTCAAAGCCGCCGGAGCCATTACGGACGATGAATTGATGACGGGGTACAGACGCTTCGGTTCGCGGCTGCAGGGCCACCCCACCCCGGTACTGCCGTGGGTGGACGTGGCCACCGGCTCCCTCGGTCAGGGACTGCCGGATGGAGTCGGGGTGGCTCTGGCCGGCCGCTATCTCGACGAGCTCCCGTTCCGGGTGTGGGTGCTGTGCGGCGACAGCGAGATGGCAGAAGGGTCCATCTGGGAGGCGCTGGACAAAGCGTCCCATTACCGGCTGGACAACTTGACCGTGATTGTCGACGTCAACCGGCTCGGTCAACGGGGCCCCACCGAGCTGGGCTGGGACATGGAGGGTTACGCCCGCAGAGTCGAAGGGTTCGGATGCCAACCCGTCACCATCGACGGCCACGACTTCGGCGAGATCGAGAAGGCCCTCGGCGACGCCACCGGAGCGGACCGGACCACCGTGATCCTGGCCCGCACCCGCAAGGGCCGAGGGTTCGAGGAAGTCGAGGACCGAGAGGGCTGGCACGGCCGGACGCTGCCGGCCGAGATGGCCGAGCGGGCCATCATCGAACTCGGAGGCGAACGCCATATCACCGTCCGCGGGCCGCATCCAGAAGCCGGGTCGCCACGGGTTTGGCCCAGCGGCGAGGTCAACCTCCCACGCTACGAGCTGGGTGCAGAGGTGGCGACCCGACTGGCGTTCGGCCAGGCGCTGGCCGCGTGGGCGCCCGTTACAAAGTGGTTGCCCTCGACGGCGAAGTGGGCAACAACACCCACACCGAGGAGTTCGCCAAGGTCCATCCCGAACGGTATTTCGAGATGTTCATCGCCGAGCAGCAGCTGGTGGCGGCCGCGGTGGGCCTGTCGGTACGGGGATACATCCCATTCGCGGCAACCTTTGCCGCCTTTCTGACCCGCGCCTACGACTTCATCCGCATGTCCGCGATCTCGGCGGCGAACATCCGCCTGTCTGGCTCGCACGCCGGCGTGGAGATCGGCGCCGACGGCCCGTCGCAGATGGCCCTGGAGGATCTGGCCATGATGCGGGCTGTCCACGGATCGACGGTGGTCTACCCGAGCGACGCCACCAGTGCGGCATTCCTGGTGCAGGAGATGGCCGACCGCGGCGGTGTCGTCTACATGCGCACCACCCGCGGCGCCTACCCGGTCCTGTACCCTCCGGGGGAGGCCTTTCCCATCGGCGGCGCCAAGGTGATCCGGTCCAGCGCCGAGGACCAGGTGACGTTGATAGGCGCGGGCGTCACCCTGCACAACTGTCTGGCCGCGGCCGACCAACTGGCAAGCGACGGGATCCGGGCTCGGGTCATCGATCTGTACTCACTGAAGCCCATTGACACGGACACGCTCCTGGCGGCTGCGGCTGCGACAGAGGGCCGCCTGGTTGTTGTCGAGGACCACTATCCGGCGGGCGGAATAGGTGGCGCAGTACTCGAAGCCTTGAGCGACGCAGGACACTCAGCCCGCATCACCCACTTGGCTGTCCGAGACCTCCCAGGCTCCGGGACGCCTCAGGAGCTCATGGAAGCGGCTGGGATCTCCGTCGATCACATCACAGAAGCCGCCCGGCAGACCGTCGGCACCTGACCTCACCAAGCCTCGAAGGCCTGAGCTCGCCGATCGTGTGTCTCGGTTGACGATCCAATCCGCATCCGATCATGATGGCAAACATACGATGCGATCCCCGGAGACGGCGATGCGCGCCGGTACGTGGACCTTTCAACCTGAGGTGCCGACAGTGTCTCTGCCCATCGAGGACTACGCGATGATCGGCGATACCGAGACCGCCGCGCTTGTCGGACGGGATGGTTCCATCGATTGGCTCTGCCTTCCTCGCTTCGACTCAGGCAGCTGTTTCGCCAAACTGCTCGGAGAGAAGAAGCACGGCCGCTGGCAGGTGATCGCTGACCAACCGGTCACCTCCCACGTCCGCCGCTATCGGAGCAGATCGATGGTCCTCGAGACCGAGATCACCACCGGAACCGGTGTCGTACAGGTGATCGACTTCATGCCTCCACGGCATCATCATCCGAGAGTCGTACGGATCGTACGGGGCGTCGAGGGGGAGGTGCAGATGCGGACCGAGCTGATCTTGCGCTTCGAATATGGGCACGATGTTCCATGGGTCCGGCGGACAGCCCGCGGCCTCCTCGCCATTGCCGGACCCAATGCCGTCATTCTCGACTCCCCCATCGAACTCAAGGGCATCAAGATGCGCCACGAGGGGAGGTTCAAGGTCCATGCCGGAGAGGAGGTTGCCTTTGTCCTGGCCTGGTACCCGTCCCACGAGGATCCCCCTTACGCACTCGATACGGCTCGGGCCTTCGATGAGACGGAGAAGTTCTGGAGCGATTGGTGTGGCGAGGTCCTACCTGTGCACGGCGAATGGGACGATCTCGCATTGCGGTCGCTCATTACGTTGAAAGGGCTGACCTATGGTCCGACGGGCGGAATCGTCGCCGCGGCGACGACATCGCTCCCCGAATCCCTTGGTGGCGTGCGCAATTGGGACTACCGCTATTGCTGGGTCCGTGATGCCACGTTCACGCTCGAGGCCCTGATCGAATCGGGCTTGCGCGAAGAAGCAGAGAGCTGGCTGGCGTGGCTGGGACGCGTCGCCGCCGGCGATCCCGATCAACTGCAGATCATGTACGGACCGGCCGGGGAACGTCGCCTGACCGAACTGGAGATCGACTGGCTCCCCGGCTATGAGGGATCGTCGCCGGTGCGGATCGGCAATGCCGCCTCCGGGCAGTTCCAACTCGACGTCTACGGGGAGCTCATGGACGCCATCGACCGGGCTCGGTCCCATGGCATTGTCGTGCAAGAGGTCATCTGGCGGATTCAAGTGGCGATCATGGGCTTCCTCATCGAGCATTGGTCCGATCCTGACGACGGAATCTGGGAGGTCCGCGGTCCTCCTCGGCTCTTCACCCACTCCAAGGTCATGGCCTGGGTCGCTTTCGACCGCGCCGTTCGCGGTGTGGAAGTCCATGGCCTTGAGGGACCTGCCCACAAGTGGAGCGCCATCCGGGATGCGATCCATGCCGAAGTCTGCGAGAAGGGGTGGAACGCCGACGTTGGGGCGTTCACCCAGTTCTATGGAGCCGTCGAGCTCGATGCCAGCCTGCTGATGATGCCGCTCGTCGGGTTCCTCCCCGCAGACGACGAACGAGTTGTCCGGACCGTCGATGCCATCCAGGAGCACCTCACTGAGGACGGGTTCGTCCTCCGATATCAGGTTGAATCAGGGGTGGACGGGTTGCCCGGCCGCGAGGGGATGTTCCTGCCGTGCACTCTCTGGCTGATCGGCTGTCTACGCCTGATGGGCCGGCTCGACCAGGCGACGGCAGTCTTCCGACGGGTTGCCGCCCTGGTGAACGACGTCGGACTCATCTCCGAGGAGTATGACCCGGGCCGGCGGCGATTGCTCGGAAACTTTCCCCAGGCCTTCACCCATGTCGGGATCGTGAACGCCGCCCGAGGTCTGACCGCTTCACATGCCGCCAGCCACCTGTGAGCCCACACAGCGGCGCGTCGTGCCCGACCCGTTCGAAACCGCCAGGCTCGGCCCCCGGGGCGGAGTCCAGCGTACCTGCGGGGCTGGGCCACGGCCCGTGGCACCCGGGTTCAGGGGCGGCTCCGAGCCAATCCAGCGTGGTGGCGAACCAGCGCTTCCGCGGCAGGCCTCGAAATCAACGAGCGCCGTGACGACATCATGGCCGAGCTCGGAATCGAATGGGATACCATCGACAGACTCAAGGTCCGCTCCGTCGCCGGCTGAGATCGGCGGCGTCCAATCGTCTCTCAATCAGGAGGTACTGATGTCCCTGTTCGACGCATTCCGCTACGACGGCAAGCAGGTCCTGGTGGTCGGGGGAGCCACGGGCATGGGCGCAGCCGCGGCCGAGCTGGCGCGAGACGCCGGAGCCGAGGTGGTGGTGATGGACTTCGCCGAGGTGACGCTCGACGGCGTCAAGGCCATTCACGTGAACCTGGGAGACAAGGAGTCCATCAACAAGGCCGTCGACGAGTGCGGCGGACCGATCCACGCCCTCATGTCGTGCGCCGGCGTGGCCGACGGCACCCCGAACATCGAGAAGATCAACTTCGGCGGCCATCGCCACCTCATCGAAAGACTGCTGGAAAAAGACATGCTGCCGCGCGGCTCGTCCATCGGCTTCATCTCGTCAGCTGCCGGTCTGGGCTGGGAGGCCGGTTGGGAACAGGTCAAGGAGTACCTGGCCACGCCCGATTTCGACTCGGCCTCGGCCTGGGCGATCGAGCACAACTGGAACGACTACTTCCACTCCAAGCAGGCGGTGTGCGGTTACGTGGCCAGCCAG
>JBEKOI010000087.1:0-13861 GCA_049521915.1 Acidimicrobiales bacterium | reverse complement strand
GGTAGGAGCGCCAGACTTCCATCGCCGGCACGCTCCGGAGGCCGACTCGGTCGGCGAACCGGGCAACCGGGTCACCCCAACGCTGGGCGACGGCCGGGAACAGGACCGGCATCACGTACTCGGCCGCCGGCAGGGTGGCCAGGCGAAGGATCCAGTTCACCTCGCGCCCGAGGCCGCCCGCGTCCACCAGCACGAGTCGCTCACAGAGATCAGGGAACTGGTAGGCGAACTGCATGGCCACCCCACCCCCGAAGGATTGGCCGACCACGGTGGCTCGCTCGATGCCCAGCACCACCAGGAGATCCCTCATCCAACTGGCGAAGTTGCCCAGCGAATAATCTCCCGTCGGCTTGGACGAGTGGCCGTGGCCGAGGAAGTCGGGAGCCACCACCGTGTAGTCCGTCTGGAGAAGGTCCATGGCCGGAATCCACGTCTTGGAACTGCCGGCAATGCCATGGAGCAGCAACAGCACCGGCCCGTCACCGCCCATCCGGCAACCGATCCGCTGTCCGTGGATGGTCAGGTACCGGACCGGAAAGTTCCCTTCAGCTTGTTCAGGCACGTCCGATTCGTCCGAAGATTGGTCCATGCAGCCGTCTACCTCCCGGACACGGTGCCCTTGGCCACCGCCTTCTTTCTCGCCGGTGCCTTCTTGGCTACCGCTTTCTTTCTCGCCGGTGCCTTCTTGGCCGACACCTTCTTGGCCACCGCCTTCTTCGTCGCCGGCACCCGCTTGGTGGCAGCCTTCTTCTTCGCCGACACCCGCTTGGTGGCCCTCTGCGTGGTGGTCCGGCCCACCTCGGCGGCCCGCTCGGTCTGCTCGTTGATGGTCTTCACCACTTCGCTGACCATGCGGCGTTGTCCCTTGATGACCCGCTCGCTGAAGTCGAAGACATCGTCCACCAGTCGTTCGACATCGGCGGAGATCGGGGGTACGAACCGGTCGGTCCCCCTGTTGAGGCCCTTGGTGAACTCACGGCTTGCGTCGAGGATCTCTTCCTGTGCCCGTTCGATGAGGTGTTCGATGTGCCTGCGCAATTCCATCCGTTCGGGCATGGGGCCCTCCCTTTCGTTCGTACTGCCCTCTCCTACCGATGTTGAACTACTTTCGACCCGCGCAGGAGGGTAGAAAGTCCCAACTTGGATGATCTCGATGCCGCCTCCGACACCACCGTGCGCCGAGAGTCCGTCCATCCGGAAGCGCAGCTGCCTCGATGACGCGCTTCGGGTGTCGGGCCCCTGCTGGGCACGCCGGATGTCGGCCGCCTCACTCCGGACCCTCGGTGACCGGCCTGAAGCGGGTACCCCCGAGGTCGTGCAATTCCGAGGTCAGGCCGCGTCCCATCAGCGATTCCACGGCATCCTCGGGTGAGCGCGCTCCGGTCAGCATGGCGCCCACCTGCTCGGCCACCGGCATCTCCACGCCCACCCGACGGGCCAAGGCCAGCACGGCCGGCGTGGAGTCCACCCCTTCGGCGACCATGTTCGTCTCCGTGACGATGTCACTGAGGGCGCGGGCCTGGCCCAGGGCGACCCCCACCCGATGGTTGCGGCTCTCGGTGCTGCTGCAGGTGGCGATCAGGTCCCCGTTGCCGGCGAGACCGAGGAACGTGAGAGGATCGCCGCCCATGGCCACGCCCAGGCGGGCCAGCTCGGCCAGACCACGGGTGATGAGGGCGGCGCGACTGTTCCAGCCGTACCCGAGCCCGTCGGCGACACCTGCGGCGATGGCGATGACGTTCTTGACCGCACCACCGATCTCGCATCCCACGACATCGTCGCTCGTGTAGACCCGGAACCGCTTGCTGTTCAGGAGACCCTGCAGCCACCGGGCGGTCCCGGTGTCCGGGGCCGCCACCACCGTTGCCGCCGGCTGCCCGGCCATGACCTCGAGGGCCAGATTGGGACCGGCGAGGACACCGATGCGATCCTGCCCACCGGGCCTGAGCACCTGAGTCAGGATCTCGGACGGCCGGCACAGCGTGCCCAGCTCGATGCCCTTGGTGAGGCTCAACGTCACCACGCCAGGACCGACGAACGGAGCCAGCTGTTCGGCCACGCCCCGCATGTGCTGGGCCGGAACGGCCACAACCAGCAGCTGGCGCTCAGCGGCGGCCCGCCGGTGGTCGGTCGTCGCCTCGAGTGAGCGGGTCAGCGTGAAGCCGGGGAGATAGGTCGGGTTCTCATGATGGCTCGAGATCGCCTCGGCGACCTCTGGCTCCAGGGCCCAGAGCACGGTATCGAAGCGTTCGGCGAGCATGGATGCCACCGTGGTCCCCCACGAACCCGCGCCGATGACCGCTATCCGCACGTCCGTCACCAGACCGGGCCCACCCTCGCATCCGGGTCGGCCCCTGCGCCGGCCCCTGCTGTCCGCGCCGGTCCAGATGGAAGAGCCAGAGCGGTCACGCCGGCGGTTCACCTCCGTACATCTCGTCCACTTCCTTCTGATGCCGTTCGATGACCACGTTCCGCTTGACCTTGAGGGTCTGAGTCATCTCGCCAGAGGCGACGGCGAAGTCGTGGTCGAGAATCCGGAAGGCGCGCACGTGCTCGACACGGGAACGTTTGGCGTTGACGTCCTCCACGATCCGGTCGATGGCCCCTTGGAGCTCCGGGTCGGCGATCAGGTCCCGGGGTTCGATCGCCTTTCCCCGTTGCCGGGCCCACCGCAACAGCGCCTCGATGTCCAGGGTGAGGAGCGCGGTGAGATAGCGCCTACCGTCACCGATCACGACCGCCTCGGACAGGAGCTCACTGTTCCGGAGGTCCGACTCGATGTCCTGCGGGGCCACGTTCTGACCGCCCGCCGTGATAATCAGGTCCTTCTTCCGGCCGGTGATGCGAAGATAGCCGTCGGCGTCGAGCGCACCCATGT
Organism: Acidimicrobiales bacterium; assembly: GCA_049521915.1. Classification (GTDB taxonomy): domain Bacteria; phylum Actinomycetota; class Acidimicrobiia; order Acidimicrobiales; family RAAP-2; genus Bog-756. Next base: position 10,983 of record JBEKOI010000087.1, on the reverse strand, counting down.
CTCCTGAGTGCAGCCACCCGTTGCCGTCGATGAGCTGAGCCGATCCCCCTGGATCCCGGAAGTACCCTTCGCAGACGTTTCCGCCTTGCACGAGGATCTCCTCATCTTCGGCGATGCGCAGGCGCACCCCGGGCAGGGACAGTCCGACCGTCCCGACTCTGTTGTCCTCCGGGGGGTTGGCGGTGGTGGGTCCGCAGGTTTCGGTCTGGCCGTAGACCTCGAGCACCGGCAAGCCGACGGCCCCCAGCCAACGGAGCAGGTCAGGATGGACCGGTGCCGCCGACGACACCAGGATGTGGGCCTTGTCGAGGCCGAGTTCGTGCCTGACCTGCGCACCGACGGTGGCATCGAGGGCACGATGGGGAAGTTCCGCCCACAGCGCCGGACGCCGACCAGCCTCTTTCCGCTGGGTCACGTGCTGGCTCAACTCGACGTAATGATCGACGACCATCCTCTGCAGGGCCCGGCTGCCATCAAGTCTGTCGAGGATGGCCTCGCGGAGCTTCTCCCAGACCCGGGGCACCGCGAAGAAGACCGTCGGCCGGCAGGCCCGTAGATCCTCGCCCACGGAGCCGATGCTGCGGGCGAACCACGTCTCGCCGCCGGTGGCCACCGATGCGAAGTCGCTGATCATCCGTTCGGCGATGTGGCTGAGGGGCAAGAACGAGAGGAACCGCTCGCCCTCGCGCAGATCGAAGACCGAGATGGCGCTGCGGAGCGTCCACATGATGTTGGCGTGGCTGATCATCGCCCCCTTGGGAGGGCCGGTCGTCCCGCTGGTATAGACGAGTGTCGCCAGTTGGTCGGCGGCCACGTCACCCGACCGGGATTCGACCAGATCCGGTTCACCTTCGAGGCGATGGACGCCCATGGCCCGCAGGTCGGCGAAGCTCATCACGAACGGGTCGCTCCGCGGCCCATCGTCGGCGAACACGATCACCTGATGGAGGAAGGACAGCTGGTCCCGCACCTCGACGACTTTCGCCAGCTGGTGCTCGTCCTCGACAAAACAGAGGCGCGCCTCCGAATGACTGAGCACGTAGGCCACCTGCTCGGGCGAACTGGTCTGATAGATCGGCACCGTCACGGCACCACCGACCAGTCCCCCGAGATCGGCCAGGTGCCACTCCGGGCGGTTGCCGGACAAGATGGCCACCCGGTCACCGGGGAGCACCCCGACCTCAGCCAGGCCCGCCGCCACCTCGTCCACCGCCCGGCCGTACCCGGACCAGGTCAGCGCGGACCAGGCGCCCTCCTGACACCACCGAAGCGCGGGCTTGTCGGGTAGCCGTCTGACGCTGTGGCGAAATGCCTCAACGATCGTGTCGCCCTCAATCGACGCCGCTACCCGATCGCCCATCTCGACTCCCCCACTGCTGGCGCACGTCATGCGCACGGGCCCGACACGGCCACAGGTACGGGGGCCCGATCATCACACCCTAGGTGACCAGGGGACCCGGACGTGCGGCGACCCGTCGCAGCCCGGATCGGTCGGATCCCTGCCCTCGCGGCCGGGCGCCGGGGCTCAGACCTTCCCCACTCCCTCTTTCTCTTTCCGCTCGGCCTCCGAAATGGCCCATGCCGCATTGACAAGGCCTATGTGGCTGAATGCCTGGGGGAAGTTGCCGATGAGCTCGCCGGTGTCCGCGGTGACCTCCTCGGCGAGCAATCCCACATCGTTGACAAACGACACCGCACATTCGAAGGTCTTCCGGGCCTCTGGGACCTGGCCGGCCAGAGCCTGGGCCTGAGCCAACCAGAATGTGCACAGGAGGAACGACCCTTCAGATCCGTCGAGCCCATCGTCAGACAGATACCGGTAGACGAGGCCCCGTTCGTCGGTCAGGCTTCGGGCGGTGGCGTCGATCGTGGCCAGCATGCGGGGATCGTCGGCCGGTATGAATCCCACGATCGGCATCATGAGATTGGAAGCGTCAAGGCTGTCCGAACCGAACGACTGGGTGAAAGCGCCCGCCTTCTCATTCCATCCGTGGGCAAGGATGGCTTGGGCGATCTCTTCTCGCACCGTCTGCCACCCGTCGACTCGGTCCTTGGCATCGAGCCTCTCGGCCAGGGCAATGGCGCGGTCGAGGGCGACCCAGCACATCAGCTTGGAGTAGACGAAGTCCTGCGGGTCGCTCCTGATCTCCCAGATCCCCTGATCCTTCTTGCGCCAACGGGCGGCCGCGGCGTCGGCCAGATCCACGAGGAATTGTCGGGTGGTCGGGCCGAGCTGTTGGAGCTGTTCCGGAAATCGGTATGCCGCATCCAGCAGCTCGCCATAGACGTCCAGTTGACGCTGCTTCCACGCCCCGTTGCCTACTCGGACCGGGGCACTGTTCCGCCAGCCGGTGAGCTGAGGCAATTCCCGCTCGGTCAGATCCCGTTCCCCACCCACGCCGAACATGATCTGGAGATCCGCGCCCCGGTGGAGCTGGGAGGCCGCGGCGCCGGCCATGAAGTCGAAGAACTTCCATGCCTCATCAGGGCACGCCGCCACCCACAGTGCCTGCAATGTGAAGCTGGCATCTCGCACCCACGAATACCTGTAGTCCCAGTTGCGAGTGCCTCCCGGCGTCTCGGGCAGCGATGTCGTCGGCGCCGCCACCATGGCGCCGGTGGGAAAATAGGTCAAGCCGTAGAGAACCCGGCCGCTCAGTTGAACGAGGTCCCGCCAAGGCCCATCGTAGGATTGGTGGAGCGCTGACCACGAGCGCCATGCGTCGACGGTCGAGTCGAGACGATCGGCGATGTCCTGAGGCGCCCAGAGTTCGGGCGGCTCTTCAGATGAGGAACGGGCGAGGAGGGAGAATGTGAGCTCCTGACCTTCGCTGACGGTCAAGCGGGCGACGGCCTTGGATCCCTCGATGGAGACCGCGGGTTGGCACGACATGGCCAAGGCGACGGCCCCGGCGCGTGCTCGGACACCCCCATCGACGTGCTCCATGACCGGCCAGATCAGCCCGTACTCCGGACGTGGCGCATACTCGAGCTCCAGGTCCACAGTTCCTTTCGCCCCAACGATCTTCCGAACCAGTGCGGAGGGTGCACCGGCGCCCAGCTGGTGGCCGCGGTCGTCTCGACCCATGGCCAGCGCGTCGACCAGAGTCACGGTCCCATCGGCCGTCGAAAACGTGGTCTCCAACACCATGCTCTGATCCAGATAACGCCGGTCCGACGTGAAGGGGCCAACCGGACGGATCGACCAATGCCCTGCTCCCTCATCCAGGATCCGCCCGAAAATCGAAGGAGCGTCAAAGCGGGGGAAACAGAGCCAGTCGATCGCTCCCCCCTTGCTCACCAGTGCGGCCGAATGACAGTCGGAGATCAAGGCATAGTCCGAGATCGGAAGGCCAGTCACCGGGGATCGGCCCTCAGCCGGTTCTGCCGCATCGGCCGCTCCGGTCGGATTGCTCACGTGACCTACCTTTCTTGATGTGTGGGCTGTCCGGCTGATACCGCCACCCCCATCTCCGGCCACACCTGGTCGGAGCACTCATCAGGGGACACAGCCCGGCAATGCCGCATCACAAAAGCAACCGCTCCACTCCGAGCCACACCTATGGATTCTTCACCGCAGGCGGCAGATTCCCTATGTCCCGCTTGGAAAGATTCAACTGAATACCGTTGTCGATGGCAACCACGGCATCTGTCGGGATGGCCACGTTCTTGTGGCCCCACACATGACCCTCCCGTAGAAGCAGATGGGTCACGTGCCGAGTTCGAGAATTGATCACAACCCCCTTGACGCTTCCGATAGGGCCATCCGTGGCATGAACCCTCTCATCGGGCATCACCTCCACCTCTCCCGATGGCACCGTGTCGTAGGTGACGGGATCGGGGACGTCCCCGATCACGTTGCTCAGACCCTCATAGGGCTGGGGCAGTGCCCGCCCGGCTGGATACTCTGCATGGCCTCCGCTTGCCGGCAGCAGTTCCGTCTCTTCCGCATGATCCATGGCTTCGAACTGGGCCCTTGTACAGTCGACTCGCACCTCACCAGTGGAGACGTCGACGAGATCGAGCGGCACAAGACGTCCGAGCCCTTGTCTGTGTTTCGGCTCGACCACCAGGTGGCTCACTTCCAGCGCAGCAGGATCTATGACCACACGACGAACTTCACCGCACGCTCCATCGGTGCACTCCGCCTCAGCCCCGATCATGAGCTGCACCATCCCCGCTTTATCCTCTCCCTTCACCATGGCCGAATTGCCTTCGGCCATCATCGTGGTACACCCTCTCTGGCCAAAGCCTCAGCCAACATCTCGAGAGCAGAGAGCGGAGACGTCCCACAGCTCGAAGCGGTCCTCACCGCCCACGCCGCCAACGGGGGATCGTCGAACAGGACAGCCAACCGGCCGCTCTTGACCCTCCCTACCGATGAACCGACCATGACTACCTCTTTCCTCTTCGACACGTGAACACTCTCACAGCAGATCCCGAAGCCCTTCACCCTCGATTCCAAATCCCTCGTCTCACTACCCGGCCACGCCATCCTTCCCGGTTGACGAACACCATTCGAAACCTGCCATTTCGACCGCTCCCCAATCGCTCAAGACCACCAATGCGGTCTGGATGGCACGACCCACCTCCAAAAGCTCCATCGATTGAACCGACGCTCCGCCGACGCTTTCGACGAGGGCGGCAATGCTTCTCAACTCGGGCATCACCCTCCGCGCCAGCTCGTTCATCTCCCTTCCGACCACGACTACCTCATTCCATCCTGCTCATCACTCTTTGTCCACGTCTGTACCCTGGGCCTCATCCTGGCCCCCGGAGCGTCCCGTCGCACCCGTGGTAGACCCTGGTCACCGCCCGATCGGCGGTAGGCGCATCTCCAGGCCGGATCATCCGATCAATGACCGGCGATCTGGCCGCCGTCGATGTGGAGAATTTCGCCGGTGATGAAGGGGGAGGACTCCAGGAAGAGAATCCCGTCGACGATGTCGCTGATCTGCCCCACACGCCCGAGGGGCTCGAGTGCCGCATCCGCATCGTAGGAATCTGCTGCATTCATCGACGTTTGAATGACACCGGGCGAAACCGCGTTGACCCTGATTCCACGAGTCGCATACTCGATCGCCAGCGACTTCGTCGCCGAAGCCAGGCCTCCCTTGGTGAGCGAGACCAACACGGATGGAACGTCGGCATCTGCGTAGTCGGCGAGAGTGGTCGTGATGTTGACGATGTGACCGCCGGAACCCTTCAGCATCTCGGCCACCACCCGCTGGGTGATCCTGAAGAATCCCGTGACATTCACGCTGACGATGGACGAATAGTCCTCATCGGTGTACTCGGTGAACGGCTTACTGATGAAGATGCCTGCGTTGTTGATGAGCGTGTCGATCCGTCCGAAGTGTTCGAGGGCCACGCTGACGATCCGGTCATCGGCTGCTGGGTCAGCCACATCGCCCTCGACGGTGACGATATTCGCGTCCTCGGAGGGCTTGATGGTGCGCGCGCTGGCGACGACTCCCCAGCCCCGGCCGCGATACGCCGACACGAGGCAGGCGCCGATCCCTTTGCTCCCTCCGGTGATGATCGCGACCTTCATCTCATTCCCGCTCATCGAGCTCCTCCGAAGATGTGTCAGCGACGATCCAGGGCCAATTTACGTCAGGTGGAAGACCCGGTCCCCTGACACGGTGCCTTGCTCCGAGCCAGTCCCGGGTCATTTGGATGCGGCCACAGTTCCATGACCTCGTCTGTTCGCCACACGCGCAGCGGCATGGAGGCGAGGACCCCTTCGAGTTGTTCCGGGTCATCAGCGGAAAAGAGGCCAAGTGTGCGCCGTTGACCAGCTTGTGACGGTGGGCGCCACAGACGGAGCAGATGCCCCTCCGCAGAAAGCTGGGACGATCGTTCCGCTTCTCGGGACCGCACTTCTTCGACCTCTTGCTCTGAGGTCCCGCCCGGAACGTGAGTGGTCATCGTCACCAGGTACTCCATGTCAACCTACGAGGGGACAGATGAAGGCGTCGGCACACCAGGTGCCGCTTGTCCGCCCGCTGGCCCGACGTTCGTGCCCGCACGTTCGATTTCGGCGCCCAGCGCCTTGAGGGCCACGCCATAGATCTCCGAAAAGCTGGGAAAGGGCTGAATGGTATCGCGCAACACATCGAGCGGCACCCGGGCACGTATGGCCAACGTCGCCTGCTGCAACCACTCCCCTGCCTCGGGGCCGATACCATACGCGCCAGTGAGCCGCTCGCCGTCGCTGAGCAGCGTCAAGAACCCTTTGGACTCGGCGTAATCATGGGTATAGGTGGCCATTTTGGAGACCTCCGACAACGGTGCTGTTCCACTGAACAGGGCCTCGACAGCTCCGACCGCCGCGGCCTGAGGGTCCGTGTAGACGACGCGGGGTACCGCCTCGTAATGGGCCGGCCGCGACGCTCCGAGAATATTGGCGGCGACGACCTCACCCTCGTATTCGCCCACATGGGTCAGAGGCCACACTCCGTTGACGTCGCCTATGGCCCAGAGCCGTTCGCCGGCCCGCAGGTACGGGTCCACGGCGATTCCATGCTTGTCAGCCTCAATTCCCACGGTGTCCAGTCCTATGCCATCCACCCGCGGACGCCGGCCGGTGGCCACCAGCAGACGATCCCCTCGGAGCTGGCCATGCTGGCCGAACTCCAGGACGTAATCATCACCTTCCCGTCGCGCAGCCTTGACGCTCTCACCGAGCACGATCTCGATCCCATCACGGCGAAGACTCTCGGCAAGCGCTTCGCCGAGTGGCGCAGCTTCACGGGCGAGCAAATGGTCGGCTCCCTCGATGAGTGCCACCTCGCCGCCGAGGCGGCGGACAACCTGGGCCAACTCGACGCCGGCCGGACCTCCTCCCAAGACGAGCAGACGGCTCGGGATGGCCTTCATGCCGGTCGCCTCGTGCGTCCCCCACACTCCATCCAGTTCACCAAGACCGGGGATGGGCGGCACCACCGGGTCAGAACCGGTCGCCACCACCACATGCTCTGCGGTGTACCGCTTGCCATCGACCTCCACCACACCGGGGCCGGCAAGCCGGCCGCTCCCGCGCAGCAGCTCGATTCCCCTCTCTGCCAGCCACTTCGCCTGCCCAGTGTCTGAATAGTCGGAGACCATGAAATCTCGCCAGGCCAGTGCGGCCTTCACGTCCACCTGCGCGGTGGCGGCAGCTTCGAGCGCACCATGCACCGCCTCTCCGGGACGGAGCAGCGCCTTGGATGGGATGCACGCCCAATACGAGCATTCACCTCCCACCAGGTCCCGCTCGACGACCGCCACCCGCAGCCCCCCTTCGGCCAGAGCACCGGCGCAATGCTCGCCGGGCGCACCTCCGCCGAAGACGATGACGTCGTAGTCGCTACTTCCATCCCTGCTGCTCATCGAGGACCTCCACGGGTCGGTTTTTCCTTGGGCCACAATCCGGGACTCCACCCTTTCGGCGGCTGAGCCGGGATTCCGGCTGCTCCACCCGAGCGGCCTCTGCCTCTACGGTCCGGGAAGCCAGCTCCTCACTCCTGGTCAGAGCAGCTTTCCCCTTCCCTCCTTCTTCTTCACGCACGTCATTCTTACCCGTTGGGCATCCGATTGAGCCAGTGGGAGTCCCTGGTTGAACCCCTGGCATTCTCGAGCCGATAACAAGAGGCATTCCTGCCAACTGCAACCGGACTGCGGACGGAGCCCAAGACGGATTCCACAGACTCGAAGAGCCCCCGGCGCAGCCGGCCATGGGTCCGCGAACCGAGTACGACCAGTGCGGCCCCAGCTGATTCCCTCACCAGGGCCGACCCAGCCGGCCGGCGCAACCACTCGCTCCCGCACCTCCACGTCGGGAAAGGCTTCGCGACACACCCGCAAGGCCTCGGCGACCCGAACGTCGCAGTGAGCCGAGCTCCGTCTGCTCCACGCCAGTATCGCCGTTATACCGACATCCCGATGTCGGGCGGCGCGGAAGGCGAACCCGAGGGCGGCTGTCGGGTCTTGGGTACCATCGGTGCTGACCACCACCCTTCCCAGCGAAGGACCAGGTGGGACCTCGTCCAGAAGGTCGACCACGCGGACCGGGCAGCTCGAGCGACAGGCCACCTGGCTGCTCACCGACATGGCCACGCCCCGCCGGTGGCGACCGGCTCGGCGTCCCAGGACGATGAGCGCATCATGTCGTCCCTCCCGCAGCACCACCTGGGCGATATCTCCCAACTGCAGATGAGTCGTGATCGGCACAGTGGGAGCGACGCTGCGGGCAAGGTCGGCCGCTTCCTCGAGAACGCACGCCCCCGCGCTTTCGACCTTGGGATCCCACCGGTTCATGCACAGACCCCCGGGCAGGCCCAGTGGCGGATCCGGCCATCTGATCGCATGCACGATTCGGAGCGCCACCTGCCGGGCAGCCGCCTCGGCGGCGGCCCACTCCAGAGCATCCCAGCCCTCGTTCTGGCCGCCGACGGCAACAAGGACCGGACCCGTATCTCGGCCAAGAAGCAGATCGGCTCCTCCCGACCAGGGTCATCCACGGGCGCGACGGGCATCTGGAGGCGCCATGGTTGGCTGACGGGGCGGTGAGGCTGCCGGTCCGAGCTGCCCGGGAGACGAGAGAACAGGCAGCCAGTGCTGCCACCGCTCTGTTGGTCGTGGCCGGTGGGCGGAACAGGGAAGAGCATCATCAATGAGACGAGAGAAGAGTTCAAGTGATCATGTTGGGTTTGCGACTCGTGCACTCCAATCGGGTGGAGGGTGGGCGGCGATGAACGAGGCGCGGCTCGAGCTCCTCAGGATGATCGTCGGCCAGGAGCGCCAGCGTGCGGGCGGCGACGCGAACGAACAGGCCGGTCACACCCGTGAGGTGCGTCTGGCGTTGGCGACGAAAGCCGGTGGATTGGTCAGTTTTGAGATTGTCGGGGTACTGATGGGGCTTCTGGTTTTTGCCTCGTGGGATGGCTTTGCGTTGACCGTGAGTGAGGAGCTTTACGAAAGCTCATTGTTCTCGCTGGCGCTGGAACGACTCTCCGGCGCGCCCGACAGAGCCGGACATGCGGCCCACGTTCTGGACGACCCGCGGAGCATTGCCATCCGGCTCGTGCAACACCTCGACCATGTGGTGAGAATCGAATATGGCAATTGGTGTGATCGTTCCAGAAGGAAGCGCACCTGGTTTCTGGATGGCGCCCACGCGGCACGGCCGTCAGGGGTGTGTGCTCACTGATCGGCCGTCATCGGGAGGAGTGCTCCTGATCGAGCAGTGAGAGAGCGAGATCGGGTTTTGATGCCCAGTCGTAACCGGAGGCACGAATGAGGAATTTCACGGTGGTGACGAGGGCCCACGTTTCGAAGTGCATCGATGGCGGCGCAGGGCGGGGAGTCGCCGGTGAGAGAGGTCTCACCATGAGTGTCAGGACACGTCATCTCACGACATCGGCAAGGCCGGGCGGACCCAGCGATCGACCTCCGGCACCAGCTCCACCTCCCCCGCCCCGGTGGCGGAGGTGGCTCCTGCCGCTGGGCGTCCTCATCACGCTGATCCTGCTCTCCATCCCCCATATGACGGGCACGCCGACGCAGAGCTACAGCTATTCCAAGTTTCTGTCCGAGGTCGCTTCAGGGGGCGTGCGGACAGCTTCAGTCAACCCGAGCGGTGCCATTACGGGGACACTCAAGAAAGGCGACAACTACACCTCTCAGATCCCGACGGCCATCACCGACACCCAGCTGGCGCCGACGCTGAAGGCCCATGATGTCGATGTCACCGGCGTGGGGCAGGGGTCGGCCCTCCTGGATGACCTGTTGTCGCTCCTTCCCATCCTCTTGTTCATCGCCGTCTTCATTTGGATAGGGCGGAGGAGCTCCAAACAGCTGGCCGGGATCAAAGGTATCGGCGGGTCGAAGGCCAAGGTGTACGACGAGGACAGGCCGACCACCCGGCTGGCCGACGTCGCCGGGTACGAGGGGGCGAAGCAGGAGGTGACCGAGGTGGTCGACTTCTTGCGCCATCCCGAGCGCTACGCCCAGGCCGGGGCAACCGGCCCTCGGGGAGTGCTGATGGTCGGACCGCCGGGAACGGGCAAGACCCTGATGGCCCGGGCGGTGGCCGGCGAGGCAGAGGTTCCATTCCTCGCCCTCACCGGCTCGAGCTTCGTCGAGCTGTTCGTCGGAGTGGGCGCCTCTCGGGTGCGGGACCTCTTCGCCGATGCCCGCAAACGGTCCCCCTCCATCATCTTCATCGACGAGATCGACGCCATCGGCCAGCGCCGTGGGGGTTCGTTCGGCTCCAACGACGAGCGGGAGCAGACCCTCAATCAGCTTCTGGCCGAGATGGACGGCTTCGACCCCAGCACCGGGGTGGTGGTCATGGCGGCCACCAACCGTCCGGAGGTGCTCGACCCGGCCCTCCTCCGACCCGGCCGGTTCGACCGGGAGGTGGAGATCCCACTGCCCAACCAGGCCGAGCGGTCGGCCATTCTGGCCGTGCACGTGGCGGGCAAGCACCTGGCTCCCGATGTCGACTTCGACGCCGTGGCCCGGGCCACACCCGGCTTCTCCGGTGCGGACCTGGCCAACCTGTTGAACGAGGCGGCCATCGTGGCCGTTCGCGACAACAGGGACGTCATCTTCGCCAAGGACATCGACGAAGCCAGAGATCGGGTCCTCCTCGGACGCCGGGACGTGTCAAACGCCCTCCTCCCCGAGGAGAAGCACTCCGTCGCCGTCCACGAGGCCGGACATGCCTTGGTCGCCTTCCTCTCCGCCCACGCCGACCCGGTGGCCAAGATCACCATCCTGCCTTCGGGCCGTGCCTTGGGCGTCACCGAGCAGCTGCCGGTCGACGAGCGCCACCTGTACGCCGAGAGTTACCTGCTCGATTCACTGGCCATCCGCCTGGGTGGGCGCGCCTCGGAGAACCTGGTCATCGGAGAGGCCTCGACCGGGGCGGCCAACGACCTGTCAGGGGCCACCGACTTGGCCATCAAGATGGTGAGGGACTGGGGATTGTCCTCG
>JBEKOI010000086.1:0-14534 GCA_049521915.1 Acidimicrobiales bacterium | reverse complement strand
GATCATCGACTGCACGTCGTGAGTCCCCGCTGCCGCTGCCACGACGGAGCTGGGGATTGCTGCGCTCCGGTCCGGCTGGCAAACTCGGCGTGGGACGGCTTGGGCTGAGCCAGCAACAGGTGATCGGGGGCACGTGAGCCAAGAGTCCTGGAACGGGACCGAGCGCATAGAACCGTCTTCGTCACACGGTTTCGGCCTGACCACGGGCCGCGTTGAAGACCGTGCCGTCCACCCGCAGCGCGTCATCACTTTGGTATCGGCTGCGTAGCACTCCCAATTGCGCGTCCGGGTCCATAGTCAGGTCTGCGATGGTGTCGAACAAATAGAGCTGAGCGTCGGTGGGCTGATCACCAGCACCCCAACTCGTCCCCCATACGTCCCAGGGAAGCATCTCCACCTTGTTCAGAGAGGCCAGATCACGACGCAAGTTGCCGGCGATCCAGTGCGCCCCGTGTTCGTTGATTGCCGACAGCCCACATCGTCCTGCGTCGAGATCACCGTTCCGCCAGGCTCGCCACGCATGCCCCGCGGATACGAACTCAGCCGCCGTGATCGCGAGCGGGTCACCGGCGAAGCCGATCATCTGGCACCAGGTGGCGGTGATCTTCGAACCATCCCGGCCGGAAGTACGTACCGAATCCGCAACGGGCGCGGGCGGGCACGCCGGCAGCCCGAAGGAATGCCACCGTTAGTCGGCTGAAGGCATGGCAGCGTGCCCCAAGACGGTTGGCCGCAGGTCGCGCCTCGTCGAGCGGACGGCTGTCCACCGCGCGATCGGGCGCCATGAGGCACGCCGTAACCGAACTGAGGTAGTCCCTGAGAGACTGGTCCAGTGAACGAGATCCTGCCAGGTGGAGTGGCAAACGCCGGAAGCGTCGTCAGAGAGGGTGATTTCGTCGTACGACCCTCGAATCCCAACTCCGAGGCCGTGCACGCCTTTCAGCGCGGGCTCCGGTCGGCCGGATTTGAAGGAGCTTCACTACCAGTCGAAATCCAAGCCGACGGGAGGGAGCGACTTTTCTTCATCGAAGGTGACGTTGCGGTGCCGCCGTTCCCGGCCTGGGCGCAGACTGAACACGCACTTTCCTCGATCGCCGCCCTGATGAGGTCATTCCACGATGTCTCGTCCCGACTACCCATCATCCCAGCGAACTGGAGCGACGAACTGGCAGATCCGTGCGGCGGAACGATGATCTGCCACAACGACGTCTGCCTGGAGAACGTCGTCTTCATGGATGGCGAAGCTCTCGCACTCTTGGACTTCGACTTTGCCGCACCAGGACGGCCGCTTTTCGACCTCGCAGCCTTCGCTCGGATGTGTGTGCCCATCGACGACGACGTCAGCGCCAGCCGACTGGGGTTTCGGGACCTCGATCGTCCCGCCCGCCTTCGGATTGTCGCCGACACCTATGGACTCGACGCCGAGGATCGCCACACCCTGGTCGAACTCCTCGACCAGTCGATGGAGAGCGGAGGATCGTTTGTCCAGCGACGGGTTGAGGCTGGCGATCCCAACTTCATTCGGATGCTCAACGAGATGGGTGGTATGCAACGGTACGAGCGGCGACTCCGGTGGTGGCATGCATCGAGGAAGGCTTTCGTGCGGGCACTCAAGTGATCTTTGTCGAGAGAAACACGACTGCCTCCCAACCGTGGTCGATTGGTGGATCGGCTCTAAGGGATCGGCTGCGGTGAGTCGGCCGGCCGATTCCGGCCATGGGCCTCGTGGCTCGACACCCACTCATCGGCTGCGATAGCCGATCCGAGGGACAGTTCGCCGCACAGCACGGTCGCCGCCACTATCTCCGCAAAGGCACGCACGCGCCCTGGGCCGTAGCAACCGAGCGTCTCGAGACATTCTCGCTGCGTTGGCAAGCCTGTCCCGCCACCGACGGTGGCAACTATGAGGGACGGGATGGTCACCGAACAGTAGTAGCTGCCGTCATCACGCAGCTCGCCGAAGCTGAAGCCGGCTGACGCCTCGGCCACGTTGCCGACGTCCTGGCCGCAAGCGATGAACATGGCGGCGATCCCATTCGCGTACTGGGAGCCGTTGCTCACTCCGCCACCGAGGAGGGTACCCATATCGGAAAGCTGGCGCAGCCGATAAAGTTGCTTCGCGCTCGTGTGCATCAGATCCTCGATCAGCTCGGCCGGCAACGTCACCTCGGCCACAACCCGCTTGCCGCGGGTGTGGAGGTTGTTCATGCTGGAATGTTTCTTGTCGGTGTCCAGATTGCCGGCCAGCGCGAAGTCCTTGAGTCCCGGTGGACGCTGGTCGATCATCCACTGACACGCCTCGTGGACGGCCTTGGTCACCATGTTCTGGCCGGCAGCATCGCCAGTGATGAAGTTGAACCGGAGCCATCGCATCGGACCTAGCGCGTACTGCTCGATGTCCCGAAGCCGCCCGAACCGTGACGTCTCCTCAGCCCTACCCTTGATGGTGGCGAAATTCTCCTGTACCCAGTGGCCAAAATCGCGGGCATCTCGGGCGTCTTGGAATACGAACACCGGTGCCCGCTGCATAGCGTCGTCGATGACCGTCGCCGTGATGCCGCCCGCCTCTCGAGTGAGTCGCATCCCCCGGCTGTAGCTGGCGACCAGGGTCCCTTCGGTAGTTGCCAGCGGTACGAAGTACTCCCCGCGTGCGTGCTCGCCGTGGACCAGGAGCGGACCGGCGAAGCCAAGCGGCACCTGGGCGACGCCGCTGAAGCCCTCTATGTTCCCGCGCAGAATGCCGGGGTCAAACGAGAAGCCGGCGATGTGATCAAGCTGCGTGCCCGTCTCGACGCTCACCACCTGGCGCCGAGCTGCTGCCACACCGTGGGTGTAGTCGTCACCATGGTCACGTGGGAGCCGGTGCATAGTCGATCCTCTTCAGTGAGCCATTGTGAAAGTGGCTTTGACGCCGCCAGCCTACGCCCTCCCTCCGATGGAAATCAGCTCGATGCTGCACGGCCACTGACGGCCATTGATCCAGGCTGGCTTCTCTCGTGTCCTCAAAGCAGTCCGCGCAGGTCAGCGAAGGAGAACCCCCCCTCCACATGCCAGTCGAGCCGCCATCTGCAACGTCTTGATTCATCCAACAGGCTCCGAGGCCGGCCGGTGACATTCGCCCTCGTTGAGGAGCATCTCGACGCCGCCCCAGAATAGTTGGGAGCGCGACGCCGCCAAGGGGCAGCGATCTGGGATATTCGGAACCCCCCGCGGTCGCTGCACTTCGTGCGTGCGGATACGAGGAACGTCAGGTTCACTCAAGCGGTGCTGGCTCCCGGTCGGACATGAAGCGACTAGAGGGGGCGAGGGAGGATGCAATCTCGGGCCCGGCGCTGAATGTTGGTTCGAGCCACTCTCGCATCGCCTCGTAAACAGAGGGATGGTTGAGGAGATTGAAGTGGTGTAGCCCGCCGAAGTGGCGCGTGTGCTCGGTGGCAAACGGGACGCATCCACCACGACGGGAACGGCCGCGGGCGCTGGCAGGCTGGACCAGAAGGTCACCTACGAATCGACCGAGTGGGTTGCGGCGGCTCGTCGTGACGGTGGCGCTCACCGCATAGTGATTGGCCTCAGGGATGAGTGGGACGTCATGACGCTCACCCGATCCGGGATCCGCATCGTTCCAATCCTCATCGAGCAGATATCCGGCGTGCAGATCCTTAATGCCTGCGCTGCGCCGATCTAGGACCGCGGCCAGCGGGCGGCTCTCGTCAAGCTTGGTGAGCACGCTGCTTAGGTGGCTGATCCACTGCTCGAGTCCCGCCCCCAGATGTGGAGTTCCAAGGTAGAAGACGTGGTGCACCTTCGATACCCACGAGTGGCTCCGCTGCTGTGCATAGTGACATGCGCTACGAGCGACCAGGCCACCCATTGAGTGACCTATCAGGATGAACTCGGTGACGGGTGTGGGCCAGGCAGCGACCACGTCTTCGAGGAGCGCAGTGAGGTGCTTCCCGCTCTCGGAGATATGGAGCCCGGAGTTGTACCGCAAATAGACAGGGGTGTAGCCGAGTTCGAGGGCGAGCCGGGACCCGTAGGTGGACTCGGAGTCGTCGCCGTGGCGATCTGCGTGCAGCCGCCAGGACTCCTCGGTTTCGCCTAAGCCGTGAATGAAGACCGCAACCTTCGAGGTCGCATCGGGAAAGGCCACTTCGAGCGGTTTGCGTCGAGGGACGACGTCTGCGCGGGCATGCCGGACGCCCATAGGGATCGCCAGCGGGCTGCCCTGGTCGGCAAGCTCATTTCCGAAGGTGGCGTTTAGCACGGCCATGGCCAGATTGCTCCGAGGGGTTGCCCCGGCCGGAACAGTTGACCCCGCCGCTCGACTCACAAGTTCAGTGCTAGCCAGGCCGACAGCCACCGCGGCCCCCCGGACCGCGGCGTAGACGCCGGTGGTGATGCCATCGTGGAGGACTCGAACGGGACGGCTCGCCGGAGCACTGAGTGCGAACAACCGGGAGGCGGCCGCCCGATGCATATGCTCGACGTGGCCCACTGTGTCAGCCAGCGTCCACGTTGCCAGCCGCCCGGCCGCCCTCATCTCGTCAGGCCTCATTGTTCCCCCCGAACAGGACTGGATACCCAACTCTGCCACTTTGGGGGCGGCATTGGACGGACTCGGCTGGGTACACGCTGGGTCACTCGGTATTGCGCTGCTGAGCGGGTCTCCCTTGGCAACCTGGCCCAGCCCGGAGGTGATGCCGTTCCGGGCGTCGCCACCGGGAAAGCACGGAGTCCGTATGCCCCCACGGAACACGTCAGAACCGCTCTCGGCGGCCTGCGATGTGGGTACGGTCGAACGCGCCTGCTCAGCGGCGAACAACGCGCCAGTATGACGGGGGTGGCCGACCCGTCAGCAGCGCAGCACGCAAACGTCGGACGCGGTCACTGCGCCACGCGTGCTTGATATCAGGCGGCCGACAGACACCGCGACCGGTCGAGGGCACTCAAACCGATGCCGTTGTCGATGACCGCCTTTGCGGTAGAGGTCATCTTTGGCCGTGGCCTGCCGAATGGGCGGTCATCGTCCTGAACTCGTGGGTCGTCGCATGAGCAAACTCATGTCGTCGATGGAGCGACGACCCGCCAGCGGAGCTCGAAGGTTTCTGGTGCCGACACTCGTTCCACCAGGACGTCCACGGAGACACGCTACTGGCGCCCCGATTCGGGGGCATCGTTGCTGCCGCGTGCTCCTTCGAAGCAATGATGCCTTCCAGACCGGCGACGCGAACCCTCGCACCCGCAACGGTGAGCCCTTCGGCCGCGCCTACGAGGTCCTCGTATCCCTGCCGGTGGCCCTGGCGGTTGACCATGTCGACTATCACGTCCAGGTGCCCGGCGTCGGTCACCCATGTCGAGATCCGTGACCACACCGAGGGCGGAATCATGGTCAAGCAGGCAACCCCGAAGGGGTAGCCGGGTGAATCGAGCAGTGGACCATGGGCATGGTCGACGAGCCGTCCTCGCGTCGGCGATCCCCTTCACCCACTTCGTTCAGAACAGTCCCACAGATCGACGATCGGCCTTCGTCGTACGCCAGCGCAGGCACGACTGGTGCGCCGGCGATGGCGAACGCGCTCATGTTCGAGTCACTTTGGGCAAGCCCTACTCCGGTTGTCGTTGGGCTTCGGCTCGTATCAACGACGGTTGATCCCACATGGGGTCGAAGATCCGCAGGATCGAACACCTCTAACCAAGAGTGAGCGGGCTGTGCTCACGACGAACGTTCCATCCCTCGGCCGGATCAGCTGAAATCTCAAGCACTGCCAGGTTGCCACAGCGGACCGATCGCTCTGGCGCGCCGCGCAGATCACCCTCTTCCGAAAGAGTCAGAATTGCGGCGAGCAGGGCGCCGTGCGTCATGACGGCGACCACGTGACCCTCCAGGACAGTGCCGGCTGCGCGCAGCAAGGCGGACTGGACCCGATAATTCAGCGCAGCGCTCGATTCGACGAAGGGATTCGTCGGAGCGCCGGGCCTGACCCATCCATCGGGCTCCAACAAATTGGGGTGAAGGCGGTGGGCCTCTTCGAGAGTCAGACCCTCCACCGCCGGAACAGCTCGCTCTCCCCAGGCGACATCCAATTCGTCAATTCGACTCCACAAGTGTTTTGCCGTCTCTACGGCGCGAGGCACGGGGCTCGATATGTGGTGAGCCACGTCCCAACGGCTCCACCAACGCTTCGCCACTCCCAATTCGGCTAGGCCGGAAGGCGAGAGCTCGTACGGACCCCAATTCTGGTGAATACCTTCCTCGTTGGCAACGGTTCGACCGTGCCGTGCCACCAGTACGGTCCGCTCGCCGGATTCGGGTTCCTTTCCCTCGAAGGAGTGCCATGCCATCTGCCCATGGTGACACGTCGAGTCCGGCCAACAGGTCGTCCCAGGCTCTCAGCCTGATAGCCCGAACGTGGCCGGAGGCGCTCGGGAGCCGGCGCTGTGGGTACCGCCGCTCCCACGCGCACCAACGCTGAACAACACGCCAGGGCGACGGCCGTCACCGGCGTGGCCCGGCGCAGAACGAAACTGGTGGGTACAGGATCTGAACGTGTTCACCACGTTCGGGCCTGCTGACACAGGCCCGGTTCGGCCACTTCCGAAAGAACAGGGGGCCCCATCACGGCACCAACGTGATCGGGCAGCGGGTGCCGGGGGCCTGGCTCAATCGAGCATCGGCTGTGAGCAGCTGGCAACCGAGGGGTTCTGCCAGCGCAACATATGAGGCGGGTAACAACCGTCGGGCACTACAGTGATCGCTCGTGGACCGAGCCGAAGCCGCTGGAGCGGAGTTCACCTTCCCCCAAGGCTTCCTGTGGGGAGCGGCGACCGCAGCTCATCAGGTCGAGGGCGGCAACGTGAACAACGACTCGTGGGCAAAGGAGCACGACCCGAACTCCGGTTATGCCGAATCGAGCGGGGACGCGTGTGATTCGCTACACCGCTGGCCCGAGGATATCGAGCTCATTGCCAGCATGGGGCTCGGGGCCTACCGGTTCTCACTGGAGTGGAGCCGAATCGAGCCTGCTGAGGGCGAGTTCTCCAACGCCGCACTGGACCACTACCGCAGGATCTGTGCGGCGTGCCGCGAACGGGACATCGTCCCCGTGGTGACCTTCCATCATTTCACCACCCCGACCTGGCTCACCGAGCGAGGCGGGTGGGAGGCACCGGACGCGCCGGAGGCGTTCTCGCGTTTCGTGACCCGAGCCGGCGCCCATCTCGGCGACCTCATCGGTTGGGCTTGCACGATCAACGAGCTCAACCTCATCGGCGTCAGGGCCTACGACCTCGGGGCCTCCTCACCCGGGTTCGAGGACAACTTTGTTCGCCACATGGCGATGAACGAGGCCATGGTGCGAGCACACCGCCTGGGGGTGGACTCCTTGCGGTCGGGGCCCGGCGACTTTCCGGTGGGCCTCACGTTGTCCATGGACGAGATGGTGGCAGATCCCGGCGGGGAGAGTGTGCTCGAAGGGGCGCGTGAAGTTCTGGAGGACAGGTTCTTCAGAGCCACCGGAGGAGATGACTTCATCGGGGTCCAGTGCTACTCGCGTGTGCACTTCGGACCCGAGGGTCAGGCTCCCAACGACCCGGGAGTGCCCACAACGCAAATGGGATACGAATACTGGCCCCAGGGGGTCGAGCACTGCGCCCGACGAGCTGCGGATATGACCGGTATCCCGGTGCTCCTGACGGAGAGTGGAATCGCCACCGATGACGACGCCGAGCGCATCACCTATCTCACCGAAGTCTTGTGTGGTGTGCGGCGCGCTCTCGATGACGGTGTCGACATACGCGGGTACTTCGTGTGGAGCCTGCTCGACAACTTCGAATGGTCTCACGGGTTTGGGCCCAAGTTCGGACTCCACAGCGTCGATCGGGAAACATTCGCCCGCCACCCCAAGCCCAGCGCGTCGTGGTTCGGGGCGGTAGCCAGAGCAAACGGCCTGGTCGAGCTACCGGGCTGAAGGAGGATCCTCCATGACCTGCGGTACCGCAGGTCATGGAGGGAGGGCGTGGAAACGCGATTCCACTGGCAATCGGCCAGGTGAGAACGTCGGTGATCCGCCCGGACGAACTGCTTCGTCGCCCAAAGGGTCAGGAGGTTGTGCTGTCGCTCAGCCCAGCGCCGAGGTGACTCCCAAGGTGGCCACGACCAACTGGGTCGAGCCGCTTCCATAGAAGGTGGCGTCTCCGTAGTCGAAGATGCCGCCGTCACCGGCCACCAAGCGATACCCCTGTCCGCCCGGCGTAGTGGTCATGCCGACGATCGGTTGTGCGAGCTGCAGATTGCCGGTGCTTCCGAAGAACGGGGCATCGAAGGAGAAGACGCCTCCGTCGGCAGCAACCTCCCAGTAGCCGCCCGTAGCTGGATCGGTGCTCATGCCGACGACGGGTTGGTTGAGGGGGGTTCCCCCCATGGAACCTTGGAAGCGAGCATCGCCAAAGGCAAAGATGCCGCCATCACTGGCGTCGAGGTAGTAGCCGTGGCCATCGGACGTGGCTGCGATTCCCACAACCGGCTGGTTGAGGTGATGGCCACCCGTCGAGCCGTAGAAGCTGGCGTCCCCATAGCTGAAGATGCCACCATCGGCCGCCACCAACCAATAGCCTTCGCCATTTGGCGTGGCGGCCATTCCTACTACCGGTTGGTTGAGTTGGATCGTGCCCGCGGAGCCGTAGAACTGGGCGTCGCCGAAACCGAATACCCCGCCGTCTTGAGCGACCAGCCAGTATCCGTTCCCGTCCGCTGTCGGCACGAGCCCGACGATCGGGGCGTTGAGTTGCTGGCCCGACATGTCGCCGTACCAAAGAGCGTTCCCAAAGCTCTGCACGGATCCATCGGACCCGACGATCCAATAGCCCTTCCCATCGGGAGTCGCCGCCCCGCCCACGACGGGCGGTTCGACGCCGCCGGAGAAGGGGACCGGAGATTGGCAAGATGCTGCCGGGGCGGGCTTACTTCCCGAGGCGCCGACGCGCAGATCAAAGGCAAGGGCCGGGAAGCTCTGCGAAAATACGGTGATGAGCGATGCGCTGCCTGTCCACTCTCCAGGTGGGAGCGCGATGAAGACGGAATAGTCGGGCCCATTGCAGATGACCACGTTCAAGATCTTCTGAGAACTGCTGCCGCTCCCGTAGTAAACCAGCTGCTCGGCCGGACCGGGCAGACCACCCGAGTAGTCGATGGTCAGGCCGTTCGACCAGGCGTAGACAGAGGCATGAAGTTGGCCGGCCGATCCTTGCGTCGGATTCGGCGTGAGGGAGTGTTCGACGCGGCGCGCCGAGGGCGCGGTTGCCCCGGCGCTCGGGCCGGAGATGATCGCGCCGACGACCACCACGGTGGCCACCAAGGCCTTCGCCGCTGCCCGCACATGCTTTCGGCTGATGTCCATCACGCGGCCGCCCTTGCTCTCACTTCCGTGAAGAAGTAGTCCAGAACCTACGCTTCCAACGATGGACTGGCAAGGGACCGCCGTCACGACGCAGGTCCGGTTGGACCCGAGCCCCCCTGTCCCCGCCATCCGGTTCGCCCCGGGCAACTTCGCTCACCGCTGAACGAGAACGGCCGTCGGAGTCATAATGAGCCTGTGCTCAGGATGTGGCAGTGGGCCATGATCGCAAGTACGAGCGGCCTCCTCGCCGGCTGTGGGTCAAGCGCGCCACTATCGATTCAGATCACACTCGCCCACACCGATGTCGTTGCTGGCCAATCCATTCATGGGCTGGCGGTGGTCAAGAACGGAACCCAACGGACCAGCACGGTGAAGGCCTGCCCGGGCCAATGGCTCATGGTGGGCCTGGAGAACGGTCGAATCTCGTACGATTCGGCCGTTCCTACCGATGCCTGCCTGCCCTCAATTCGTCTTCAGCCGGGAATGACTTCATTCCCGGTGACGGTCATCACCACCTATGGCGGATGCGCCATGACCGCCCCGTTCACACCGACGCTCCCTCGATGCCTCACGACCGGTCCGCCGCCGCTGCCGCCCGGTCGCTATCAGACGACCGTCATCACGAGCGGTCTACCCGTCCAAGTGAGCACCCCTGCGCCGGTGGACGTGACACTCAAGCGCTAAGGGTGGTCGGCGGGGCTACCGCTGAAGGGCGTTCGCCAACCCATTTCCGGGTCCGTCCGTCATACTCGGTTGTGGGTCCAGGGCGAGCCGGGATTGTCGGAATCGTCATGGGAGCAGCCCTCCTCGCATCTTGCTCGAATGCGCCAACGGCCGGCCCACGCGCCCGGGCCGGCGATCGACGGCACCCGGATCGGGGCCCAGCGGGAAGTCGCTACCGGGGAGCGGGATCTCCTCGGACAAACCGCCGGCCGGGGCGACCTTGTCATCGGGACCCGCCTCGATCGCAGAAATCAGTTGCAACGCTCCGGTGACTTGAGGCCAACTACAAGATGAGAGCGCGACGACGGGAGCTGGATGGAGACGGACTCGCAATTGATGGCTCGAGCGGTCGCCGGTGACACAGAGGCGTTTGGCGACCTGGTTCGCCGCCACCAATCTGTCGTGTACCGGTTTCTGGCCCGCCGCGCCGGTCCTCACGATGCATCCGACCTTCTGGCCGACGTCTGGATCGCGGCCTTCCGGTCTCGGCACACGTTCGATCTCGAGCGGGAGTCCGCCCTTCCCTGGATCTTCGGAATCGCACGAAACGTGCTGCGCGGCCACTGGAGGCGTTCACCCGTGGAGACCGGACCAGACATCGGCTCGACCGACCCTTGGCACCAGGTCGACGAACGGCTGGCGGCAGCCGAGACAACTCGGCATCTGCGCGGTCCGGTGATGGCACTGCCAGAGGAACAGCGCGAGGTCCTACTGCTCGTGGCCTGGGAAGAGCTGTCCCCCACCCAGGCTGGTGAGGTCCTGGGGATACCCGCCAGCACGGCCCGAAGCCATTTGCGCCGGGCCCGTCTGGCCCTGCGCCCTCGGGCTGAGGCCCTGAACGACCCTGGTGTCTGAGAAGGAGAAGTGATGAGTACCGAACAGTTTGATGCCCTGCGAACCGCCGGCACTGTCGCCGAACCCCGAGACGAGGTCTTCACAGAGGCCCACCGACGGCTCGTCGATGCCATGGCCGGGGTGAGCGACTTCGACCCACTGCCCGAGCCGGAGACGGTGCGGGGAGCACTCAATGGCTCCGCCCACGGGCCCACCCCGCCCCCCTCCGGCATACGACGGCTCCAACGTCGGTCCCGGGCTCTGACCGTGGCCGTCGCCGTTGTTGCCGTCGCCGCTGCCAGCCTGGTGATGGCGCTGGTTCCGGGGTCAGTGGGCCAGAAGCTGCCGGAGGCCGAGGCGGCCCAGCTTCGGTTCATCGCCACCAATGCTGCACGCCAGCCGGTCCTCCAGCTCGGACCTGACCAGTGGCTGCGGATCGGAGAAGTGAGCCTCGTCTCCCTCCAGGCGACGCACCAGGTCCCCGACGGGGAGCTCGACGGCAAACCAGTAGTCGCCAGCGAGCCCATTGCCGATGCCGCCGCCACGGTGAGGGTGACGAGTGCCGAGTGGTACAACAGCATCGGACAGGCGTGTGTGTCGGTTCGACTGGGTGCAATCACGTTCGCCTCCAGCGCCAACCAGGCTGCATGGCAGAAGGCGGGGCTCCGCACCCGGCTCGCTCCGCTGGCCGTGTGCCCAGACTGGGTGGCGGCCAACGCCTTCAACGGGTTCGCCCAGGGCATCGGGGCCGTCAATGTCTCGAGCCTGACCTCAGATCCCGCCCTTCTGGCCACCCAGCTGCAGTCCGGCGCCACCGGCATCCCGGGACTGGATCAAGGGGCCAAGACCGGCAACCAGGGATTCGAAGAGGCGGTTGCGCTCCTGACGGGACCGATCACCGGCAAGCCCGCCTCATTCGGCGCCACGCTCTACAAGGCGATCGCCCTCATCCCGGGGATCGAGAAGCTCGGGAATACCACCACCCGCACGGGTCAGGTGGGATTGGGATTTGCCGGCGATACCTTTTCGGGCCGGGTCGTCATTGTGATCGATCCCAGCACCGGAACGCTTCTCGAAGTGCAGGACGGATCCGTTCGGGCACTGCCCCCCGTACTGAACGCTCCCGTTCTGACCAGTGATCTCTACCCTCCCAGCGTCAATCCCATCACTCAGGGCTTCTCTGTGGCGGCCCAGGTCAAGTGGAGTGACTCGTCCGGTGCACGATCCGTCGTGCCCGCATCTGCCCTACCCAGCGACCTCCAACCTCCGCCCACTCCGGTTGCCGTCATGGTGGCCACGGCCAAGCCCACCATTGGGGGCCTGACCAACCTGACCTCCACCGCCCGGCTGAACGACCCGGTTGACGTCCTGGAGCGGCAGCTGGACGCCAAACTGGGAGATCCCGGCGGCGGCGGCGGGCTGGCTCCCATTCCCGGGGCGGAGAAGCTCTATCTCGTCTTCACGGGTTCGAAGACACAGGTCGACAGCTGGGCTCAGGCCCTACGTAGCTCGGGGATGTTTGTCTCCGTCGAGGTGGACTGGGGGGACACGCCTACCGTTGCGCCGAGTATCTAGTGTCCTGGACTATCCCGGATATGGCAGATGCCGGCGCACCCGGTCGAGCTCAGAGCTGGAACACCCGGTCGACTCGACCACCACCAGCTCCCGTCCACAGCGTTCGTCGAGCCATAGACGACAGTTCGTCGAGCCACAGAAGACATAAGGTGCCCTCCATGACTACCTCATACTGGCGCGGCGCCGCTGAGGACGAGGCCATGCAGGACGAGCACGGCTTCCTCTGGAAGGCGATGCTCGACACCATCGATACCGATCTGACGGGGCGGCGGGTGCTCGACGCCGGCTGCAACCGAGGGGGCTTCCTGCGCCTACTCATCGACGCCGCAGGCATCGCCGAGGGCTATGGATACGACCCGGCCTCGGGTGCCATCACAGATGCCCGCCGTCTCGCCGGAGACAGACCGCTCACGTTCGAGGTTGCCGACACGGTGCCAAGTGGGTGGGGCGATTTCGATATGGCCTTCAGCCACGAGGTCCTCTACCTGCTGGGGGACCTCCCCGCCCACGCGGCTGGTCTCCTTGCCGCCTTGAAGCCGCGCGGGTCGTACTTCGCGGTCGTGGGCGTTCACGCCGGGAGTCCGCTGATGTCGGCGTGGCACGCCGGGTCGGCCGTCGAACTGGGCCTTCCGCGGCTCTACGACCTCGACGACGTGGCCGGTGTCTTCGAGAACATTGGGTTCTCCGTATCGGCGGCCAATTTGAAGCTGGGTTTCGTCCCGGTATCGGCACATCGGCACGGACACGATCATCGGGGGGATCTCCTCGCCTGGTTGGACTACTACGCCCGGCAGAAGATCCTGTTGCAGTTCACCCGGCCGTAACCCCGACCATGGAAAGGCTCGCTGCGAACCCCCTATCACAGAAGCGGCTGGCCCATCCCTTGCAGTTTCAGTGTCTTTCGGGACGGGCCCCGTTTGACCCGGCCGCCCCGTCCCTGACCGTCCGCCTGGGTTTCTCCGGCGTCCCTTGGACGTCACCGTCCCGGTCGAAGGACCGGCCTCTGGCGTGAACACGACCAACACGGAGTCGGTTGTAATCCCTGGTCAGGGCCAATCCCATCCCACAAGGACCGCCCAACGGCCGAAGGACAATGATCAGGGTCAATGGGGCTGGGCGGTGTGCCGATAGTTGAGAGGTGGATGACAACACCTATCCAGATGCGCCTGGCGAGTCGCTCTCGCCGGGGCTGATCGGTCGGCTCTCGGGGGCCCTCTGGGTCGCGTGCGGGCTCCTGGTCGTCTCCACCATGCCCATCCTTTCCTTTCCACCCGGGGCGAACCCCGATGGGGTCCTCTTCATCGGGGGTCTCGCCGTGTGCTGCGGCATCGGGATTTGGCTGCTGCCTTGGGACGCCTGGGGACGATCGGCCACCCTTTGGATCGTGCCGCTGGCCTTTACGGCTATCGCGCTCTTCAGTCAGTTCAGCCGGGACGAGGGGGCACTCGCGGGATTGTTCTACCTGGTGACGTTCGTGTGGATCGGGCTGGCCCACAGACCCGGCACCTCGTTGCTGTTCGCTCCCCTGGTCACCTTGGCCTATGTGGCACCACTGTTGGCCGCCGGTGACTGGCCACGAGGCTTTGGCGTGGCATCGGTCGTCTATGTCGTTCCGTGCTGCGTTGTGGTCGGAGAGACAGTGGCCTGGGTCAGCACCCGGCTGCGAAAATCGGAGATCGCCCTGGCCGTTGCCGAAGCCCGCTTCCGTAGTGCGTTCGAGTTCGCCCCCATCGGCATGGCCATGGCCACCATCGACGGTTGCCTCTTGCGGGTGAACCGTGCCTTCGCCGACGTCATCGGGCACCAACCCGGGGATCTCGAAGGGGTCCCCCTACGAGACATCACCCATGCCGACGATCAGGACCTCAGCGCCTCCGAGTTCGAGGCGTGCGTCGCCGGCACGGTGGATCGCTACCAGATCGAGAAGCGATACCGCCACATGGAGGGCCATTATGTGTGGGTGCTGGTCAGCGTTTCCTGCGTTCGCGATCACCAGGGGACGCCCCT
>JBEKOI010000085.1:0-13963 GCA_049521915.1 Acidimicrobiales bacterium | reverse complement strand
GACGATCTGGTTGTCCGTGTACGACGAGATGAGGAACCCGGTGCAGTCGCCCGCCTGTCCGGCATGCCAGGGACCGAGGGCGCCCGGGGAGGCGTCGGAGAAGTAGAAGCTGTTGCCGTAGTCGAAGCCGGTATTCGAATTCGAGCAGGAGGTGGCGGGCACCGGTGTGCCGAGGTCGGACTGGGTGCCGAAACCGGACCCCGACACGGTGACCGTCGGATTGGTGGGACCGCCCCCGAAGGTCACCCCGCCGATGGTCGGTGTGGCCAGGAACGGGACGGTGCCGTTGTAGGTGGTGCCGAGCACGGTCATCTGGAAGCTGTCGCCCTGGGTCAGGATGCCGTATTGGTTGTTGCCGGTTCCGTAGCCGTTCCCGAAGGTGAAGGTGACCTGGCTGTCCGTGTAGGACGAGATGGACACCCCGATGCAGTTCGTGCCCAGTCCGGCCTGCCAGGCAGCCGAAGTGTCGGCGAAGTAGAAGTAGTCGCCGTAGTTGGCGCCGGTATTGGTATTCGAGCAGGAAGCGGCCGACGCCGGTGAACCGACGTCGCCCTGGGCGCCGAAACCGGAGCCCGAAACGGTCACCGTCGGGTCGACCAGGCTCCCTGTGATGGTGACCGAGGGGATGGTCGGCGTCGTCGGGTACGGGGGAACCGAGCCGCTGTAGGCGCCGCCCAGCAGGTTCATCTGGAAGCTGTCGCCGTAGGACAGGGCGCCGTATTCGCCCGGGTCGTAGCCGTTCCCGTAGCCGTTCCCGAAGGTGAAGGTGACCTGGCTGTCCGAGTAGGACGAGATGATCACCCCGGTGCAGTCCCCGGACGCGCCGGACCCCTGTCCGGCCCCCCACCCGTCGGAGAAGTAGAAGTTGTTGCCATAGTCGAAGCCGGAACCCCCGCAGTAGGCCGGCACCGGTACGCCGAGATCTGCCTCGTTCCCGAATCCCGATCCCGTGACGGTCACCGTCGGGGAGGCCAGGGTCCCCCCGATGGCGACCCCGGAGATGGAGGGGTTGAACGCGGCTCCGTTGGTGTCATAGGCACCGGCGTCACACGGGCTGGAGCTGGCCCTCGCCGCACCGCGCTGGTCGGTGCCCGGGCACTGCGGGGCGTTGGCCACCAGGCCGATGGCAGGGTTCCCCGGCTCGAGGGCCATGGTCTGGGTGGGTCCCCCGTTGTTGGCCAGCGACCCGAGGGTGCCGTCGAGGAGGCCCGAGTTGCTGATGCTGGGGGACGTGAACCCGCACGACCCGTCGTCGTCGATGTTGTAACCCTCGTCGGTGATGGACCCGTTGGTCCCGCAGTCCTCACCGGAGGAGGAGCTGTTGGCCAAAATCGTGGCCCCGATGCTCATCGTGCTTCCCGAGTTGTTCCAGACGTCGCCGCCTCCAAATGCCGCGCTGTTGCCCGACAGCGTGCTGTTGGTGAGGGTGGTCGTCCCGGCGTTGCTCTCGATCCCGCCTCCGAAGGTGGTGGTGGTGTTGCCCACGAACGTGCTGTTGGCGACGGTCAACGTCCCCAGGTTGAAGATGCCGCCGGCTCTGCCGGCGGCGGTGTTCGACGAGAACGTGCTACCGGAGATCGTCGCCGATGATCCATAGCCGACCAGGATTCCACCGGCCCCGTAGCCTCCCAAAGTGGACGAATTGCCGGTGAAGCCGGTGTCGGTGACGGTGAGCGGGCCGGAGCTCCAGATGGCGCCGCCGTAGAAGGTTGAGGTGTTGCTCGAGAAGTCGGAGTCGGACACGGTCAGGGTGCTTCCGTCGTTATAGATCCCGCCTCCTCCCGACGAGCTGTCATTGCCGTTCTCGATGGTCATCCCGCTGATGTTGACCGCTCCGGAGTTGATGTCCACGACGGTCCCCGAGCCGGTTCCGCTCCAGAACGTGGAC
Organism: Acidimicrobiales bacterium; assembly: GCA_049521915.1. Classification (GTDB taxonomy): domain Bacteria; phylum Actinomycetota; class Acidimicrobiia; order Acidimicrobiales; family RAAP-2; genus Bog-756. The sequence continues at coordinate 12,075 of JBEKOI010000085.1, read as the reverse complement.
GACGCGCCGGCGCCGGCGATGGTGAGCGAGTCGAGTGACGAGGGGTCGAAGCTGTCGTCCTCGGTGTACGTCCCGGCGCCCACGTCGATGGTCACGTCGTCGCCCGGGTAGGAGCCTCCCGTGGCAGTGCTGATCGCCGCCTCGATCGATCCGCACGCATTGACCTGGCTCGTGCAGTCGCCGCTGCCGCCCAGGGCGACGTACAGGGTGACAGCCGGCTGCGCCCACGCCGGCGTGGCGCCCATCACCGTGGCGGTGAGCGCTCCACCGAACACCAGCGAGACGGCCAGAGCCGCCCGGAGACCTCCTTGCAACCCACCGCTCATGTGTTGGCACCTTCTGTCCGTGGGTGCCGTCGCCCAGCCCCCCATGATCATTACTTATCAGAAAGCCTTCTGAAAGTTCAATGGCGGAGGGACCTCGAGAGCCTCACGCTCCCTCCTCGCGCCGGGCCGGCTACTCCCCGAAGCGAAATCCACCTCTTCTTGTCGACTCCTCACCGACGGCCCATGGCCGGGTCCTTGCCGGTGAAGTAGACGGTGTCCTGGGCGTAGAGCGTGTCGTTGGCCTTCGATCCGCCGGTCACCTCTTTGCCGGAGACGCAGGGGGTGTCGTAGCCGCCGGCCGTCTTCTTGCACGTGGAGAGCTTGTCGACGGTCTTGCCGTTGGGCTTGAGGAAGTAGACGGTGCCGGCCGGGACCTTCGTGCCGTAGAAGAACTTGACCACGGCCACGATCGGGTCCGCCTTGTTGGTATAGGCCGAGAAGTTGCCCACCACCTGAACGATGTCGCCCTCGCACCTGAGGTTCCCGGTCGGCGGGCACAGCGCCGGCTCAGCCGATGGGGCGAGCGACTCGAGGGTCACCGCCACCGGTGGGGGGATGACGAGGGTGGTGCCGGTCGCTCTCGAGACGGCCAGGGCCAACGCCTCGGCCCTGGTGACCACCTTCTTGGTCACCTTGATCTTGGCCTTGGGCAGGGTGAGGGTGACCGAGGCGTGGGAAGTGGACAGCTTGGCCTTGGTGCTGGCCACGGCGATGCCCGGGACGGCCACCACCTTGGTGCCGTTGCCGGCCTCGACCACCACCACCCCCAACCCCCCGAGGGTGGTGGATTGGGACCCGGCGTTGGTCGATCTGACCATGGCCGCGCCGGTGATGGTGGTTCCCTGGAGGAGGCCGTTGGTGAGGACCAGCAGGTTGAGGGTATCCGAGGCCCCGGCGGCCAGACTGCCGACCGAGCAGGTCACCTTGCCCGCCCCGGCGCCGGTGCAGCTGGTCCCTGACGCCGACATGGCCGTCAGGTCGTAGGTGAGCGGGTGCACCAGGCCGGTGACGCTGACGCTGGCCGACACCCCGGTGACCGTGGCCTTGGACGTGTTGGCGATGGTGACCCCCCAACCACCGTCCGTGCCCGGGCTGACCTGGTTCTGGAGCGGTGGGGTGGCCGAGGCCACCTGGAGGGTGGGGTTGGCCGGCGGCGGCAGCACCGCGGTCGAGCCCAGGGCGGCCACCCCGGACGGAGGGGTACAGGTGATCGACTCGGAGGTTGGCGTCCCGTGGATGACGAAGGTGGCCTCGGCGTCGATGTCGCCGGGGACGAAGGAGACGGCTCCCGGCCCGGGTCCGGTCTGCCAGGTCACCGGGTTGTAGGTGGTCTGGTAGATGTAAGGGAGTCCCGGCACCAGCGAAGAGTCGCTCTGGGGGACGTCGGTGGCCGACGCCGATTCGGTGTCGGGGCTGACCGCCCCGCTCAGCGGGCCCCCGACCGAGGAGCGACCGTCCAGGGTTGTGGTCTGCGATGCGATCGTGAGCGAGGTGGCACCGACGCCGATGAAGTGGTCGATGACCGACGCCGGGACGGCGAGCTGGGCGGTCGGATCGGTCGAGAAGGTACCTCCGGCGTCGATGCTCGACGGTGGCGCCGGTGACTCGTTGACCACCACGGGGACGTCAGCGGCCCCGAACCCGGACACGTCACAGGCGTAGAAGGACCCCACCCCGCTGAGGACGGTGAAGGTGGCGGACGTCACGGCCCCGCTGTCACCGTTGTTGCTCATCGTCTGCCCGGTGAAGACCTGGCTGGTCGAGGTCCCGGCCGCGTCCGTCTCGGTCACCGTGGCCGTGTAGGGCCCCGGTGCCGCGTAGATGTGGGTGGTGGTCGGCGTGGAGGTGTCGGTGGTGCCGCTGCCATCACCGAAGTTCCAGGCGTAGTTGACGATGGGCGACGAGGGGGCCACCGACCCCGAGGCGTCGAAGGAGGTGGGGCCACCTGCAGCACTCGGGATCACCGACAAGGCGGCGATGGGGGCCTGGTCGGGGGTGATGGCGATGTCCCACGGATCCAACCCGGCACCGATCGGAGTCCCGGCGGTGTTGGTGGCGGTGTCGATGGGGGTCACGTTGTTGTCGGTCACGCTGGCCACCTCTACCGTGGCCCCATTCGGGGTCACCGACACAGCATGGGGCTCACTCCCGACGTCGATCGGGCTTCCCGCCGTGTTGGAGGCCGTGCTGATCGGGGTCACCGTGCTGTCCCCGTAGTTGGCCACGTAGGCCGTGGCTCCGTTGGGGGTGATGGCGACGGCGTCGGGCTCACTCCCGACGTCGATCGGGGTTCCCGCCGTGTTGGACACCGTGCTGATCGGCGTGACCGTGTCGTCTCCGTTATTGGCCACGTAGGCGGTGGTTCCGTTGGGGGTGATGGCGATGGCGTCAGGATCGGTCCCCACGTTGATCGGGGTCCCCGCCGTGTCGGAGGCCGTATTGATCGGCGTGACCGTGCCGTCTGTTCCGTTGGCCACGTAGGCGGTGGTGCCGTCGGGGGTGACAGCGATGGCATCAGGGCCGTTCCCGACGCTGATCGGGGTCTCTGCCGTATTGGTCGCGGTATCGATCGGGGTCACCGAGGCGTCGGTGGGGTCGGTCGTATAGACGGTCGTCCCGTCCGGGGTGATGGCGAGGCTGGTTCCTGCCGCGATCGAGCTCCCCTCGGTATCCGTGGCCAGGTCGATCGGCCACACGCCTCCGGGGATCCCACTGACGTAGGCGGTGGCACCGTTGGGGGTGATGGCGATGTCACCCGGCTCGGCCTCGTTGAACTGGAACGAGGGGTCTGTCGTGTCGGTGACCGTGTCGATCGGGGTGATCGTGTTGGGACCCGGACCAGTGGCGTAGGCGATGGGGTCGTGCACCCCGGTCGCCGAGGCGATGACCGGAGGCGGCGTGGGTGTCGTACACGGGAACGGGGTTATCGGGTTCGAATTGACGAAGATGTCGAACGCGCTGATGGTGACACCGGGAGTGACCGACACGTCGGCGCCGGTCCCCGTGAAGGTCGGTGCCGACGCTGGAGTCCCGGTCAGCTGGAACGAGTGCCCGGGGCCGGGAGTTGCCGTGGCTCCGAAGGTGACCGTCTCGGACTCCGAACCCTCCATGGTGCCGGTGGCGTCGATCGTCGTGGTGACGGTGGAGGTGACGCTGGCACCGACCCCGTAGGTGCTGTCGATGACGTCGGTGACGCTGGCCGGAATGGTGACGAGCCATTCATGACCCACCACGGTGAAGCTGGATTCGTTGGCTATCTCTGCCGGGACGGACCCCCTGATGGTGGTGGGGAATGTGGCCGTCCCGACAGAGGGGATCCCCGTGCAGGTGATGTTGAAGACGGGTGTATCGGCTCCTGCGGTGGCCGGTCCGAGCACGCCCGACGGCAACGCCAGTGACAGCCCGGATCCGAGCACCGACGCCATCAGTACCGTCAAGGTCCCGGAGAGGCGAATCGTGAGCCTGTTGCGTTGTTTGCGCACCGCGTCCTCCACCTGCCGCCGACTATCCCGCCGCATGCCCTTCCGCCCGTCGGGGCATGCTCCGCACGTCCAGGCACGCTAGTTGGCAACACCCGTTGCATCATCACCAAAATTGACGAACTGCCGACCCTCGGGCCGCCCCATGCCGTTCTGCCCGACCCGGTTCCCCGGGTCGGGCACCTGCAGACGGCTCATGGCGAGCAGATGCCCGGCTCGCTGATCAGCGGGCCGGGCATCTGGTGGTGCTAGTCGCGCTGCGGAGCAGCGAGGCTCACACTCCGACGAGCTCCTTGTCCGTGGGCTTGTTGCCCGTCGGCACCTTGTGCACCTGCAGCTCCTCGGTGTCCTCGGTCCTCCGGGCGTGCCAGAACCCGAGGGCCACCAACAGGGCCATCAAGAAGGCCAGGGCAAACGCCGCGATACCGGCGATCAGAGCGATCTGACCGAACATCCAGAAGGCGTAGGCCTCGAGGAGCAGTCCCCGCAGGGTGGTGCCTTGGAACACCGACTGGGCCTTGGCTTCGGCGGCCGTGTAGGCCGGCGATCCCTTGGGCAGGGCCAGGGCCTGGGACGAGAGCTGGGCGTAGGTCAAGCCGCCGCCGATCTCCTGGAGATGGTAGGCGATGAAGTGGTCGGCGTACGCCTCAGCCTGCTGACCGGTGGTCAGTGGTTCGCCGGCGTACTTCGCGATGTAGGGAATCATGACCGGCTCGATCTCGGTGCCGACCTTCGCATGGGCAAATGCCGCCTGAGACGGGAAGGTGATCTGCTGTTGGGCCAATTGGTTGTGGACGTTCGAGTTGGCAAAGCTGTAACCCCACATAAGCAAGCCACCGGCCACGACCAGGACGATGACCATGGCCAAGCCGATGAAGCTGGCCAGCATGTCGAATAGGTTTCGCTTCATTACTGCTCCCTTTGTGCGTTGGATGTCGCCCGGCGTCGGGCACTCATCCCATCGTGGGGCAGGGACCGGGTTTTCGGATAGGGCCGAACGTCCCACTTTGCGCGGGCGTGGGCCCTGCTTCACGCCTGATTGGGCGGAAAGGTACTTTGTACCCTGACCATGGGGACGCACCAGCTCAGACACGGGTGAGGAGGTGGGACCCTCATGCATCTTCGGGCACACCCTCGGCCCGTCGGCCGACTCCCCGGCCGGGGCGCCGGGTCTCCGTGCCTGTGGGCGGAAGGCAATGACCCGTGGAAACAGGGCGGCTTCGGTAAAGTTTGGTGGTGCCGAGACGGGAGACGGATCGAGGCGAGGTGCGGCACCTTCTCACCTCGGCGGGTTGGATCGAGGGCCTGCTGACGACGGTGACAGAGGGCGAATTCCACGTCGACGATCGTGCTGTCGCCCTGTCGGACTACGTGAACTTCTTCGTGACGGGCGGTGACCTGCTCGAAACAGTGCAGTATCTATGGAGCGAATTCGAGTGGGTCCGACTCGAGCATCGATCATCATTGGGCGGAGGCACCCTCGACCTCCACGCCGAGGTACTGGAGCGTTCCACGGACCAACACGTGCTCCTCGGCAACTTGACCAACTCCGAACTGTTCGTGTGGGCTCCGATCAACTGCCGGGCGGAACACCTCCTCGAAGTCTTCGTTCGTGCCGACGTCGAAATAAAGAGCTAGTCGCGTGTCACCGCCGGCCTTCGTGGGCGGTCAGGTGTCGGAACCATCAGCCATCCCGATGGCCCCCGCCGTCATCGCAATCGGGACCGCTGATTCAAGCCAACGCGTGAACGACCGCTCGATAATTTGCCGACGGTGGGGAAGGACGTTCCAGCCGAGGTACTCCGGCGACGCGACGTCTCGTCCTCTGGCTCAGGGATTCTGCTTCCAAAGGAGGTGCGCTCGGAGGACCGACGATGGTTCTGACCGATGAAAAACCGGCAGCACGGCACAGGCTGTGCAGGCCTTGGATGGTGGGCACGTACCAGTTTCCGAAGTCGCCCCGCAATTCATTTCCGGCATGCAGCTGAAGGAGCGAGGCATCGTCATGACCTTCCAGATGAACCGCCTCGGTCTCGATGACGGCGACGTCCGAGGTGACGGCCCGCACCCTCTCCATGCATCCGAGCGGGTCCTTCAGGTGATAGAGGACCCCCAGGAAGAGGACGATGTCGAAGACGCCGAGGGCTCTGACGTCCATCGTGGCGAAGTCACCGACCGTCTCTTCAACCTTTGATCCGAGCGCCTCGCGTGCGAACCGGAAGGCACACCGACCCGGGAGCTCGGGCTCCCAGAAGTCAGTCACATCCCGTGAGTGATCGGGGAGCGTTCCCGTGGCGACGCACTCCGCCCAATAGTCGTTTCGGGCGTTGACATTCACGCCCCAGGCGTAGTGGTCCAGGGCCACGACACGGCTGGCCCCGTGCCGCTCGGCCAGGAAAGAGTAGAACCCGTCCCAAGCTCCGATGTCGAGAACGCTCCGGCCAGCAAAATCCGGAAACGTCTCCGGACCGTGCCAGTGAACCCCATGGCCCTTGGTGACCACTCCATTGCCCAGGTCGATGGTGTGCATCCATCCGTGAGCGTCTGCCTGGGCCTGGAGTTCCTGCGACGCCTTGACGGCATCTTGCGACGGCTTGGGCTGGGCCACGTCTTGCCTCCGAGGGTGTCGGTCGATGATCCCACAACTTCGGTGGGACCGGAGCGACGATCGAGTGGCCCTGAACCGTCGGCGACCCGGGATCAGGTCGGCCGGGGGGGCGGTGTAGAGGTGCTGGGCGCGTCAGCTGCATCTCCACAGGACGCGTCGTCAGCTACGACCCGGTCAGACGCTCCGCCCTTCGAGCGGGCGAGGGAGTGCCCGGTCCGTGGGTCGAGCCGGCTCAGCCGAGCGACATTCCGACCATGGGCACGGCGAGCTTGAGGTCGCCGGTCGACCCTTGGAAGGTGGCTCCCGGCCCGATGGCGAAGATCCCACCGTCGGAGGCCACCAGGTAGTAGCCGTCACCGGTGGGCGCGGCGGTGATGCCCACGACCGGCGCGTTGAGCGGGGTGCCCCCCAATGAACCCAGGAACGGGGCGTCGAAGCTGAAGACGCCACCGTCCTTGGCCACCAACCAGTAGCCGCCGGTCGACGGGTCCACTGCTATCCCGACGATGGGTTGGTTGAGGTGCTGGCCGCCCATGGAACCGTGGAACACCGCCCCCGGACCGTAGGAGAACACGCCGCCGTCGGCGGCCGCCAGGAAGTAGCCGTCGTTGTTGGGCGTCGCTGCGATGCCGACCACCGGCTGGTTGAGTGAGAGGCCTCCGGCCGAGCCGAAGAAGGGTGCGTTGGACCCGAAAGCGAAGACCCCGCCGTCGGCCGCGGCCAGCCAGCAGCCGTTGCCTCCCGGCGCGGCAGCGACGCCCACTACCGGCTGGTTGAGGGTTTCCGTCAACCCGGCGCAGTCAGAGGACCGGGGACCGTGCCCGTACACGGCACCGCCGGCTCCGGCCAGGTTGTAGCTGCTCCCACCGGGCACAGCCGCCACACCCACGACGGGCTGGCTCATGACGCCGGCCTGGGACCCGAGGAAGGGCACCCCGAAGCTGAACACCCCGCCGTCACCGGCCGTCAGCCAGTATCCCTGCGGTGTGGAGCTGGGCACCGCAATGGGGGCGAGAGGTCCGGCAGGATTGCCGCCCTTGCCGGGCACAGGGGCCGGATTCGGCTGCCCGACGTCGAAGGCACATTGGCCGGTGGCATAGCCTCCGACCACGTTGGGATGCCCGTGGGAGTCCCCGTACTCCATGGGTGGCGAGTCTCCCACGCAGATCAAGTTGCCCGCGATCTGACTGGTCAGGATCTCATTGGCGTCGGGATCGGCCAGGGTGTTGTTGTTATAGGTGACGCTGCCGCCGACCTTGTTGCGCAGACCTCCGAGCCAGCAGGAGTTGAGCCCGGTGATCCGCAGGTTGCCGCCGATGGTGTTGTCCTCGTAGTCGCTGTACGGCGGAGACCCGAACTTGGCGAAGATCCCCGAGGGGGTGCAACTGACCCCTCCGCCACCACCGGCCTGGGTCGCATCGCCGCCGATGGTGCTGAGATGGACGACGACGCCCAGCGGATCGGTGGCGATCAGGCTTCCCTTGACCGTGTCGGCGGAGTTGAGGGTGGGGTTCTTCTGGTTGGGATCGTCGGCGCAGGCGAAATGGGCCGCTTCGCAACCGAGGAGAAGTGTCCCCCCACTGTCCACGTCGATGTTCCCGTCCACGGTGAGCCCCGAGGTTCCCGAACCTCCGACGTCATTGTTGGCGAACGCGGCCACCAGGGCGGCACCGGCTTGCACGGTGACGTCACCGGTGACCACCACCTGGCCGGCGTTGACGGCACAGATACCGGTCACCGATACCGACGTGTACGTTCCGCCGGGAAGGGGCCCCGGATTGGCCGAGGTGCCGGTGCAGGTGGCCGACGAGGGGGAGGTCGCCGATGCAGCCGAAGCCCCTCCGATGAGCACGATGGGCAGGAGGAGCAGCGCGACGACGACCATCGAGGTGGAATACCGGCGCAGACCGGTCTTCCGCGGCCTCTTGGTCTCCAGGATCTTCGCGCCGCCGGCCACGTCTTGAGCAATGTTCACGTCTCCGCCTCCGATTCCAAATCTCCGTCCGGCCACCACCAGCCGATAGGAGCGCACATTAGCGAGTCGGGGTGACGGGCGCCACCGCTGCTGCGGGGTCCCGCACAGACGTTCGGACCGACCCGAAGACGGCGTCGCCGGCACGGCCTCCGGCCGCCTCTGATGGACCGTGAAGCTCCCCTCGATTGGGGCTCCGCCGAAGGCGGGGGCGGGGACCGACGTCCGTCGCCCGGCGGCCGACGGTGGGCAGCCCCGTTCCCGATGCCCCTCTATGCTCGTCCACGTGGACCCCGTCGTCGAGGCGCTGGCCGGCCAGCAAGCCGAAACAGCTTCACTCGTGGACGGCCTGACGGATGCCGAATCGGAGGCAGCCACCCGGTGTGCGGGATGGTCTGTGAACGATGTCCTGCTCCACCTGGCGCAATCGGACGAGATGGCCGTGGCCAGCCTGACGGGCAGGATCAGTGCCGCCGCCCCGGACAGCACGGGCGGCTGGGGAGGAGGAACCTCCGTCGACGAAAGCGTGGCCGCCATGGTCGACCGGGAGCGGGGCGTTCCCTTCGAGGTCGTGTTGGATCGGTGGACCGCGGCGGCGGCCGGCCTGGTGGCGATCCTGAGCGACATGGATCTCTCCAGCCGGGTCCCCTGGGTCGCGGGGGACCTTTCGGCTCGGACACTGGCCACCACCCGGCTGGCAGAGACCTGGATCCACACCGGGGACATCGCCGAGTCGGTGGGAGTCGATCTGGAGCCAACCGACCGGCTCCAACTGATCGCACGGCTGGCCTGGCGAACGCTGCCGTACGCATTCGCGTTGTCGGGTCTCACCATGAGCGGTCCCGTGGCCTTCCGCCTCGTCGGACCGTCCGGCCAACCGTGGGAGTTCCTGCCGGACGAGCCCGCGGTCACGACCATCCGGGGGTCAGCTGTCGACCTCTGTGCCGTGGCCGCCAGGCGGCTCGACCCGGCGGCCACGACGCTGGAAGGAGATGGCCCGGATGCAGGCGACATCCTGGCCCTGGTGCGGACGTACGCCTAAGGCCGTCGCCATGACCGGCCGTTCCTCGGGACCTCGACAGAGGGCGCGCCGGCTACCGGCCCATCGCCACCCTGTGGCAGGATCGGCGGGCGGATACCCCCGGCCCGAGGAGGGCAACCATGATCTTCGGCGCTCACGTGATCGTCTACAGCAAGGACGCCTCCGCCGATCGGGCGTTCTTCCGGGATGTGCTCGGATACCCATCGGTCGATGCCGGTCATGATTGGCTGATCTTCGCGCTGCCTCCGGCGGAGTTGGCAGTACACCCGGCCGACGAAGATGGCGTGCACGAGTTGTATCTCATGTGCGACGACCTCGGTTCCGAGATGGCGGCTCTCCTGGCCAAGGGCGTCCGGTGCTCGGAGGTGGAGGAGGAGAGGTGGGGTTCGGTGACGAGGATCCATCTCCCCGGAGGCGGGCGGCTGGGCCTCTACCAGCCCAAGCATCCGTCAGCATTGGCCGGCTCTTCCTGATCCTCCGGTGTGGCTCTCCGGAGCTCACGATGGCACAGGCGGATGAGTCGGGTACGGCCGGGTACCGAGTACCTTCGAGTCATGATCGCCACCGGAGCAGTGTGGGCGGCCGTGACCGTGGACTGTGTCGGTCCGTCGAGGGTGGCTGCCTTTTGGAGCCGTTTGCTCGATGCTCCGGCTCGGGGCACTGGCCTGACCGGGTGGTCGAGGATCGGGCCGACCGTTGCCGGTGGCCCCGTCATCACCTTTCAGCCGGTCCCCGAGGAGAAGGTGGGCAAGACCCGTATCCATCTGGACATCTGGGTGGACGACCTCGACGCCGCCCTCAGCGTTGTCCGGGAGCTCGGCGGGAGCTCCACCGGCGAAATACACCGGTACGACGTGGGCACGGTCCTCGTCATGTCCGACCCGGAGGGAAATGAGTTCTGCATGGTCGGCCCTCCCGACCCTGACTGAGGTGGGCTCGTGGTCGGCCGCCGGCCTTGGTCAGTTCGTCTCCGTGGCACACTGGGATGGTGGCCCGACGCAGATTCGACCCGAAACTCCTCGGTGCGCTCATTGCCGCACATGTCGTCGTGGCCACGCTCACGTGGCGGGACATCGGGCATCGACAGCCGGACGAGATCCGTGGCCCGAAGTGGGTGTGGCGTCTCGCCAGCGCGGTTCAGATGGGCAATGCACTCGTCTACTGGCTCTTTGCCCGTAGAGCCGCGAATCCGCAGGACGACCGTTAATCCATCGATCGGGGACCGCAGTCGGCTGGTTCTCCGTCGGGCCGGAGCGTGAAAGTCGGCCGCGGCACCGGGGTCGCCGCTCCCCGGATGGTGCATCATGGCCCGGTGCGCACCGACATCGCCGTCCGCACGGCCTCGGAAGAGGATCGTGGCGCGATACTCGACCTGGTACGAGATGCCTTCTCCGACGACAGCCGTGACGGCGAGGAGGAGGTCGGGATCGCAATGGCCACCTGGTCGCTCCGAGCGGTCCCCCACGACGTGGTGGGGGTGGCGCCACTGGCGGTCAGTCCGGAACGTCAAGGCATCGGAATCGGGACCGCGCTGATGAGCGAGTTGCTCCGACGTGCCGAGCTCGCAGATCTCCCACTGGTGGTAGTGCTGGGCAACCCCGCGTACTACGGGCGGTTCGGCTTCGAACCGTCCGGACCGCTCGGTGTCTCCTACCCTCCGGTCGGCCCGGGCAACCCCAACTTCCAGGTGCGCCGATTCTCGCACTACGACCCGTCGTACCGCGGTGAGTTCGCCTACTGCTGGGAGATGCACCACTCACGGGGCTGACGGGGCGGCTCTCGGGCCCGATCCGGGCCGTGGCCTCGATCAGGCAGCGCCGCCCCGAAGGCGTGCCGCGGCCACCTCGACCCCCTGGCGTCCTGCCGCCCCCACCTCGATCTGGATGAGCTTCCGCTTGTTCGAGGCGCCCCTGACAAGGGTCACCGACCGGCGTGGCACGGACAGAGCCTCAGCCACCGCCCGGAGCGCGGCGTCGGTCGCCCGCCCCCCGTGTGCCGGCTCCACGACGCGCACGACCAGCGCGTGGTCGTACTCGCCTCCGACCGCGGTCGACGATGCGCTCGGTCGAACGTGGATCTCGAGGCGCACGCCCTCGCTACCCACCGGCTCAGGACCCGAAGCTGACCGGAATCCTGACCGAGGCCGTCGGAGCCGTGGAGCTGGCGTCGTTGACCACGATCAGGCATCCCGGATGGGCGGCGTCACAGACGCCCGCACCCACGGTGCCCGTCACCATTCTGAGCTGGACCGACCCGTGCCCTGTGGGATCGGGGGTGAGGATCTTGGCGTTGGCGAAGGTGCAGGCCGAAGAGCTGTTCGACCGCACGACACTCGGGGCGCATTGCAGGATGTTGACGACCTTTCCGGGGGTGTAGCCGCTCCATCGGACCGTCACCTCCTGGCCGTCCACCAGTCCCGTGGTCGGTGTGGCCGCAGCGTGGAGGTCGAGCTTCGGGGTCGGAGGGAGCGGGATGGTGGCGTTCGAGCCCACCGTCGGATCGAACCGCACCACCGTCACACCGCGTCGCCCGTCGCCGGCGATGCCCGCGAGGGCCGCCCGGTCGCCACCGAGGTAGGCGGCGAAGAAGTCGGTGGTCGTCCGCAGGACGGCCGCGGACGACGGCACCGAGAGCCCCGCGGCCGACTC
>JBEKOI010000084.1:0-13969 GCA_049521915.1 Acidimicrobiales bacterium | reverse complement strand
ACCGTCGGATGATCTCGTCGGTCAGCGACGACTTGCCCGAGCCGCCGGTACCGGTGATGCCCAGCACCGGGGCGGGTCGCCGGCCGGCGAGGCTTCGGAGGGCGTCGATGCCGGCCGCATCGACGGTGCCGGCCTCGATGCAGGTGATCCAGCGGGCCAGGGCACGCTGATCACCGGCCTCCAATTCCTCCAGTGGGGGCGGGGGATCGGCGGCCAGGTCGCGATCGCACTCGGCGATGAGGAGGTTGATCATGTTGTCGAGGCCGAGTCGTTGCCCGTCGGAGGGTGAGAAGATCCGACGTACGCCGTAGGCCTCGAGCTCCTCGATCTCCGAGGGGACGATCACTCCGCCCCCGCCGCCGTACACCGAGATGTCACCCCGGCCCTCGGCCCGCAACCGGTCGACCAGGTAGCGGAAGTACTCCACGTGGCCGCCCTGGTAGGAGCTCACGGCCACGCCCTGCACGTCCTCGGCCACCGCCGCCCTGGTGACGTCGTCCACCGACCGGTTGTGGCCCAGGTGGATGACCTCGGCTCCTTGGGACTGCAGGAGCCGGCGCATGATGTTGATGGCGGCATCATGACCGTCGAACAGGCTGGCGGCCGTCACGAACCGGACCGGATGATCCGGCCGGTGGAGTTGCGTCATGGTCTCGCCTTGCACACGCGCCCCGGTAATCGGGTCACCGGGATACCCATGGGCACAGATTACTACAACGTCCTACTAAATGCGAGAGGGGACGTGTCGGCGGCTATGCGGTGTCGTAGTGCTGTATTCCGGTTCGGAATGCATGGAGCGATTGTGCGGAACTATCGATGGGCCAATCAGTCTCTTTGTTCCAGTCGAACCAGGTGAACCCCTTTACCTCCGGCCAGTGGGCCAGCGTGGCGAACATGTCACTGATCCACCGTGCCTTGTCGCCACCGGATTCGGTACTCGAGACTTCACCCAGGTACAGGGGCCGATTGGTCAGAGCGGCCATGGCCCGGATCGAGGGAAGAAAGATCTCGGACAGTGACTGCCAACCGGTCTCCGGGTGGACGGTCCCCCAGTTGTACCCATCGAGGGCAACCTCATCGACATAGGGACTTCCCGGCCAGAGATCCGAAAAGGCGGTGGAGCTCCGGTACTCGACATTCGGAGACCACACCCAGATCACGTTGGTAGCTCCCGCTTCCTTGAACAGATCATGGATATGTCTCCAGGCAGCCACATACGATCCCGGCCTGTTCCCGTTCACGCCCTGATCCCACGGATACCAATTCCCGTTCATCTCCTGGGCGAAACGTAACTTCAGCACCCCTCCCCACGCCTTTATCTCGTCCGCCCACGAGCGCAGATAGGCGTCGTGGGCGCCCGAAGCGATCGAGGCCAGTGCGTAGCTCGGCTGACGGAGTCCACCCGTCGGACTCCACGGTTCCCACGTGATCTCGGGGGTGATACCCAGTGCAGTCAGGGCGGAAGCGTCCTTGGCGGGGAAAGGAGCGGCCGAACTCCACTGCTCGTACCACATGGCCACCCCGGGGGTGACGCCCAAGGAGGAGCTCAAATTCTCGAGCCCCTTCAGGTCATACGGAAGTCCCTTCATGGTGACTCCGAATCCGGCCTTCGTGGGGTGTGAATCTCCGCCAGGAGCAGTCGCAGCGTCGGCGTGCATCATGGGCAGAAAAATCGTCGCACAGATTGCGGCGACGATGGCAAGCACGGCTGGCCGGCGGCACGTTCGACGGCAACGCCGAACCAGGGCTCCTTTGCTCACCGGGCATTGATCGGCGCGCGTCCCGGAGGAACTTGAGCATGGGGCCGATCCCGGAGGAGCGATGGGCTTCCTCCGAGTTTGTCGACGAGCCGCGGTGGGTGGCGCTGGTCCTCCTTCCAAACAATGTGTATGTTGGATACATATCGAATGAACCCCACACCAGGGCCGCCGGCCGGGGGGCCCCGGCCCTCAGTCTGCGGGCCGCCCACGTGCAGGACACCCGACGGGCCCTCCTCGATGCGGCGCGGGAGGTCTTTGCCACCAACGGCTTCCAGGCCACCCGCACCGAGGAGATCGTGCAACGGGCCGGCCTGACCAGGGGAGCTCTCTACCACCACTTCCGGGACAAGGAGGACCTGTTCCGGGCGGTCTATGAAGAGGTGGCCGACGAAGTGGGCCGGCTGCTACGGCGGCGTTCGGGCGACCATCCGCCCGACGCCTGGTCACTCTTCCGGGCCAACAGCGAGATCTACCTCGATGCCGCCTCCTCCAATCCGGCCTACCGCCAGATCGTCCTGGTCGACGGCCCGGCCGTCCTCGGCTGGGACCACTTGTCGGAGCGGAGCGACGGACCCACCAGAAAGATCATGGAGTACGTGGCCGACGCCATCGACGAGGGCACCCTGGATCCCCAGCCGGTGAAGCCGTTGGCCCATCTCCTCTCCGCCCTCGGCGTCGGTTCGGCCATGTACGTGGCCCACGCCGAGGACCCGGCGGCCGCCCGCGGCGAGATCAGCCGGTGCAACGAGCGTTTCTTCGCCGGGCTCGAGGCCAGTCCGTCCCATGGCGCCCGCAACTCCATCGGCTCTGCTCCCTCGGGCCCACCTTCCTGATCGCCCACTCGCCCACACCTGATCGCCCATAGAAAGGACCCCGCCATGGCTTGGGATTTCTGCACCGAACCGGAGTTTCAACTGAAGCTCGACTGGGCACGCCAGTTCGTCGAGGACAAGGTCGAGCCCCTCGACATCCTCTACCCCCACCGGCAGTTCCACCCGTTGGACGACGAGCTGCGACCCATCGTCGACCCCATGAAGCAGGAGGTGCGGGACCACGAGCTGTGGGCCGCCCACCTCGTCCCCGAACTGGGCGGCAAGGGCTACGGCCAGGTCAAGCTGGCCCTGCTCAACGAGATCCTCGGGGTGTCGAGCTGGGCCCCCATCGTGTTCGGCACCCAGGCCCCCGATACCGGCAACGCCGAGATCATCGCCCACTACGGCACCGAGGAGCAGAAGGAGAAGTACCTCCAGCCGTTGCTCAACGGCGAGTGCTTCTCGTGCTACTCGATGACCGAGCCCCAGGCCGGATCCGACCCCCAGCAGTTCACCACGCAGGCCGTCAAGGACGGGGACGAATGGGTGATCAACGGATGGAAGTTCTTCTCCTCCAATGCCCGGACGGCCTCGTTCCTCATCGTGATGGCCATCACCGATCCCGACGTGAGCATCTATCAGGGGGCCTCGATGTTCCTCGTCCCGACGGACACCCCCGGGGTCATCATGGAGCGCCACGTCGGCCTGGCCGGGGAGTCCGAGGACCAGGCCATGCACGCCCTCATCCACTACGAGGACGTGCGGGTCCCGGCCGACAACCTGCTGGGTGGTGAGGGCCAGGCCTTCGTCATCGCCCAGACCCGGCTCGGCGGGGGGCGGGTCCATCACGCCATGCGGACGGTGGCCACCTGCCAGCGGGCCCTCGACCTGCTCTGCGAGCGGGTGCTGAGCCGTGAGACCCAGGGGAGCCTGCTGGCCCGCAAGCAGTTCATCCAGGGCGACATCGCCGACTCCTACGCCGAGCTGGCCCAGTTCCGCCTCCTCGTGCTCTACACGGCATGGGAGATCGACCAGTTGGGCGACTACCGCCGGACCCGCAAGAACATCGCCGCCATCAAGGCGCTGACCCCGAAGGTGGTCCACGACGCCGTCTGGCGTTCGATGCACGCCCACGGTGCCCTGGGCGTGTCCAACGAGATGCCCTTCGGCGGCATGTGGATGATGGCGCCCATCATGAGCGTGGTCGACGGGCCCACCGAGGTGCACAAGGTCACCGTGGCCCGCGAGGTCCTGAAGGGGTACGAGCCGTCCAAGGGGCTCTGGCCCACCGCCCACCTGCCGGCCAAGCGGGCCGAGGCGCGCCAGAAGCTGGCGGCCATGATCGAGCACGTCGTGGGCAACTCCTGAGGCCCGATCGGTGCGCGCGGCCAGATGTCTCCGTTACGGTCCGCCTTCCTCGGTGGTGGTCGAGGAAGTCGACGACCCCGTCCCCTCCGAGGGGCAGGTGGTGGTGGACGTGGCCGCAGCCGCCGTCAACTTCCCCGATGTGCTGGTGGTGGCCGACCGCTACCAGATCACCATCCCGCTCCCCTTCACCGTGGGCAGCGAATTCGCCGGAACCGTACGCTCGATGGGTGCCGGGGTCGACGGTTGGACCGTGGGTGACCGGGTCATGGGCTCGGCGCTGTTCGGGGCCTTCGCCGAGCAGATCGCGGTGGCGGCCCAATCGCTCCGGCATGTCGACCCCGCCGTCGACCTGGCCACCGCGGCGGCCTCCGGGGTGGCCCATCAGACTGCGTACCATGCGTTGCGGAGCGTGGCCCGGGTCCAGCCCGGGGAGTGGGTCGTCGTGCTCGGGGCCGCCGGGGGAGTGGGACTGGCCGCCGTCGAGCTCGGGGCCGTGCTCGGGGCCCGCGTGCTGGCCGCGGCATCGTCAGCCGAAAAGCTGGCCCTGTGCCTCGAGCTCGGGGCCGAGGTCGGGGTCGACTACGCCACCGAGGACCTCAAGGCCAGGGTCAAGGAGATCACCGACGGCGGCGCCCACGTGGTGGTGGACCCGGTGGGTGGTCCCAACGCCGAGCTGGCCCTCCGGGCCCTGCGGTGGGGCGGCCGCTTCGTCACCGTCGGGTTCGCGTCGGGCGAGATCCCGAGCATCCCGCTCAACCTGGTGCTGCTGAAGGGCGTGGTGGTGACCGGGTTCACCATGGAGGGCTTCGCCCGCAACCAGGGCGGGGATCGCTTGCGCGACCTGGCTGAACTGGACGAGCTGGCCGGCTCCGGCCGGGCCGCTCCCCACATCTCGGCCGTCTACCCCCTGGACCAGACGGGGCGGGCCCTGGCCGATCTGGCCGAACGCCGGGCCATGGGCAAGGTGCTCGTGGACCCGACCCGATGAGGGCACCGGCGGCGCACTGCGGCGGAGCCTGTGCCGGTGGGCACCGGCACGTCCTGGCTACGCTTGGCGCCCGTACGACCACCCGAGACGGGAAGCCAATCACGTGCCCATCGATCCCACCCGCAGTCTTGTTCCGCCAGTGAGCCCTGGTCCCGGAGTGAGCGCGGTCCCCGCGTGAGCGTCGACCTGGCGGACGCCGACGGGTACCTCGTGGCCACCATCGACGACGGAAAAGTGAACGTCCTCTCGTTCGAGCTCATCGACGGGATGAGGGCGGCCATCGCCACCGCCTCCGGACGGGGCCAACCCCTGGTCATCTCCGGTAGGGACGGCTGCTTCTCGGCCGGTTTCGACCTTTCCGCCATGAACAGCGGGGACAAGGACCTCGCCGCAGCCCTGTTCTCCGCCGGCGCCGTTCTCTACCGGGAGCTGGTCGAGGCGCCGGTGCCCATCGTGGCCTCATGCACCGGGCATGCCCTCGCCGGGGGAGCACTGCTCCTGTTGAGCACGGACTATCGCATCGGGCGCGTCGGTCCCTACCGGTTGGGTCTCAACGAGGTCGCCATCGGGATGTCGCTGCCCTCCTTCGCCGTGGCCATGGCCGCCCACCGCCTCGACCGGAGGTTCCTCACCGCGGCAACCATGTTCGCAGAGGTCGTCCCCCCGGAGCGTGCCGTGGACATGGGGTTTCTCGATGAGCTGGCCGACGATCCGCTGACCAGAGCCTGCTCGTTGGCAGCCACGCTGGCCGAACTGCCGAGAGGCGCGTTCGCCACCACCAAGCGCCGGGTCTGGCGCGGGTTGCAACAGGAGCTGGCCGCGCTCGAGCGCCAACCCTGACCTGACCTGCCCGCCACTTCCGGAGGTGTCCCGGCGGTCATCGATCCGAGGCGATTGACCTCGGCCATCATTGAACGTACAGCTGTACGTACAGGAGGCGATCATGACAGTAAAAGACAAGCGGCGAGAAGTTCGGATCTCAGCGGACGACGATGACCTTTTGACGGAGGCCGCTGGCCTCTTGGGCGTCTCGGTGTCGGAGTTCCTTCTCGATCGGGCGATCGCAGACGCCACCACAATCGTCGACGAACACCGAACTATCCGACTCGCCGAGGACGACCGCGAGCGGTTCATCAAGGCGCTCGACGGTCCGGTCCTCCCTCCGAAGGAGCTCGTCACCCAGGCCCGTCGGGCGCGTCGACTGAAGGGAGTCGACTAGGTGCGCGTCGAGCGCCTCGGGGAGCATCATCACCTTGGCGCCTTCACTTGCGGCGTGAAAGTTCTCGACGATTGGCTGCGCGACCATGCCCCCGACAACCAACGACGGGACCTTTCGCGGACGTTTGTGCTGCTTGATGACGGGGACCGCGTCATCGGCTACTACGCACTCACGATGGGTGGAGTTCGCCGGGAGGCGCTGCCGGCACGCTATGGGCGTGGATTGCCCGGGTACGAGATCGGGATGGTTCTTCTGGCCCGTTTCGCGAGAGCGGACGACCACCAGGGACAGGGACTCGGCCGCGATCTTCTGATCGAGGCGATCGAGCGAGCGGCGGACGCAGGTACGCAGGTCGCTGCTCGATTCATCGCTGTCGACCCAATCGATGAGGGCGCGAAGGCGTTCTACATGAAATTCGCTTTCAGACGGATCGAGGGCGATTCCGGTGGTCGGATGTACATCCGGATTGATGAAGCACTGTCGGCTCTCGGAGGGGCTGACTGAGGGAACGGTCACCCCAGATCGAGCCACCCCGTACACCGTCCGCCCGAATCCGACCCGACCGCGGGTCTGTGGGGCACATTCCGGCCCAACCGGCATCGAGTGCTCACTGCCGCGAACGGTGCACTCCGCCGATATCCGGTGCTCGGATCGCCCAACGGTGCCGCGAGCCGCCGGGCCGCCGGTCTGGTCCGACCGACGGCCCGGCAGTCACCGCTCAGACGCGCTTGCCTGGGATCACCATGCCGCACACCGGATCCGATCCGGAGATGAGGTTGAAGGTCTGGCCCTTGAGCTTGGTGATCCAGAAGCACTCCTTCGGCCCCTGGGGCCGGACGCTCCAGTCGACCGTCTGGTGGCCGCCCCACAGGCCTTCGGCGTCGTAGTCCGTGATGTGGGACAGCGCCTTGATCGTCGAGGCCTGCGTGGGATTGGCTCCGGCGCCCTGGAGCCCCTGGACGAGGCCGAGCACCGACAGGTAGCCGATGTACTCGGCGAAGGTCGGATCGGTGTGCACATCCGCGTACTTGGCCAGCGCGTTCTGCAGTGCCTGGGTGGCCGCGGTGTGCATCTCGGGTGGCTCGAAGTCGGACAGGAAGTCGTCCCCCTGCGCCGCCTGGATGGCCGCCGGTCCCGCGGCGATGAGGTCCCCGCCACCACCGGTGGCCAGGAGGGTCGCCTTGAGCTTCACGCCCTGCTGGTCGAGGGCGGTGGCCAGGGCGAACACCGTACTGGGCTCGGTCTGGGCGACGAGTGCGTTGATTCCGGCGCTCTTCATGGCCAGGGCCACCGGGGCCACGTTGGTGCTGCCGAACGGGAAGCTGTCGTTGAGGTAGCCGGTCTTGATACCTTGCGCCCCGGCCGAGACGGACGCGGCTCTGGCCGCCGCCGCCGAGCTCGGAGACACCGAGTAGCCGATGGATCCGAGGTTGGTGACCCCTTGGCTCTTCAGGAACAGGCCGGTCGTGGTGTACACCTTGGTGAAGTCCTGGTTGCCGATGACCGAGAACATGTTGTAGCTCTTGGGCAGTAACCACTCGGACGAGTCGAAGGCACCCCCGACGACCGGGATGCCGTTGGTGGTGAGGTAGGGGGTGGCCTCGAAGAGCAGAGCGGAGACACCGATCACGGCGAAGACGTGGTCTTGTTCCACCAGTTTCTGGGCCCCGGACAGTACTTGTGACGGGTTCGTCCCCGTGTCGGCCACGATGTACTTGATCTTGTAGCCCTCGCTGGCCGCCACCCCGACGGCGGCTTCGACGCCCTGGACCGACGTGGCCGCTTCGGAGGCCGCGGGCCCGGTTGCGTCAGTGATCAGGCCGATGGTGAAGGTCTTGGTTCCTCCGGTGCTGGAGCCGGTGGTGGTCGTGGTCCCCGTGCTGCTGTTGCTACTGCAACCAGCCGATATCAGCAGGACAAGGCACGTCAGTCCGGCTGCGAGGAACTTCTTGTTTCGTAGGGGCATGATCTCTCTTCCTGATCGTGAATTGACTGGCATGTTGGTTGACGAACCTGTTTCCGGATTCGCTGCCGGCAGGCGCCGGAGGGATCCGAGGGACCCGGCTCACCCGGGTGGATGCACCTCAACTCCTTTCACGGAACCGCCGTCATCGATTCCCCTAGATAGTGTCTGAGTAGGTCTCCTCCCATCCCGCCGGCCTCGCCCTGCCAGGCCACCGCGCCGCGTTGCAGGACGAGGCACTCGTCGGCGAACTGCAGGGCCCGGTGCACGTACTGCTCGATGATGAGCACCGTCACCCCCGCCTCCCGCGCCCGGCCCAAACCCTCGAACACCGAGTCGACGAGGAGAGGGGCGAGACCGAGGGAGAGCTCATCGGCGATCAGTACGGTGGGAGAGGTGATGAGGGCACGGGCCAGCGAGAGCATCTGCTGCTCGCCTCCGGAGAGGCTGCCCGAGACCTGCCGGCGCCGGGCGGCGAGGTTGGGAAAGAACTCGAAGGCCCGCTCGATGGCCTCGCGCCGGGCCTGTCGCCCGCGCAGCGTGACCGTCGCCATCTGCAGGTTCTCGATGACCGAGAGCCTCCGGAAGATCCCCCGGCCCTCGGGCAGATGGATCACGCCCGCGGCCCGGCGGATGCGGTAGGGCGCGTCGGACGAGATCTCGGTGCCGTTGAGCTTCACGCTCCCCGACGAGCACGGGACCAGACCCGAGATGGCCCGGGCCAAGCTGCTCTTCCCGGCACCGTTGGGACCGAGGATGGCCAGCGCATGCCCACGCCGGATCCGAAAGGATGCATCGGACACGGCCACGGCCTGCCCGTAGTTGACGCAGAGGTTTGCGATCTCGAGGGCGGCGGGTGCTTCCTGTTCGGCCGTGGCCGTTGTGGCCGTTGCCGCCGATGCGACCGTCGAGCCCGGAAGTCGTGCCCCGTCGTCGGCCCCGTCACCGGTACTGTCCGCCACCGTCTCCTCGCCGAGGTACGCGGCCCGGACCTGAGGGTCGTTCCGGATCTCCTCGGGGGTCCCGCCGGCGATGACGACCCCGAAATCCAGCACGTAGATGGTCCGGCACAGGCGCATGACCAGCTCGACGTCGTGCTCGACGATCAACACCGACACCCCGTGGTCGCCGGCGATACGTCGCAGGGTGCTCTCGAACTCGACCGTTTCGGTCGAGTCGAGCCCGGACGAGGGCTCATCGAGCAGGAGGACCGTCGGTGACGTGGCCAAGGCCCGACCGAGCTCCACCAGCCGGGAGACTCCGAGGGGGAGGCCGACGGCGAGCCGGTTGGCGATCTGAGCCAGACCCAGCGAATCGATCAGATCGTCGACGACCGCCTTCTCCTCGGGGTCTCCCGATCGGAGACTGCCGAGGGTGAAGAGGTCGGACCAGATCCTGCGCTTGGCCGTCCGGGTCCGGTAGGCCAGGACGAGGTGCTGGCGCACGGTCAGACCGCCGAAGATCTCGGGGTGTTGGAACGTGCGGGCCAGCCCGCGTTCTGCTCGCAGCTGTGGCGACGCGTGGGTGACGTCTTCCCCGTCCAGCCGGACTTCACCGTGCGAGGGACGGACCAGGCCGGAGAGGACGCCGAACAAGGTGCTCTTGCCGGCCCCGTTCGGCCCCACCAGACCGACGAGCGCTCGGGGCGGGACCTCGATGGTGGCCGAGTCGACGGCCAGCAGTCCCCCGTAGCGGACGGTGACCCCGGAACACGAGAGACGGGGCGCCGGCGTCCCGTTGGCCGATGCCTGCGTCATGACCTGACCTCGGGCACAGAGGTCTGGGCGGTGACCGGTCGACGAGCCCGGCGGAGCGCGGGCAGAAGCATCAGGATCAGCTGGCGGAGCTGCCTCCCCGTCCGGACCACGACACCGTCGGGGTCCTTGGCCACCGAAATGGCCCCGAGCCCGAACAGGATGGCCGGGGCCTCGGCCCAGCGGACCGGCACGTACGACGAGAACACGGCGGGCAGAAGTGAGAAGGTCAGGCCGGCGATGGCTGCACCGGCGATGGAGCGGACCCCCAGCGTGACCACGACGGCCAGCCAGACGAGGCCGGCGAACGTCTCGAAGGAGGCCGGTTGGGCACTCCCGACGTCCATGGCCAGGAACGCACCACCGACCGCGGCCACGAAGGCGCCCAGCGCCCCCACGATGACCTTGACCTGGACGACACTCACTCCGAGGGTCCGGGATGCGGCCTCGCTGTCCCGGACGGCCCGGAGGGCCAACCCGGTGGTCGACCGGCGCAGGTTGACGATGAGGGCGGCGAAGATGAGGAACACGACCAGGGCGAAGTACGAGAAGGCGAGGTCCCCGCCGGCGAACTGGGGTCGATTGATGGTGACGCCCAGCCCACCCTGGCTGAACTGGTTGAGGGTGAAGACGAGCGTCTCGACGAGAAGCCCGAAGCTCAACGTGACCAGCGCCACATAGAGGTCGCCCAGCCGGATCGTGAGCAGGCCGATGATGGCGCCGACGACCGCCATGATGATCCCGGCGAAGACGATGGCCAGCAGAACGGGGACATGCCAGACAGACACGAATTGCGCGGCCGCCAGCGCCCCGCCGCCGGCGAAGATGATCTGCGACAGCCACAGCATCCCGCCTTCTCCTGTCACCACGGTGAAGGAGAGGAAGGCCACGGCGTAGCAGAGCCCGGCGGCCACCAGGCCCAACCAGTAGGGCGAGCCGTGGAAGATGAGCGGGACGGCGGCGACCACGGCCAGCGGCAGCAGCGCCAGGATGGTCGACGGGCGGCTCGACCCGGGATCCTCCCCGGCGAAGCCGGCGAACGAGGCGTCCCGGTTGGCCGGCCGGATGGCCCGGTCCAGCGGACCCCCGGGTTCTGCCTCATCGGCCACCGAGCCCGACCGGATGAGGTAGACGACCAGGAAGACGAGGATGAACCCGAACGGGATGCTCGGGATGATCGCCGCGGTGAAGGAGCTGCTCGGCGGCAGGTACTCCTGCACGACGTCGGTGACCACGCCCATGGCCAGCGAGATGGCCACCACGCCGGTCAACGAGCGCAGGCGCGCAGCCACGACGGCGGCGAAGGCGGCCGCCATCAGGGTGGCCATGCCCACCGGCGTCAGGCCGTTGGTCGGGGCCACGAGGATGCCCGCCAGTCCGGCCAACATGGTGCTGACCGCCCACACGCCGACGGCGACCCGCCCCGGGTTCGTACCCGAGAGCGAGGTCATCGCCTCCGAATCGACGCTGGCCCGGACGTAGAGCCCGACGCGGGTGAACCTGAGGATGAGGGTCCCGGCGAGGACGACGAACAGCACGAAGCCGTACGTGATCACCTGGTCGGTGGTGACCGGGGTGCCGAGGAAGCGGTAGGGCTGGTCGGACGAGAGGGCCAGGCCGGGGGCGGTGGTGATCGACTGGGCGCCGAAGATGAGGTCGGCGATGGGCGGCAGCGCCACCGACAGCCCGATGGTGACCACGATCTTCACCAGCGTGGACCGGTTGCGCACGAACCGGAACAGCACCGCGTAGAGGAGGATTCCGAAGAGCGGGGCCATGACCAGCAGCGACAGGAGGGCCGCATTCCAGGTGGTCCAGCCGTGCTGGGTATTCAGCCAGTAGTAGAAGCGGGCGATCACGAAGGCCATCGACCCGAAGGCGAAATTCAGCACACCCGTCGAGATGAAGGTGACGACCAGTCCGGCTGAGGCGATGGCGTAAATGGAGCCGAGAGCCAGTCCGGCCAGTATGTACTGCAGCATCCCCCGTACCTTTCAATGCCCAGTCAGGGCGCCCGACGACCGGCTGGTCGCTGTGAGGACGCCGACGGAACCAACCCCGGTGATGAGCTCGAGCGGACGGTCGGACCGGCCCCCCGGACGGACGGGTGGCGGCGCACACCGGACGGGTCACCTTTCCCCCCGGCTTCGAGTGACGGTCCCCACAGCTCGAGCGCAGTCACGCTCCGCGGCGTCAAGGCCTCAATCGACTTTCTCACACGATCCCCTTCAGCCCGAGACAGCCACCACGTCCGCCGCCTTCTGGCCGGACTATATCCGAAGTATCAACGTGGGTGCATGGCGTTCTGGTCCGATGAATATGCCACTTCGTAGCGGGTAGGGCACCCGAAGGGTCCGAAAGCGCAGGCTAGGGTCGAGGCGCCGGCGGTCTGAAGGGCCCGCCCAGTCCGACCCGGGGAACACCGCAGGGAGGCCGGGCCTGCCCACCGAGGCCTGCACGCGTATAGGATCGTTATGTCAACAAGAGAAGAAGGTTCTCGGGGAGGGGATCCCATGACCAAGGCTGATGAGCTCATCCTGATCAGCGTCGATGACCACATCATCGAGCCGCCCGATCTCTTCGTGGGCCACCTCGACCCCAAATATCACGACCGGGCGCCCAAGCTCGTGCGCAACGACGAGGGCTCCGATGTCTGGACCTTCGGGAAGGTCGTGATGGAGACCGCCGCCCTCAACGCCGTGGCCGGCCGGCCCAAGGAGGAGTACGGGTTGGAGCCGCAGAGCCTCGACGAGGTGCGGCCCGGCTGCTACGACGTCCACGAGCGGGTGAAGGACATGGATGCCGGGGGAGTCCTGGCCTCCATGAACTTCCCCTCGTTCCCGACCTTCACGGCCCGCGTCTTCGCCAGCGACGACCCCGAGCTCTCACTGGCCCTCGTGCGCGCCTACAACGACTGGCACATCGACGAGTGGTGCGGGGCCTACCCGGCGCGCTTCATCCCCATGGCCGTGCCGGTCATCTGGGACGCCGAGCTCACCGCGGCGGAGATCCGCCGGGTGGCGGCCAAGGGCTGCCACTCGCTCAGTTTCACCGAGAACCCCGCCGCCCTCGGCTACCCGAGCTTCCACGACGAGTACTGGGACCCCGTCTGGCGGGCGTGCTGCGACACGGGGACCGTGCTCTCCATCCACCTGGGTTCGTCGGGTCGGCTCTCCATCCCCGCCGTCGACTCCCCGCCCGACGTGATGATCACCCTGCAGCCGATGAACATCCAGTCGGCGGCGGCCGATCTCTTGTGGTCGCGGGTCCTCAAGCAGTTCCCCGACCTGCGCGTGGCGCTGTCCGAGGGTGGCACCGGATGGGTTCCGTACTTCCTCGAGCGGGTGGACCGGACGTTCGAGATGCACCACGCGTGGACCCTGCAGGACTTCGGGGGCCGGCTTCCGAGCGAGGTCTTCCGTGAGCACTTCCTGACCTGCTTCATCAGCGACCCGGTGGGCATCGAGCTGCGCGAACGGATCGGCATCGACAACATCGCCTGGGAGGCCGACTACCCCCACAGTGATTCGATGTGGCCGGGCGCACCCGAGGAGTTGGAGTCGGAGTTCACGAAGTACGCCGTCGCCGACGACCACGTGCGCAAGATGACCCATGAGAATGCCATGCGCTGGTACTCGTTCGATCCCTTCGCCCACATCTCCCGGCAGGAGGCGACCGTGGCCGCGCTCCGGGGTCGGGCGGTGGGCCACGACGTGTCGACGATGTCGCGGAGCACCCGGGTCCGCACCGCCGACGAGAAGCTCGAGGGATTCCGTTCCCGCGCCCGGCGCGCCGTCGCCGCAGCGGGGAGCTGAGCGTTTTCCTGGCCCACCGGTCATCCGCGAGGTCGCGACTTTCGATGATGCATCTCACTCGGCACGCGGTTGACCCACGGCCGATCAGTCCATTCTTGAGGAGCAATTGGTGACGATGGCGACGCGGCAGATGTCCTTGGTGGGTTTCATGCAGGCCGGCAGCACGACGGTCTACGCCGGGTCCTGGCGGCATCCCGACACCGAGCACGGGTTCCTGAAGGCCAGCTACTACGCGAAGCTCGGCCGGACCCTCGAAGAGGGCTGCTTCGACATGATGTTCTTCGACGATC
>JBEKOI010000083.1:0-14067 GCA_049521915.1 Acidimicrobiales bacterium | reverse complement strand
GGCGACCACGTCGTCGGCGTGGACGACGGCGCTGGCCAGATCGTGCAGGTCGTCGAGCTCCGATGGGGAGATCCTGGCCGTCGCCCACTCCGCCGCCTTGCCGGCCAGGGTGGCCAGGACGGCGAAGTTGTCGATGGCATCGTCGGGGGTGATCCCGACGACGGTGATCCCGCTGCGGGGGGTGACCGACACCAGTCCCTCGTAGGAGAGCTCGAGGAGCGCTTCGCGTACCGGCGTTCGACTGGTACCGAACTCGCGGGTGATCTCGTCGAGGTCGAGCCGCGAGCCGGGGCGCAGTCGGCCGGTGAGGATCCGATCGCGGAGCTCGCTGGCGGCGCGGGCCCGCACGGTCCCGCCGATCGACTTGATATCTGGCATATCAGATATTACATTCCACATCGACGACGGCGCCAGCACTGCGGCGACCGGCAGCGAAGGGGATCTCGGTGACCATGGCGAAACGGCAGATGTCGTTGGTGGGTTTCATGCAGGCGGGGAGCACGACGGTCTACGCGGGGTCCTGGCGCCATCCGGCCACCGAACACGGATTCCTGAAGGCCAGCTACTACGCGAAGTTGGGGCGGACGCTCGAAGAGGGCTGCTTCGACATGATGTTCTTCGACGACCGCCTGGCCATGCCCGGGATCTACGGCGGATCGGTGGCCGACGCCGTCCGTCTCGGGGCCCGGCCGGTGAAGCTGGATCTGAGCATCGTGCTCGGCATCGCCGCCGCGGCGACTGAACACATCGGCCTCGGAGCCACCTACTCGACCACCTACTATTCGCCCTTCCACGTCGCCCGCACCTTTGCCACCCTCGATCACCTGTCGGGTGGCCGGGCGGCATGGAACATCGTCACCTCGGTCAACGACAGCGAGGCTCAGAACTACGGGTTCAAGGAGCACCTCGACCACGATGCCCGCTACGACCGGGCCGACGAGTTCCTCGAGGCGGCCACCGGGCTCTGGGACACCTGGGAGGACGACGCCCTCGTGCTCGACCGGGCCGGCGGCACCTTCGCCGACCCCGACAAGGTCCATGAGCTCGGCTACGAGGGCAAGTGGTTCAGCGCGCGCGGACCGCTCACCGTCCCGAGGTCCCCGCAGGGCCGTCCGGTTCTGCTCCAGGCCGGTTCTTCGGGCCGCGGTCGCGACTTCGCCGCCCGTTGGGCCGAGCTGATCTTCACCGGTGATCCCGACCTGGACATCGCCCGATCGCACTACAAGGACCAGAAGGAGTCGATCGCCGCCGCCGGACGCGACCCGGGTTCGGTGCGGATGCTGCCCATGGTCTACACCGTGGTCGGTGAGTCCCATGCCCATGCCGAGGAGCGCGAGGACCTGTTCCTCAACTCGCTCGTCGATCCGCAGGCCTCCCTCACCCTGCTCTCGGAGCTCATGAACTACGACTTCTCCGGCATGGAGCTCGATGACCCGATCACCGACGAGCTCATCGGATCGGTGTCGGGCATCCGCGGCCTGGTCCAGAACCTGCGCCGGCACATCGGCGGGGAGACGGTGACGCTGGCCGACCTGGCCGGCCACCGGGCCACCCTGCTCCAAGGCCCCCGCTTCGTGGGCACCGGTCCCGAGGTCGCCGATCAGATGGAGGAGTGGATGGAGGCCGAGGCGTGCGACGGCTTCGTGGTGGCCGCCACCCACTGCCCGGGAGCGTACGAGGATGTCGTCCGGCTGGTCGTCCCCGAGCTCCAGCGCCGCGGCGTGTTCCGCGACCGGTATACCGGCGAGACGCTGCGCGACACACTCGGACTGGCCCGACCGGACGTCGTCCACCATGCCTGAGGGGCAGCCCGGGGGGCAGCCCGGGGATGACGGTCAGCCTGCGTCGCAGGGGCCGCTCCACGGCATACGGGTGGTGGACGCGGCCACCCTCGCCGCCGGCCCACTGGTCACCACGGCCATGGGTGAGTTCGGTGCCGACGTCATCAAGGTCGAACAGCCCGGTGCCGGTGACCCGCTGCGCACCTGGGGCGACAGGAAGGACGAGATCGGGCTGGTCTGGAAGAGCATGAGCCGCAACAAGCGCTGCGTGACGCTGGATCTCCGCCACTCCGAGGGCCAGGACCTCTTCCACCGTCTGCTCGATGTCAGCGACGTGCTGGTCATCAACAACCGACCGACGGCGCTGGCCCGTTGGGGGATCGACTACGAATCGGTGCACGAGCTCCACCCACAGCTCGTGATGCTCCACATCAGCGGCTACGGACGGGGCGGCCCGAAGAGTGACAGCCCCGGCTTCGGCACCCTGGCCGAGGCCATGAGCGGCTTCGCCCATCTGACCGGGCAACCGGACGGGCCCCCGACACTGCCGCCCTTCATGCTGGCCGACGGGGTGGCCGCCCTGGCCGCCACCTATGCGGTCATGATGGCCCTCTACCACCGTGACGTGCATGGCGGCGGCGGGCAGCTCGTCGACGTCAACCTCATCGAGCCGCTGGCCCGGCTCATCGAGTCCTCGACCCTCGCCTACGACCAGTTGGGTACGGTCACCGGCCGGGTGGGCAACCGCTTCGACGCCAGCGCGCCCCGCAACGTGTACGAGACCGCTGACGGCAAGTGGGTGGCGATCTCGAGTGCATCGCCGAACATCGCCGCCCGGGTCTACCGGGCCATCGACCGGCCCGACCTGGCCGACAATCCCGACTACGTCGACTCCGTTCCCCGGCAGAAGCGGGCCCTCGAGGTCGATGGGCTCGTGGCCACCTGGATCCGGCGCCGTTCGCTGGACGAGGCCATGGCCGTCTTCGAGGCCGCCTCCGTCGCCGCCGCCCCCGTCTACGACGCCGAGCAGCTGCTGGCCGACGAGCACCTGCAGGCCCGGGGGACCTTCGTCCGGGTCGACGACCCCGACCTCGGCCCGATGACCGTCCATGCACCCATCGCCGTCCTGACCGAGACGCCCGGCCGGATCGCCCACCTCGGCCGGCACCTGGGCGCCGACAACGATGACGTCTTCGGCGACCTGCTCGGCATCGAGCCCGACCGGCTCGCCGCCCTCCGGGCGGCGGGTGTCATCTGACCGCCACGCGCTTTGGAGGTGACCGTGCATCAACCCCGTGCCCGACGATCCGAGTTGGCCACACCGGCCAGCAGCGAGCGGATGTGCGAGAAGGCGGCCGCCTCCGGTGCCGATCTCGTCTTCTTGGACCTCGAGGATGCGTGCGCGCCGGTGGCCAAAGAGGCGGCGCGGGGTACCGCCGTCGGTGCGCTGACCGGGTTCGACTGGGGCCGGACCGTCCGGGCCGTCCGGGTGAACGGGCTGGAGACCCCGTGGTGCCACGGCGACATCATCGAGGTGGTCACCGGGGCACGGGACGCCCTCGACGTGATCATCGTGCCCAAGGCGAGATCGGCGCGGGACGTCTGGTGGGTCGATGTCCTCCTCACGCAGCTCGAGACCAAATTGGGTCTGACCAAGCGCATCGGACTCGAGGTCCTGATCGAAGAAGCCGAGGGCCTCTCCAATGCCGCGGCGATCGCCGGGTCCAGCGACAGGCTGGAGGCGATCATCTTCGGGGCCGGTGACCTCTCCGCCTCGTTGCGGGCGCGGGTGGACGGAAACTTCGACCCGATCAGCGAGTACCCCGGCGACTTCTGGCACTTCGCCCGTGTCCAGATCCTGGCCGCGGCCAGGGGTGCCGGCATCGACGCCATCGATGCGCCACACCCGGCCTACAAGGACCTGGAGGGGTTCCGCCGCTCGGCCGTGCACGCCAGCCTGTTGGGCTTCGACGGCAAGTGGGCCATCCATCCCGATCAGATCGCCGTCGCCAACGAGGTGTTCGCCCCCACGGCGGCAGAGATCGCCGACGCCCGTGAGTCCATCGCCACCTACCGCAGCTCCGAGGCCGAGGGTGTGGGTGCCATCGGCCGGGACGGCAAGCTGGTCGATGCCGCCCACATGCGGCTGGCCGCCAACGTGCTGTACAAGGCGTCACTCGGAGACGGAAGTGGTGCGGCCTCG
This sequence comes from Acidimicrobiales bacterium, assembly GCA_049521915.1. Lineage (GTDB taxonomy): Bacteria > Actinomycetota > Acidimicrobiia > Acidimicrobiales > RAAP-2 > Bog-756. Next base: position 10,083 of record JBEKOI010000083.1, on the reverse strand, counting down.
TGAAGCGGGTGGACGCCATCCGGGGCGGGACCGTCTAGTGGCCGACCGGACTGGCCCGTACAAGGTGGTCCAATGGGCCACGGGAAATATCGGTGCCCGCTCCCTGCGGGGTGTGGTCGAGCACCCGGACATGACGCTGACCGGGCTCTTCGTGTACTCGCCCGAAATAGAGGGCCGGGATGCCGGCGAGCTGTGCGGGCTCCGACCCACCGGCGTCGTGGCCACCGGTGACATCGAGGACATCATCGGGCTGGGTGCCGATTGTGTGATCTACATGCCGCGGCAGTTCGAAGTCGACACCGTGTGCCGGCTGCTGGAGTCCGGTGTCAATGTCGTGACGACGTGCGGTGAGTTCCACCATCCTGCGAGCATGGATCCCGAGGTCCGCGAGCGTGTCGAATCGGCCTGTCGCCGCGGCAGTACCTCGATCCACAGCACGGGGAGCAGCCCGGGGTTCATCTCGGAGGCGGTGCCGCTGGTTCTGACGTCGATCCAGCGGCAGCTCGAACGTCTGGTCATCGAGGAGTTCGCCGACCTGTCCCAGCGCCATTCGCCCGAGCTCCTGTTCGACCTGATGGGATTCGGAACCGATCCGGCCGCCTTCGACCACGGCCGTTGGTCCCACGGCGTGAAGAGCTTCGGTCCGTCGCTCCGCTTGCTGGGCGATGCCCTCTCCCTTCCCCTCGAGTCGCTGGAGGGCAGTGGCGAGGTCGCCGTGGCCCGCCGCACGACGGAGATCGCGGCCGGCCGCCTCGAGGCCGGCACCGTGGCCGGGCAACGGATGAGGGTCACCGGCATGCGCGGAGGCCGGCCCTTCCTCAGCTTCGCGGCCACCTGGTTCTGCACGGCGGAGCTCGAGCCCGACTGGCAGCTGCGCCCGACCGGCTGGCGGATCTCGGTGGTCGGGGACGCTCCCCTGGACGTCGAGATGCGTCTGGCCGTCCCCCTCGAGGACATGGGCGACTGGACACCGGGGTACACGGCGAACCGGGCCGTCAATGCCGTTCCCTACGTATGCCGGGCGGCTCCGGGTATCCGCACGACGGTCGACCTGCCCCAGATCATCGGGACTCTCGGGGAAGGGCATCCGACGTTCGACACGACGGGGGAGCGATGAGCACCACGAGGCCCCTTCCGGAGCTGACGCCGGCCACCGAATGGTTCTGGACATCCGGCGCCGACGGCCGGCTCCGGATCCAGCGGTGCACGGACTGCTCCTCCCTCGTCCATCCGCCAGTACCCATCTGTCCGGTGTGCCGGAGCCGGAACTGGGAACCGTCAATCGTCTCCGGGCGGGCGACGGTCATCGGCTTCACGGTGAACCAGCATCAGTGGCATCCCGCCTTCGAGCCGCCCTACGTGATCGCGGTGGTGGGCCTGGCCGAGGACCCGACGGTGCGGCTGACCACGATGATGGTGGGGTGTGCGCCGACCGAGGTCTCCATCGGCCAGGACGTGACCGTCCGCTTCGAGCACCACGACGACGTGTGGCTCCCGCTGTTCGAGCCCACGGGTGAACCCTCGACCGGCAACCCGGTGGCCGAACCCGCCCACCCGGTCCCGCGCCGGCCGCTGAACGACGACCGGTTCGAGCACCGTTCCGTGCTGTCAGGGGTGGGGCGGTCGGCCCTCGGGCGCCGGCTGATGGTCGACCCGCTCTCGCTGACCATGGATGCGTGCCTGCAGGCCGTGGCCGACGCCGGGTTGGAGCTGGCCGACATCGACGGCCTGTCGACCTATCCGGGTCCCGTCGGCATGGGCATGAGCGAGGGGGGTGTCACCGCGGTGGAAGAGGCCCTCCGTCTCCACCCCACATGGATCAACGGGGGAGGGGATCTCCCCGGCCCCGGCGGCGCCGTCGTGGCCGCCATGCTGGCCGTGGCCTCCGGGCTCTGCCGCCACGTCCTGTGCTTTCGCACGGTGTGGGAGTCATCCTTCGCCGCCCTCCGCCTGGGCGGGGCGGGCGGGGCACGCTCCTCGGGTCAGTCGGCCTGGCGTGCGCCGTTCGGGGCCATGTCGGCCGCCAATTGGATCGCCATGAACGCAAACCAGTACCTGCACCGCTATGGCGCCTCCCGTGAGATGCTCGGCCTGATCGCCCTCAACGGGCGAGCCAACGCGGCACGCAATCCGGCTGCCATCTACCGCGAGCCGATGACCATGGACGACTACCTGTCGGCCCGGCCCATCACCTCTCCCTTCGGCCTCTACGACTGCGACGTCCCGTGCGACGGATCGATCGCCGTCGTCGTGTCGGACGCGGCCGCGGCCGGCGATCTTCCGCGACCGGCGATCCGCATCGAGGCGGTGGGGACACAGATCCTCGAACGGGTCTCGTGGGACCAGGGCACAGTCACCCACGAGCCGCAGGTGCTGGGCCAGTCGGCGCACCTGTGGTCCCGGACCGGCCTGTCTCCGTCCGACGTCGACGTGGCCATGCTCTACGACGGCTTCACCTTCAATGCCATCTGCTGGCTCGAGGCCCTCGGATTCTGCGGTTTCGGGGAAGCCGGCGACTGGCTCGACCAGGGCCGCCGGATCGCCCTCGGCGGGCAGCTCCCGGTCAACCCGCACGGCGGGCAGCTCTCGGAGGGCCGCACCCACGGCTTCGGCTTTCTCTACGAGGCTGTCGTCCAGCTCCGACACGATGCCGGCGACCGACAGGTGGCCGGCGCCACCACCGCAGTCGTCACCTCGGGCGGGGGCACCCCGTCCGGCGTGCTGCTCCTCCAGCGCGACGGCGCCTGATCGGCGTTTGCCGGCCACCTGCCCGGGTGGCGGCGTGGAGCGGGGCCGTCGCTACGAGCCCGAGGATCCACCACGCGGCACGTCACGGAAGGCGACGTCCCGGTCCAGTGCCCGCTCCCGTGGCATCCCGAGCACCCGCTCGCTGATCACGTTGCGGGCCATCTCGGTCGTGCCGCCCCCGATGCTCGACACCTGCCGCATGAGGAACTCCGTGCCGCAGAAGGCCAGTTGCCCGTCGCCGTCGGTCCACGCGCCGCCGCCGCCACCGGCCAGCTCGAAGGCGATGGTCCGAATGCGGGTGGCGGCCACCGCGGTGAACAGGCGCCCGATGGCCGCCGACTGGTCGGCCAGCGAACCGGTGGCCAGTCCGTCGCCGATGCGGCGCCGGAGCTTGCGATCGACCAGGTCGAGCATGTGGGCCTCGCCGATCAGGTCGCGGGCACAGGGATCCGACTGCCGACCGGCCTCACGGGCCACCTGGTGCACGAACGACGCACCCTCTCCGCCGTGCTGGCCGCCGACCGTCAGGGTGACATAGGGGGAATTCATGAGCATGCGCTCGTGGAACATCCAGCGGGTGCCCACCGTCCAGCCGTCGTCGACCTCGCCGATACGATCCGTGTCGGGCACCCGCACGTCGGTCATGAACTCCTGGCAGAACTCCTTGGAGCCGTTGAGCATCTCGATGCGGTGGACCTCGAGGCCCGGCTGGCGGATGGGAAGCATGAACACGGTGAGCCCGCGGTGCTTCGGGACGTCCCAGTTGGTGCGAGCCAGACAGAGACCCCAATCCGACCACCAGGCACCGGTGGTCCAGATCTTCGAACCGTTCAGTATCCATTCGTCGCCGTCCCGCACGGCCGAGGTCAGGGCTCCGGCGACGTCGGAGCCGCCGCTCGGTTCGGAGAGGAACTGCATCCAGATCTCCTCACCCTTCAGGATGGCCGGGATGTGCCGCTGCTTCTGCTCCTCCGTTCCGAAGTCGAGGAGGACGGCGGCGCAGGGCGAGAGGGTCGGGGCCTGGAGCCGGGCCGGGTACTCGTAGCCGGTCAACTCGGCGTTGAGCACCCGTTGGTACTCGGGGGTGAGCCCCTGGCCGCCGTAGTCGCGGGGGAAGCAGATGCCGGCCAGTCCGGCGTCGAAGAGCATGCGCTGAACCTCCCGCTCCCGGGCCACGGCGACCAGCTCCTCCTCGTCGTTCCGGTCGTTGCGCAGTGGACCGATCGTCATGCCCGGGGCGACCGGGCGGAGGTTGTCACGGATGAAAGCCCGGGCCCGTTGCCTGAAGGTCTCGAGGTCCTCCGTGTCGAGTTCGCTCATGGCCTGCCCCCCTTGGCCTCGACGAGGTCGGCGAGGCGCTGACGATGCTCTGCCGGCGTCCCGTAGAGCGCCCGGTCCACGGTGTGCCGGCGGAGGAAGAGGTGGACGTCGTGGTCGAAGGTGAGGCCGATCCCTCCGTGGATCTGGACGCAGTCCTGCACCAGCTCCGAGCCGAAGCTGCCGATGAAGGCCTTGGCCGCGCTGAGGAGCTCGGCCGCGTCCGGGGATCCACCGGCCACCGCCTCGGTGGCCGCGTCGCTGACGGCGTGGCTCGCTTCCAGCCACGCCTTCATGTCGGCGAAGCGGTGCTTGAGCTCCTGGTAGGACGCCAGCGGACGTCCGAACGAGTAGCGATCGAAGGCCCACTCGACGGTCATGTCGAAGGCCGCCTGCATGGCCCCGACGGCTTCGGCACAGACAAGGGCCACGGCGCGCTCGATCTGTCTCTCGACCTGTTCACCGGCCACTCCCACCTCTCCGACGATGGCCGAGGTCGGGACGCGGACGTCATCGAAGGTGACGACCGAGAAGCGGCGGGTCAGATCGACGGTGTGCATGGGCGAGATGGACAGACCCGCGGCACCGACAGGCACGAGCACCTGGGTGCGTCCTGAGCCGGTGCGGCCGGTGACCAGCAGATGATCGGCCCGTGCTCCCGACTCGACCGGTCGTTTGACCCCGTTCAGCACCACCTCCGATCCCTCGACGCGGATGTCCAGACCGACATGGTCGAACCGGTCGGACGGTGGCGGCTCACCGAGGCACCAGGTCAGGATCGACGTTCCGCCCAGGACGTCCCCGATGACTTCCTTGAACCTGCTGTCACCGGTCTCGCTGAGGGTGGCGGCGACGACGTTGGTGGCCAGCAACGGCCCAGGTGCGGCGTGACGACCGAACTCGTAGGCCACGAGGGCCAGGTCCACGAGTCCCTGTCCGCCGATGGAGCCCCCGCCGAGGTCCTCGCTGACGAGGAGCGACGTCCAACCCAGCTCGGCGCCACGGCGCCAGTAGTCGTCGTCGAAACCGACCGGGTCGTCCCGCAGCCGACGGAGCTCGCCGACCGGGACCAGTTCGTTCAGGAGCTTCGCCGTGGTGTCCCGGAAGAGCTCCTGATCACCGTCCAACGTCAGCAGCATGAACGTCCCTTCCCGACGCAAAGCCGTCGTTCCATCGCCGGTCGCACTCCTCTGTCTCTCTCGTCCTCAGCCTGGCCGGGACGGTCGCTGGACAGACCGTACAGTACTAGGAATTCCTACTATCTCCTTCCGGTGCGGGCGGTGCAGCGCAGTCCGGCCCGTCTGGTTCGGCTGCCAAACTGCCCGGAATCGAGGTGTGCGAGTCCCCGGCAGCCCCCCTCTTGCGCCGACGCTACGGAGCGGTCGATGGAGACACCCTTCCTCTACGATGGGCGCATGGCCTATCAGCGCCCGAACATCTCCGACGTCGGACTCGAGGTCGGCAAGTGCCTTTCCGAGGGGGACGAGCCGGGAGCGCTTCGGCTTGCGTTTCGGTGCGTTGAGCTAGTCGAACGTGCTCCGGTCGACGAGCGTCAGGGCCTCGTCGCTCCCGAACCCGTTGCAACCGGGGACGCGCGCTATGACGCCCTGCTCGCAGCCATCGCCGAGTACCTCTGCGCTCGCGAAGGGCTGCTCGCCCCCGACTGGGTCGAGGACCCGAGCCGATTCCTCGACCAGTGGTGGTTCGTATCGGGAATACAGTCCTTGCACGCCGACGCCATCGCACACAGCCCGATCGCCTTCGCCCGACGGGGTGTGTTCATCACGGCGGGCGCCTTGGCCTACGCCTAGCCATGCTGCTTGATCGCGAGAAGCTACTCTCAGCGCTGCGCCTCCTTGACGAAGAGCTAGGTGCCGTCGGGGTCCGGGGTGAGGTGTTCGTGGTTGGTGGGGCGGCAATGGCCCTCGCCTATGACGCCCGAAGGGCGACAGTCGACGTGGACGCCATCTTCGTACCTGCGGCGGAAGTGCGGAAGGCAGCGGCGCGGGTCGCCGAACGCCTGGAGATCGAGGGGGATTGGTTGAACGACGGGGCGAAGGCGTTCATGCCGAGTTCGGATCCAGAACGCATCGGGGTGTTCGAAGGGGATCATCTGAGCGTCGCCGCAGCATCACCTCGCTACCTGCTGGCGATGAAACTCTTGGCATCCCGACTCGAGCGTGATCAGGATGATATCCGGTTCCTTTATGACCTCTGCGGTTTCACCACAGCGGAAGAAGGCTTGGACCTGATCGAGTCGACGTATCCCAATCGTGCGGTTGCTCCGAGGGTGCAGTTTCTGCTCGAGGAGATGTTTCCCGGGAATGAGCGGCGAATTGCACAACGAGAAGCACTCCGGAGGGATGGCCCGGGGATGGAACGCTGATTGATCAGGTCCGGATTGTGCCGCCGGGGACTTCGATTCGGGAGTCAATCGATGACGGGGTAGGGGTGTGTGGCGAACCGGTCGGGAGACCGGTTCATGCTTTGGGCTCGAAACGCGCCGAGTAGGCCATGGGATGACGTCGGAATGATCGGGGAGGACAGATTGGGCGCTGACTCGCTTGACCTCCAGCTGCGGAGGAAACGTCTGGAGACGATGATCCTCACCTTGGAGGATGTGGCCCTGCGGTTGTTCGAGGAGCACGGGTTCGCAGAGGTCACCGTCGACCAGATCGCGTCCGAAGCGAAGATCTCGCCCCGGACCTTCTACCGGTACTTCCCGGCCAAGGAAGACGTCCTGCAGCTGAGTATCGACAGGCGGAGCGACGCCCTCCGGACCGCGCTGGCCGCCCGTCCCGACGATGAGCCGCCTCTCCAATCCCTCCGCCTGGCGCTCGAACAGGAGCTGTCGACCGAAGACATGGTGATGCTCAGGCGGTGGATCGGTGTGGTGGCGGCCACGCCCAGCGTGTTGCGATCGGTCGTCGGAGGGATCCAACTCAAGTCGTACCGGGTCATGGCCGAATTCTTCGGATCCCGTCTCGGGATGCCGGGCGAAGCGCTCGTCCCCACCATGCTGGCCGCGGCAGCCGGAGGTGTCATCCAGGCCGCCCACACCCACTGGTTCTTCAACGGCGGGGATCTGCCCACCACGATCTCCGAGAGCATCGCAGTCCTCGAGTCGGGATTCGGCCGCGATCCCCGGACGTGGCCGGTCGACACCCCGCAGGCGCAAGGTCCCGGTCCGGCCAAGACGGCCGAGTCGGCCAAGACGACCAAGACGACCAAGACGGCCAAGACGGCCAAGCCGGCCAAGACGGCCAAGACGACCAAGTCGGCCAAGTCGGCCAAGTCGGCCGGGTCGGCCGGGTCGGCCAAGCCGGCCAAGACAACGAAGACGGCCAAGCCGGCCAAGCGGCGCAAGGGGGCCAAGACGTAGCCCTGTGGCGTGACGGCGGCGGGCGCCGGCGCCGCGGCGCGCTGGCCGCGTTGGGACTCAGCCGACGGGTGTGAACTCGAGGTAGAGCCGGTCGTGGCCCCGGAGCATCCAGGTGGGTGTGTACTCCCAGTGCCGGTCATCGGCGGGGCCGTGGTGCGACTCCGAAATGCGGATATCCGCCATCCTGTCCAGCAGGCGCTGGAGGGACACGTTGGACTCGGCCCGGGCCAGCGGTGCACCGGCGCAGGTATGGATGCCGTGACCGAAGGCGATGTGCTGCCGGGCGTTCTCCCGGTCGAGGCGGAGATCGTCGGGCGCCTCGAACTCGCGTGGGTCGCGGTTGGCCGCCGCGGGCAGCACCATGACCGTGCTCCCGGCCGGGATCCGGGTGTCCCGCACCGTCGTCGGTGTCCGCGACAGACGGAAGGTGCCGTTGATGGGAGGCTCCAGGCGCAAAGTCTCCTCGATGAACGCGGGGACGAGGCTGCGGTCGGCGCGGAGCTGGTCCTGCAGTTCGGGACGTTCGCCCAGCGTCATGAGGGCCGTGCCGAGCAGCCGGGCCGTCGTCTCCTGGCCGGCGGCGAACAGGTTGGAGGCGATCTTCATCACGTCCTCGACCGGCGGCAACGACCCGTCTGGGAAGGTGGCCGTGGCCAGCCCGGTCATCACGTCGTCCCGCGGTTGGCGCCGGCGGTCCTCGATATAGCCCGTGAACTTCTCGTACAGGTACTCGAGGGGACTGTGGGTCATCTCCACGGCATCGTGGTGCATGAGTTTCTCGAGGAACTCCGGATGGTCCTCCGCGGGCACGCCCAACAGGTCGGCAATGACCAGCATGGTGTAGGGCTGGGCGTACTCACCGATGAACTCGCACTCGCCCCGGGTGTGGAAGCGGTCGATCTGGTCGTCGGCCAGCTGCTGCAGGGACGCTTCGTTCTCCTTGAGGCGCTTCGGGGTGATCAGCCGCATGAGAAGCCCGCGCTGGGCGGTGTGCTTGGGAGGATCGAAGGTGGGGAGCTGGTCCCCGAAGGGGAGCCCGTCCCGGTAGGTCTCGATGATCTCGGTGACGTCGTCACCCTCGAGTGGCACCGGGAACCTGGCGAAGGGCCCGATGGCCGAGTTGCAGGCCGAGAAGGTCTCCTTGTCGTGGTAGACCTCGATCGCTTCGTCGTAGCCCGTCACCATGTAGACATCGTGGAAGGGCTCCTTGGTCACCGGGCACTGCCCTCGCAGGTGCTCGAAGTAGGGGTAGGGATTGTCGATGAGGTCCTTGGTGCCGAAGAAGTCGATGGATTCGAACTCGTCGTTCACTGGTGCTCCAGGGTGGTCGCGGGCAGGTGCCCTGATCTGATGGGTACGAAGGTCGACTGCGTACGTCGAGAGCCCGCCGGCCGGAGTAGGTTCGGTTGCCGCACCGGACTCGTTGGAGACGGCGGGGGCGGCGACGCCGGGTTCATCCCCCGGTGCCGGGGACCAGTCGAAAGGAACCGCTGACCATGGGCGAACTGTCGGGGAAGGTTGCCGTCGTCACCGGGGGTGCGAGCGGGATCGGCCGCGCCACCGCCGAGCTGTTCGCGGCCGAGGGTGCGAAGGTCGTCGTCGCCGATGTCGATCGTGAGCAGGGGGAGGCCCTGGCCGCCGGGCTCGGGGACAGCGCGGCCTTCAAGCGGACCGATGTGGCCGATGCCGACGAGGTCCAGGCACTGGTCGACTTCGCTGTGGACACCTTCGGCGGGCTGCACGTCATGTTCAACAACGCCGGTATCTCCAGCTCCTTCCGCCGTTTCCTGCGGGACGACCTCCGTGACTTCGAACGGGTGATGGCGGTGAACTTGTTCGGGGTCATCACCGGGACCCAGCGCGCGGCCCGGCACATGGCCGAGCACGGCGGCGGTTCGATCGTCAACACCTCGTCCATCGGCGGCCTCACCGGCGGCGGCCCCCCGATCGCCTACCGCACCTCCAAGGCCGCGGTCGTCCAGTTCAGCCGGCTGGTCTCCACCGATCTGGCCGAGTACAACGTCCGGGTGAATTGCATCGCCCCCGGCCACATCCCGACGGGGATCACGAGCTACGACCTCGGCCCCACCATCGAGCTCGACCAGCCCCTGCAGCGTCGGGGGTCGCCCCACGACGTGGCCGAGGCCGTGCTGTTCCTGGCCGGCGACCGGTCGGCACAGATCACCGGCATCGTGGTGCCGGTGGACGGGGGAACGGTGGCCGGACGCCCGGTGCCCCAGCTCCCGAAGCTCCAGGCCAAACGGAGGGAGCCGGGCGCCGGCTGACGGCCGTGGGTCGGGCACCGGCGTCCCCGCCACAGGGGTCACGTCGGCCCCCGGCCGTCCCTGACGGCCTGCTCCACCAGTCCGATGACCCAGGAGAGCCCCTGGACGGCGCGTTCGTGGTCGATCTGCCAGTCGACGACCAGCCGTTCGTACGAGGCCACACTCCAGAGCACGTCGAACATGGCCGCGGCCATCGTCCGGTCCTCATCGGTCCATTGGGTGGCCCTGGCCGCGATGGCACCGAGCAACGCCTCCCGTTGCCGGTCCTTGGCGTCGACCAGGGTCGGCTCGAGCGGCGGGCGCGGCTCGCTCGGGTACTGGGAGACATGCTCGAAGATCTGGGTCGCCACC
>JBEKOI010000082.1:0-14130 GCA_049521915.1 Acidimicrobiales bacterium | reverse complement strand
ACCGATCTCGTGTCCCGGCTGCTGGCCACCGAGCAGCAGGACGGCCCCGACCGCGGCCTCTTCGGAACGGAAGCCCAGGTCGCCGATTACGCGGCCGGGGGGTACCAGCAGGGACTGGCCCTGGCCGCACTGGCCGCCGCCGGGGTAACGGGGCCAGCTCAGCTCGGTGCGGCCATCGACTGGCTCGTCCACCAGCAGTGCCCTGACGGCGGATGGACCAGCCCCGACACCGCCGTCAACGGGTGTGGTGGCACACCGGCGGACGATGCGGGGCCGGACACCAACTCCACGGCGCTCGCCATCGAGGGCCTCGCCGCCCAGGGGGCCGTCACCACCGCTCTGTCCGACACAGCCCTCGCCTTCATCGGCTCGGCGCAGGACCCGGACGGCGGCTGGTCGTACTTCCCCGACACGGCGGCCACACCGGGCAGTACCGACCCCGACTCGACGGCGCTGGTCATCCAGGCATTGGTCGCCCTCGGCACGTCACCGGCAAGCCCCACCTTCACCAAGGCACCGGACAACGACCCCGTGTCGGCGCTGCTCTCCTTCCAGCTGACCGGCGGGAGTGACGCCGGTGCGTTCTTCTTCCCACCCGCGCCGGCCCCGGCCAGCCTCATCTCCACCTATCAGGCGGTGCCCGCGCTGGCCGGGTTGGCCCTTCCCTTCGGCCCCTCGGGTCGGGGCTACTGGGAGGTGGCGGCCGACGGGGGCATCTTCACCTTCGGTGACGCCGGGTTCGACGGGTCGATGGGCGGTACCCCCCTCAACCAGCCCGTGGTGGGCATGGCCGCCACTCCCGACGGAAAGGGCTACTGGGAGGTGGCGGCCGACGGGGGCATCTTCACCTTCGGCGACGCCGGGTTCGACGGGTCGATGGGCGGTACGCCCCTCAACCGGCCCGTGGTGGGCATGGCCGCCACCCCCGATGGTCACGGTTACTGGGAGGTGGCCGCCGACGGGGGCATCTTCACCTTCGGCGACGCCGGGTTCTACGGGTCGATGGGCGGCACACCCCTCAACCGGCCCGTGGTGGGCATGGCCGCCACCCCCGACGGAAAGGGCTACTGGGAGGTGGCCGCCGACGGGGGCGTCTTCGACTTCGGCGACGCCGGGTTCTACGGGTCGATGGGCGGCACGCCCCTCAACCGGCCCGTCGTGGGCATGGCCGGCAGTCCCGACGGCATGGGCTACTGGCTGGTGGCCACCGACGGGGGCGTCTTCTCCCTCGGTGACGCCGGCTTCTTCGGGTCGATGGGCGGCACGCCCCTCAACCGGCCCGTCGTGGGCATTGCCGCCACCCCCGACGGAAAGGGCTACTGGGAGGTGGCCGCCGACGGGGGCGTCTTCTCCCTCGGTGACGCCGGCTTCTTCGGGTCCGAAGGTGGCATGAAGCTGAACCAACCCATCGTGGGAATGGCCGCCAGTCCCAACCGTCCCGCGTAGTGGATCGGACGCGAGGCCGGCCGGTGCTCGACCACGGCAGACGACAACCACTGTTCCATGGGCGTCGCCGGCCGGGGAGGATCCGCGCCCCGTTGCTCGCCGCGGTCGCCGCGGTCGCCGCGGTGGCCGGGCTGGGCTGGTGCGGCGGGCTGGGGCCGTTGCTTCCGGCTGCTCCGGCCGGTGCCGACCCCGCGGCCAACTGCTCCGGAGGGGTCATCGTGGCCGCCGACTTCTCACCCTGGGGTGGGAACATCAACAGCGTCTGTGATGCCACCCCGCCCACCACCGCGGCCGACGCCCTGGTGGACGCCAAGTTCGACCCGAACGGGGTCGCCGGGTACGGATTGGCCTTCATCTGCCAGATCGCCGGTGATCCGCCTGACGACAGCTGCGCCACGACCCCGCCAGCCGATGCCTACTGGGCGTTCTGGTACGCCGATGCCGGGCACAACACCTGGACGTACAGCCAGTCGGGGGCGATGAGCCTCGAGCCGGCGCCGGGCAGCGTCGAGGCCTGGGTGTTCGGGGGGAGCTCCGGGGCCAGCCCACCCTCCGGGTTCCCGTCACCGGACTCGGTGCGGGCGGCCACGGTTCGGACATCGGGCACGACGACCTCCACCCGACCGGCATCGCCTCCGACCTCGTCCTCCACCACCACGACGCCGGCCCATGCCACGTCTGCGCCGCCGCCCGCGGTCACACCATCCGCCCCGGCGGGCGGTGCCGGCGGGAGCCAGCACCCCTCGACCGCCGTTCCGGTCACGGGATCGCAACCGGCCCCGACGCAGGGTGGGACCGTTCCCACCGCGCCACCGGAACGGCCGACGTCTCCGGCCGCCACCCGGCCCGCCGGGCGATCGCACACCGGCACGCCGGGCAGGGTCGGTGCCCCAGGCAAGCCGTCCATGCCCAAGATCGTCGACGCCGCCCCGGCCCTGGCCACTCGATCTTCGGAGGGCTCACCCCTGCCCTTCCTGATCGGAGCCGTGGCCGTGGTGGCGCTGGCCGCCACCGGTGGGCTCATCGCCTGGCGCCGGCGCCGGACCGACTGATCGTGGCGTCACCCCACCGCCGCTGGAGCCCGACCGACGGACGACGGGTGCCCCGGACCCTCCACCCCGTGGCCTGGTGGATCTGGGCCCTGGGCCTGGCCACCGCGGCCAGCAGGACCACCAATCCCCTGCTGCTCCTGTTGGTGCTGGCCGTCCTCGGGGTCGTGGTCGCCCACTGCCGCAGCGACGCCCCGTGGGCCCGGGCCTTCAAGTACTACCTCTACCTGGCGCTCACCGTCGTCGTCATCCGGGTCGCGTTCCGTTCCGTCTTCGGGGGCGACGTGGATGCGGCCCATGCCCACGTGCTCTTCGATCTCCCTCACCTTCCCCTCCCCTCGTGGATGTCCGGTGTCCAGTTCGGAGGTCCTGTCACGTTGGAGGGGACCATGTCGGCCCTCTACGACGGTCTTCGGCTCGGATGCCTCCTCTGCTGCCTCGGAGCGGCAAACGCGCTGGCCAATCCCAAGCGCGCCCTGCGCGCCCTGCCCGGAGCCCTCTATGAGCTCGGGGTCGCCGTCGTCGTCTCGCTCAGCGTGGCACCGCAATTGGTGGAGAGCGTGCAGCGGGTGCGCCGGGCCCGCAAGCTCCGGGGCGGGTCCGGCCGCGGTCTCCACGCCCTCCGCAGCATCGCCATCCCCGTCATGGAAGACGCGCTGGAGCGCTCGTTGCGGCTGGCCGCGGCCATGGACTCGCGCGGGTACGGCCGCACCGGAGGGGCCTCCCGCCGGGCCCGACAGGCGACGGGTGGGTTGCTGGTCGCCGGCATGGGCGGCCTGTGCCTCGGCGCCTACGGCCTGCTCGACGGCTCCGCGCCCGGCCCCCTCGGGTTGCCGGCCCTGGTCGCGGGATCGGTGCTGTGCTGCCTCGGGTTGGCCCTGGGCAGCCGGCGCGTGGGCGCCACCCAGTACCGGCCCGACCCCTGGAAGGCACCCGAGTGGATCGTGGCCGCCTCCGGCCTCGTTCCGGCCGTGGTCCTCGTGGCCGGGGCCGGATTCGATGCCTCCGGCCTCAACCCGTCGGTCACGCCGCTGGCCTGGCCCTCGATGCCGCTGGTCCCGGCACTGGCCATCGCCGTGGCCGCCGTGGCCGCAGTGGCGGCTCCCCCACCGGTACGGGCGGCAACCGCGCGGGGGGCGCGGCCATCGTCCGGCGGGCAACCGGTGGCCGCCGGTGTCGCCGGCGGCCCCCACCGAATCGACGTGCCGGCATGATCGACTTCGACCGCGTTTCGGTCACCTACGCCGGCACCGACCGCCCCGCTCTGCGGGAGGTGAGCCTGCGGGTCGAGGAGGGTGAGCTGGCGTTGGTGGTGGGACGCACCGGTGTGGGCAAGTCGACCCTGCTCGGGACGGTCAACGGGCTCGTTCCGCACTTCACCGGCGGGACGCTCACCGGGCGCGTGACCGTGGACGGCCGGGACACCCGCACCCACCCGCCCCGCGAACTGGCCGACGTGGTCGGGGTGGTGGGCCAGGATCCGCTCTCGGGTTTCGTGACGGACACGGTCGAAGAGGAGCTGGCCTACAGCATGGAGCAGCTGGCCGTCCCTCCCGACGTCATGCGCAAGCGGGTCGAAGAGGCACTCGACGTGCTGGGCATCGCCGACCTGCGCGACCGGCCCCTCTACCAGCTGTCGGGCGGCCAGCAACAACGGGTCGCCATCGGTTCGGCGTTGACGGCGCAACCGCGGGTTCTGGTCCTCGACGAGCCCACGTCGGCCCTCGACCCCAACGCCGCCGAAGAGGTGCTGGCCGCGGTCACCCGGCTCGTGCACGACCTCGGGGTGACGGTGGTGCTGGCCGAGCACCGACTCGAGCGCGTCGTCCAGTACGCAGATCGGATCATCGAGATCAGGGCGGACGGAACCGTGGCCGCCGGTCCTCCCGCTGTCATGCTGCGCACGACCGAGGTGGCCCCCCCGGTGGTCGAGCTCGGCCGCCTGGCCCGATGGGACCCGTTGCCCCTCTCGGTGCGCGATGCCCGCCGGGTGGTGGGTCCCCTCCGGGTCCGGCTCTCGTCGCCCCCGGTTCCACCTCAGCGGCGGGCCACGGCGCGGCGAGCGGGCCCGACCGTGCTCCGGGCACGCAATGTCGTCGTCCGCTACGGGTCCGTCGTCGCCGTGCGGGGTGTGGACCTCGACCTGGCCGGTGGCGAGGTCGTGGCCCTGATGGGGCGCAACGGCTCGGGGAAGTCGTCGCTGCTGTGGGCCCTGCAGGGCTCGGGGCCGCGGCAGACCGGCACGGTCGACATCGGCGGCGTGGATCCGGGATCCCTCTCCCCGGCCAAGGCACGGGGCATCGTCGGACTCGTCCCTCAGACCCCTGCCGACCTGTTGTACCTCGACAGTGTGGCCGAGGAGTGCGAGCAGGCCGATCGGGAGTCGGACCATGTCTCGACGGTCAGCGCCCGGGCGCTGTTGGACCGGATCACGCCGGGCATCCCGTCCGGGTCCCATCCGCGTGACCTCTCCGAGGGCCAGCGGCTCTCGCTGGTCCTGGCCATTCAGCTCGTGGCCGCACCGGACGTGGTTCTGCTGGATGAGCCCACCCGCGGTCTCGACTACCCGGCCAAGCGAACCTTCATCGCCATCCTCGACCAGCTGGTGGCCGAGGGCCGAACCGTTGTCGTCTCGACCCATGACGTCGAATTCGCGGCCGCGGCCGCCGACCGGGTCGTGGTGATGGGGACGGGCGACATCGTCGCCGACGGTCCGGCCCCCGACGTGATGGTGGCATCAGCCGCCTTCGCCCCCCAGGTGGCGAAGATCCTCGCCCCGCTCCCGTACCTCACGATGGACCAGGTGGCCGACGCCTTGGCCGAGGCGGGCACATGACCGGGGCGTCCGTGGCCATCCGAACCGGGTTGCGGTCCCGCGTGGTGATCGTCATGGCCTCGTTCATCGGGTTCGTGGCCTTCTTCTGGCCGTTCGTGGTGGCACCCGGGAAGTTCGGGGACACGGCCATGGCCCCGTTGATGTTCGGCGCCCTGCTGGTGCTGGTGCTGGCCGTCATCGTGGCCGAGATCGCCGAAGGAGGCATCGACGCCAAAGCGATCGCCATGCTGGGCGTGCTGTCCGCCATCGGCGCCGCCCTGCGCCCACTGGGAGCGGGCACGGCCGGCGTCGAGACCATCTTTTTCACCATCGTCATCGCCGGACGGGTCTTCGGCGCGGGGTTCGGCTTCACGCTCGGCTGCACGACGTTGTTCGCCTCGGCCCTCATCACCGGGGGCGTGGGTCCATGGATGCCCTACCAGATGTTCGGGTGCGCCTGGGTCGGGCTCATCGCCGGGCTCCTCCCGCCCGCTTCGGGCCGCCGTGAGGTCCTCATGCTGGCCGCCTTCGGGGCCGTCTCCGGCTACGTCTTCGGGTTCCTGCTCAATCTCTCGTTCTGGCCCTTCTACCTCGACCCATCCAGCAGCATCGCCTACCTGCCGGGCGCCTCACTGGCCGTCAACGCGCACCGCTATCTGATCTTCGACGCCACCACGTCCCTGGGCTGGGACACGGGGCGGGCCGTCACCACCTTCGCCATCATCCTGCTGGTCGGGCCGGCCATGCTCGCCACCTTCCGCCGGGCGGCCCGCCGGGCCGCCTTCGAGGCGCCGGTCACCTTCGCGGACCGGCCCGAGGCGACCAGGGCCGGCCGGTCCCCGGCGGACAGGACCCACTGAGGCCCACCCCATTCACCCCACTGCGGGGAGCGCTCTGCCCGACCCGGTGACACGCAGGTGGCGCACCACCTCGCGGTAGGCACGCCACGGGCTCTGCTCGGTGTAGGTGATCCGGTGCTCGGTGCAGAACGGGCGCACCAGCTTGCGCGCCCGGCGGAGGTTGGCCCGGGGCATGGTCGGGAACAGGTGATGCTCGATCTGGGTGTCCAGTCCCCCGAACAGGAAGCCGGTGAACGACGGGCCGGACAGGTTGCGCGAGGTGAGCACCTGGCGGCGAAGGAAACCCAGTTCGTCGCCCGGGACCATCACCGGCATGCCCACGTGATTGGTCAGGAAGCTGACCCCCAGGTAGAAGCCGAAGAGCGACTGGGTGACGGCGATGAAGACCACGGCCCGGATGGGCGAGAGCACGACGAAGGGCACGACGAAGAAGACACCGACATGGACGACGAGCAGCACGGCCTCGACCAGGGCGGCGAGATCCCGGCGCCGCGCCAACGCCGCCGCGCTGGCCACGTGCATGTTGAGCGCCTCGAGGAACAACAGGGGCACGAGCAGGACCGCCTGGGCACTGGCGTACAGCCGGCCGATCCGCCCGAGGCCCTGGACCTGTTCGTGGGTGTAGACCAATGCGCCCGGAGCCATGTCCGGGTCCTTTCCGGGCCGGTTGGTGTGCGCATGATGCCGATTGTGCTTGGCCAGCCACCACCCGAAGCTGAAGCCGGTGAACAGATTGGCGACAACCAGCCCGATGGCATCGTTGTCGCGCCGGCGGGTGCAGATCTGCCGGTGACCGGCATCGTGGCCGATGAATCCGAGCTGGGCCAGCACGAAGGCCAGTCCCACCGCCACACACAGGTTCCACCAGGTGTTCCCGAGAAGAAGTGCCATGCCCACCAGGGCGAACAGGGCACCGACCGTGGCTCCGATCTTCACGGTGTAGTAGCCGCGGCGACGGGTCAGCAGGCCATCGTCGCGGACCTTGCGGGACAGCTCGGCAAAGTCCTCGCGGCCGGCCGCCGACTGGGCGACCGCAGCGCTGTCTGTCTTCATGGACGTCTCTCGTTCCGCACCCGACGGTACGGTGGGGTCGGCAGCCCGGGTGGGCAGCTCACGGTGGTCAAGATCTGGACTCTGCCGACCGCTGCTCTCTCGAACGGACGCGACCCCGTCAGTCGGACGGCAGCGGACACGCGTGGCGCGCCCTCTCCGGACCCGAGATGACATGACCATCTTACCCGCCCTCCGCCTCTGGTCCCGAGCGCGCTCGACCGGCTCCGCCCGGACTGCCTCCGACATCCGCCGTGCGCGGGCAATTCCTGGGATACTGGGCCACGACCGCCGCCCACCGGAAGGAGGCTCGGGTGGCCGAAATCATGGCCCTTCTGGCCTCTGCTTCGCCGCGGGCACCGTGCTCCAGCAGGCCGGGTCGCTCCAGACCCCAGGTGGTGCTGGCGATCCGCGCTTCCTCACCCAGATCCTGCGCCGGCCGGTGTGGCTGGCCGGCGCCGCCCTGCAGGGTGGGGGATGGATCCTCCAGGCCGCGGCCCTCGACCGGGGGTCGTTGGTGCTGGTCCAATCGGTCTGCACCCTCAGTCTCGTCTTCGCCCTGCCCCTCGGCATGCGGATCACCCACCAGCAGGTGGGCCGGCGCGAGGTCTTGGGGGCGCTGGCCGTCGTGGCCGGCATCATCGTGTTCGTCAGCGTCGCCCAGCCGGGTGCGGGAACCACCAACCCCGGGGCGGCGGCGTGGTGGACCGCCGGCCTGCTCATTACGGCGGCCATCGGAATCCTCATGGGGCTGGGTTGGAGCGGGACCGGTGGGCGCCAGGCGCTCCTGTTCGGATTGGCGGCCGGTTGCGCGTTCGCCTTCCAGGCCGCGGTGACCAAGGTCTTCGTGGGCGACCTCCACCACGGGCTCGGAGCGATCCTCTCGTCGTGGACCACCTACGCGCTGATCATCTCGGCCCTCTTCGGCTTCACGCTGCAACAGTCGGCCCTCAAGACGGGCGTGCTCGCTCCGGCCATGGCCTCGAGCAATGCCATGACCCTCTTTGCCAGCACGCTGCTCGGCATCATCGTGTTCGACGAGATCCTGGCCCACGGGGACGGCCGCCTGGTCCCGGCGGTCTTCGGGCTGGTGGTGGCCCTGGTCGGGGTGTCCACGCTGGCCGGGGAGGAGCAGCCGGCACCCGACGGCCGGGCCGTCGACGGCTCCCTGCCGGCACCGAGCGGCGGGGGCTAGTCCGGAGCCCGTCCTTCTGCCCGCCCCTCCAGCCCGGTGACCGCAGTCCGGCGGTAACCGGCGGTAACCGGCGGGATGACCCCGGATGTGCTTCGCTATTCCGCATGATGTGCAGACCCGGAACCAGAAGAGCCGGTGCCGTGACCGCGGCCACGATGGCGATGGTCCTGCTGTGCTCGGCCTGTTCGTCGTCGGGCACGGCCTCCCCGACCACCACCGCCGCCGCCTCGACCACCGCGGCCAAGGCCGCCGCCGGTCCTCCCGTCCCCTCCTCAGGGTGCGCCAAGCCCCAGACAGGCCCCGTCACCAACCAGCGACTGAACATCGAGGTCGACGGGGCGTCCCGGTGGTACCTCCTCAACACCCCTTCCCCGGCGACGCCCAGCCCCACAGGATTGCGGCGGTCGTCGACTGCGGCGGCCATCCCGAGGCCGTTGGTGATCGACTTCCACGGCCTGTCCGAGGGAGCCGTCATCCACTCGACGACCACCATGTTCGGACAGCTCGGACAGAAGGACGGCTTCGTGGCCGTCTTCCCTGAAGGCACCGGGAGCCCGGTCCAGTGGAACACCTCGGCCACCGCCCATCCCAATGCCGACCTCGAGTTCGTCACGGCCATGTTGAACCAGCTCGAGGCCGAGCTCTGCATCGACACCTCACGCGTCTACGCCAGCGGGCTCTCCGACGGGTCCTTCATGGTGTCCCTCGTGGCCTGCACCATGGCCAACCGGTTCGCCGCGGTGGCCGCGGTGTCGGGTCTGCAGCTGCCGAAACCATGCCGACCGACCCGCCGCGTTCCCGTCATCGCCTTCAACGGGACGGCCGACCCGATCCTCTTCTTCAACGGCGGGGTGGGGACCGCCACCCTCAACCGGCTCCTGGGCCGGGGCGGTACGGCGCCGTCCTCGCCCACCACCACCGCGCCGGTCCACGTCAACCTCGACGGGCCTGGCTTCCCGGCCACGGTGAAGGCCTGGGCGCTCAAAGACGGGTGCAACCCGCACGCCACCGATGCCCGGACGTCCAGCCAGATCATCCTCAGGACCTACCGGTGCCCGGCCGGGACCGGCGTGCAGTTCTACATCATCATCGGCGGAGGCCATGCGTGGCCCGGCAGCAGGTTCAGCCAGGAGATCAGCTCGCTCACCGGCTTCACCACCTTCCAGATCAACGCCACCGACGTGATCTGGGCCTTCTTCCAGCGCTTCCGGCTCTGACGGGAGCCGGGCCCACCGGTGTGGACCCCGGTGGGGTGGCGATGGCCGAATCTGTGGGTATTGCGTCATTGACGCCACCGGCGATGTGATGCACGCTGGCTCCCATGAAGGAGCGCCACGTGGTCATCGTCGGCTATCCGGCGGTCCAGCCCCTCGACATCGTGGGTCCGTTCGAGGTCTTTGCGGGCGCCACCCGGGCCGCCCGGGCACTGGGCCGAACCGGCGGCTACCGGGTGACGCTGGCCTCGGGCGAAGCCCGTCCCATCCGGGCCGAGAGCGGACTGGGCCTGTGCACCGAACCGTTGCCCGCCATGGGAACGAGCATCGACACGCTGGTGATCCCCGGAGGCGATCAGGCCCGCGCCGCCCGACGCGATCAAGCCCTCGTCACCTGGATCGCGGGGGTGGCTCCCCGGTGCCGCCGGGTGGCCACCGTGTGCACGGGGGCATTCCTGGCCGCCCGGGCCGGCCTGCTGGACGGGCGACGGGTCACCACCCACTGGGCACACGCCGATGGCCTGGCTGCAGCGTTCCCGTCGCTCCGTGTCGACCCGGACCCCATCTACATCCAGGACGGGAAGTACTGGACGAGCGCCGGGGTCACCGCCGGCATCGACCTGGCCCTGGCCCTGGTGGAGAACGACCTCGGCGCCGAGGTGGCCCAGACCGTCGCCCGCTGGCTGGTGATGTTCCTGCACCGGCCGGGCGGCCAGACCCAGTTCGCATCACCGGTCTGGGTGCCGCGGGCGCAACGGTCGACCGTTCGCGCCGTCCAGTCCATGGTCGAATCGGAACCGGACGGGGACCACCGGGTCCCCGTTCTGGCCCAGGCGGCGTCCATGAGCGTGCGTCACTTCACCCGGGTGTTCACCGACGAGGTGGGTGAGACGCCGGGCCGGTTCGTCGAGCGGGTGCGGACCGAGGTCGCCCGCCGCGAGCTGGAGACGACGGACGACACCCTGGACCTCATCGCCGCCCGTTGCGGCTTCGGCACCGCGGAGACCCTGCGGCGGACCTTCAAACGGCGCCTCGACGTGGCCCCCGACTCCTACCGGCGACGTTTCCGTGTCGTCACCGACCGAAAGGCAAGTGCGTGACCAACCATCTCCAGACCGTCATTCCCCTGTTTCCGGGATTCACCGCACTGGACGGGATCGGCCCCTACGAGGTCCTCCAGCGCATACCGACCGTGGACGTCACCTTCATCGCCGACCAGCGGGGCGAGGTCCGGAGCGACAACCGGATGGTGGGCATCATCGCCGACGGCACCTTCTCCGAGTTCCCCCATCCGGACGTCATCGTGTTCCCGGGTGGGGTGGGGACGCGCCCTCTCCAGCTCGACCAGCGCCTGCACCAGTGGCTACGCGACGCCCATGCGACCACCCGGTTCACCACCTCCGTGTGCACGGGCTCGCTCGTCCTCGGGGCCGCCGGTCTCCTCACCGGGCTCACCGCCACCACCCACTGGGCGTGCTATCCGGAGCTCGAGGCCCACGGCGCCATCGCCACGCCGCAACGGGTGGTCGAGCACGTGGAGCGACGGATCATCACCTCGGCCGGTGTGTCGAGCGGCATCGACATGGCGCTCCGGTTGGTGGAGCTCCTCGTCGACCGGACGGCGGCAGAGGCCGCTCAGCTGATGATCGAGTACGACCCCCAGCCCCCCTTCGACGCCGGGTCACTGGCCAAGTCGAGCGACGCCGCACTGGGCCGGGTCAAGGAGTACGCCTCGCTCCGCAACTAGTGCCTCGGGCAGAGCCGGCCCCGGTCAGCCGACCAGCGCCTGGTAGACGAGGGCCCGCAACTGGGCCCGGATCGGATACGAGAACGAGGGCAGCAACTGGGTCATGAACACCACGGCCAGGTCCTCCACCGGGTCGATCCAGAAGGCGGTGCTGGCCGCCCCACCCCAGTAGTACTCCCCGACCGAGCCGGCAGCCTTGGTGGCCGCCGGCCCCTGGCCGATGGCGAATCCGAGCCCGAAGCCGGCGCCGCTGAATCCGGCCTCCCCGAAACCACCGACGGCCAGCTGGGCCAGGTCCCGACCGCCGGGGAGATGGTTGCAGGTCATGAGGTCGAGCGTCTTCCGGCCGAGGAGTCGGCGACCGTCGAGCTCACCCCGGCCAAGCAGCATCCGGCAGAAGCGGAGATAGTCGGCCGTCGTCGAGACGAGCCCGCCAGCACCCGACAGGTACGACCGCGGCCGGCGATAGGTGCTGTGCTCGGGATCGTCCATGAGCGCGGGTGGCTCACCCTTGCTGTACCGGTAGCAGGCCGCGAACCGGTCGCCGGCACCGGCCGGGACGGAGAAGTCGGTGTCGAACATGCCCAGCGGTTCGAACACGTTGCCCCGGAGGTAGCGGTCGAACCGCTCCCCGGAGAGGATCTCGACCAACCGGGCGCAGATGTCGGTGGAGAGCCCGTAGTTCCAGTGGGTGCCCGGGTGGAATTTGAGCGGGTAGTCGGCCAGCAGCGTGCACACCCCTTCGAGCGTCAACCCGTGACGGGCCTCGTGCACCTCGGAGGCGAACCGATCGTCGATGGGATGGCCCGGCGACAGGCTTCCGGCCAGCCCGGTCATGTGGGTCAACGCATCGAGAACGGTCATGGGTGCCTCCGGGTCGACCAGCTGCAGGGAGCCGTCGGCCTGCAGCTCGCCCACCTTCAGGCCACGCCATTCATCGATGTAGCGGGCCACCGGGTCGGTGAGCTGGAATGCCCCCCGTTCGTACAGCTGCATCAGGGCCAGCGAGGCGATCGGCTTGGTCATCGAATAGATGCGCCAGATCGTGTCGTCCGCCACCGGTCTGGAACGCTCGCGGTCCATGAGGCCGAGGGATCGCCAGTAGGCGAGCCGGCCACCACGGACCACGGCCATCTGGCAACCCGGGATCTTTCCGGTCTCCACATAGCGGTGCTCGAAGTGCTCGGTGAGGCGTTCGAGGCGGCCGGCGTCGAAGCCGGCGCCCTCCGGGTCGGCCTGCAGGCCCGGGCCGCGGGATCCCTCGGCCACCTGGCGGGAGTCGATCGCGGTCACGAGTCCCGCCTCCCCGACATGTTGGCGTTGGGCGCGGCCCTCGACACCAGCCCGGGGATGACCTCGCCGAGCTCGGATGGCTCCCAGCGGTCGTCCTTGCTCACTCCGGGTCCGGCCACCCAGCCCTCGGCCACGCTGATGTGGCCGCCGTACACATTGAAGACCCGGCCGGTGATGGCGGCGGCGGCGGGACTGGCCAGCCATACCACCAGTGGAGCGATGTTGTCGGGGTCGTTCGGATCGAACTCTTCGGGTTTCCGGTCGGTCCGTCCCTCACCGAAGCCCAGGTTCTCGGTCATCCGGGTCAACGCGGCAGGGGCAATGGCGTTGACGGTGACCCCGTAACGGGCGAGCTCCATCGCCGCGATCACCGTCATCGACGCGACGCCGGCCTTGGCCGCCCCGTAGTTGGTCTGGCCCACGTTGCCGTAGATGCCCGATGGAGAGGTCGTGTTGATGATGCGGGCGTCGTTGGTCTCACCGGCCTTCACCCGGTCGCGCCAATACTCGGCGGCCCACCGCATCGGCGCGAAGGTGCCGCGCAGATGCACCCGGATGACCGCATCCCACTCGGTGTCGGTCATGTTCACCAACATCCGGTCCCGCAGGATCCCGGCATTGTTGACCAGGACGTCGAGCCCACCGAAGGTGTCCACCGCGGTGGCGATCAACCGCTGGGCGCCGTCCCAGTCGCTGATGTCCTCACCGTTGGCCACCGCCTCAGCCCCGAAGCCTCGTATCTCCTCGACCACCTCCCCGGCAGGACCTTCCGAGGACCCGCTCCCGTCGACCTCGGCACCGAGGTCGTTGACCACGACCTTGGCCCCCTGGCGGGCGAATTCGATGGCGTGGCTGCGGCCGATGCCACGACCGGCGCCGGTGACGACGACGATCCTGCCTTGGCAGATCCCGGACATGTCCACCCCTCTCTCTCGGCCGTCTCTTCCTCAGCCGTTGGCGGGAAGATCTGAGAACGGCGTGTTCCTGTCGGGTCCGGGCTCCTTGGGCAGCCCGAGAACCCGTTCGCCGATGATGTTGCGCTGGATCTGGTCGGTCCCGCCGTAGATGGAGGGCGCCTGGGCGTAGAGCGCGGAGCCGGTCACCCCGGGCAGGAACGGGTTGCCGGTCGCCTGGTTGAGGGTGGCCTGGTCGGCGGAGTCGTACGCGTGGAGCATGCCCTGCGCGCCGACGATGCGCAGGCCGAGGTCCCGGGTGAGGCGCATGACCGCGCTCATCGACAGCTTGGCGATGTTGGCCATGCCCGGGATGTCGCCGCCGGCGGCCCGCGTCGCCTTCAGGCGCTCGGCGTTCAGCCGGCCCAACTCGTTCAGCGTGTAGAGCCGGACGAGGTCCTGGCGGACGAGCGGATCGGTGCTCGTGCCGTTGCCCCGGGCGAGTCCCGTCAGCAGGTCGTCACGGCGCGACGGCCGGACGCCGGACCCGGCCCGCCGCCCGGGACGG
>JBEKOI010000081.1:0-23732 GCA_049521915.1 Acidimicrobiales bacterium | reverse complement strand
GCGAGGGCTGGGACGCGTTGGACCTCGGGGTGGTCGGCGATGACGAGGCCGCCTTGGGTCGGGCCTTCGATCGTGCCGCGGACACGTGTGACGTTCTCGTGACCAGCGGCGGAGTGAGCGTCGGGGATCTCGACATCGTCAAGGTGGTCCTCGAGAAGCGGTGCTCGGGGACGATGCGTTGGATGCAGGTGGCCATCAAGCCGGCGAAACCGTTTGCCTTCGGAACGCTTGCCGGCTCCGGCACGCCTGTCTTCGGCCTGCCCGGCAACCCCGTCTCGGCCATGGTCAGCTTCGAACTGTTGGTGCGGCCGGCCGTCCGCCGCCTGGCCGGTCACCGTTCGCTCGAGCACCCGGTGGTCCCGGCCATCGCCGCCCGGGCGCTGCACCGCCGGCCCGACGGGAAGACCCACTTCGTCCGGGCCACCGTTTCCCTGGACGAGCGCGGGAGGTGGGCGGTTCGCCCGATGGCCGGGCAGGACTCGCACCATCTACGAGCCATGGCCGACGCCAACTCACTGGCGGTCCTGCCCGATGGTGACGGTGTCGAAGCCGGTGGGACGGTCGACGTCATCCTCACCGATCCCGACCGCCTGGTCGTCGAATCACCCCTGCCCGAGGTCAGGGGGTGGTGACCGCCGCGGTGCCCGTGGTGATCTCGGACCGGTCGCGTGGCCGTGGGTCGGAGGCCGCACCCATGCCTACCGCGGGCCCGCTGGTCGACTCCCACGGACGGATCCACGACGACCTGCGCATCTCGGTCACGGACCGCTGCAACCTGCGCTGCATCTATTGCATGCCCGAGCACGGCATGACCTTCCTCCCGCATTCGGCCCTTCTGTCCTTCGACGAGATCGTCCGGGTGGCCGGGGTGGCGAGAACGCTCGGTGTCTCCTCCATCCGGCTCACCGGCGGAGAACCACTCGTGCGGCGTGGACTCCCTGAGTTGGTCGGCCGGCTGGCCGCCATCGGGTTCGAGGACCTGGCCATGACGACGAACGGGGTGATGCTGGCCGACATGGCCGGCGAACTGGCGTCGGCCGGGCTCCGCCGGGTGAATGTGAGCTGTGACTCCCTCCGGGCCGACCGGTTCGGGTCGATCCGCAAGCGTGGCGAGCTCTCCGCCGTCCTCCATGCCATGGACGTCGCCGAGACGGTCGGTCTCTCACCCGTGAAGGTGAACGTCGTGCTGATCAGGGGGCGGAACGACGACGAGATCCTGGACTTCGCCTCCTTCGCCCGCAGCACCGGGCGCATGGTGAGGTTCATCGAGTTCATGCCCCTTGACGCCGAAGGGCGGTGGGAGCGGGGCAGGCTCGTCTCCGGCCGGGAGGTCCACGAGGAGATAGCGGCGGTCTGGCCCCTCGATGCGGTCGTGGGGAAGGGGAGCCCGGCACCGGCCGAACGGTTCCGGTTCGCCGACGGCCATGGGGAGATCGGACTCATCTCCAGTGTCACCGAGCCCTTCTGCGGCACCTGCAACCGGCTGCGCCTGACTGCCGACGGTGCCGTGCGCAATTGCCTGTTCTCCGACGACGAAAGCTCGATGCGCGACCTGTTGCGCGGCCGGGCCACCGATGCCGACCTGGCCCTCCTCTTGCGCCGGGCCGTCTGGGGGAAACTGCCCGGGCACGGTATCAACGAGC
Source organism: Acidimicrobiales bacterium (assembly GCA_049521915.1). GTDB lineage: Bacteria > Actinomycetota > Acidimicrobiia > Acidimicrobiales > RAAP-2 > Bog-756. The sequence goes on along the minus strand of JBEKOI010000081.1, from coordinate 22,089 downwards.
CCGGGTTTCTCCGGCCGGCTCGGTCCATGTCGATGATCGGGGGCTAGGGATGGCGGTCCTCAGGCTGTTCGGACCTGCACGCGAGGCGGCCGGCGTGGCTCGTGTCGAGGTCGCCGGCGGCACCGTGGCCGACGTGCTCCGGACGGCGGAAGCACGGTACGGGTCGGCGTTCTCCGACATCGTGGGCACGTCGAAGATCTGGATCAACGGTGAACCGGCGGCCGAAGGGGCGGCGGTGGCGGAACATGACGAGGTGGCGGTGGTCCCGCCGGTATCCGGCGGATGATCGCCACCGGGGCGGGCGGGGGGAGCTCGTCTGCCGATCGGCTGACCCATGTCGATGAGCACGGCAAGGCCCACATGGTCGATGTCACGGGAAAGCCGCTGACCCGGCGGGTGGCCGAGGCCCGGTGCACCGTGCGCGCCTCGGCGGAAGCGGTGGCGGCCTTGGGCCGAACGGCCACCTACGACGATCTGATGGAGGAGGCGCGGATCGCGGGGATCATGGCCGCCAAACAGACGTCGTCCCTCCTACCGCTATGCCATCCGATCCCGATCGACGCCATGACCGTCGATGTCACCCGGACACCTGTCGGCCTGGTGATCTCGGCCGTCGCCGAGATCACCGAACGGACCGGCGTGGAGATGGAGGCCCTCACCGCCTGTGCCGTCACCGCACTGGTGCTCCTCCAGCCGCTTCTCGACCTCGATCCCCGTTCGTCGATCGAAGAGCTGACCCTGTGGGCCAAGAGCGGTGGCCGGTCCGGCGACTGGGAGAGGTCGGCTGATGGCCGGATGGGCTGGAAGGCCCCCCTCCCGGCTCCCTGACCAAGCGAAGGATGGGGCGAAAAATACCCGCATTTGCGGATCAGTCTGCCAAATAAGTTGGACATATCCGAGGTTGGCGGATAACTTCCCCCTCCATGACCCAGTACCGGCCCGGCCAGTTGGCCGAACTCCTGGGGGTGAGCACGGACACGGTCCGCCGCTGGTGCGACGAAGGGCGGATCGAGACGGTCCGGTCCGACGGCGGCCACCGGATGATCGATGGCGCGTCCCTGGCCCGGTTCGTCCGGGAGCAGGACGCGGCCTACGCGCCGGAGCAGCTCCTCTCCCAGTCCGCCCGCAACCGGTTCAGCGGCGTCGTCACCCGGGTGGAGCGAGACGCCCTGACCGCCATCATCGAGCTCCGTGCCGGTCGATTCCGGATCGTCTCCCTGCTCACCCGTGAGGCGGCTGACGACCTCCGGCTGGAGGAGGGCGATCTGGCCACCGCGGTGGTCAAGTCCACAAGCGTGATGATGGAGGTCCAGTCGGTATGAACGGGACGAGAAGCCGAACGAAGCGCGATCGACGGATTCGACGGGCTGCGATGGCGGCCCTCGGGGCCGCCGCGATGACGCTGGCCGCGTGCGGCAGCTCCTCGGGGTCGCCGACCACGTCCACGAGGGCCGTGGCCAAGCTGACCGGATCGATCACGGTGTCGGCTGCATCGTCGCTCACCGATGCCTTCGGCGCATTGGCCACGAAGTTCAAGGCCGCGCACCCCGGTACGGACATCGGGTTCAACTTCGGCTCGTCGGGTACGTTGGCCACCCAGATCACCCAGGGTGCACCGGCCGACGTGTTCGCATCAGCCTCACCGTCGGACATGGCGACGGTGCAGAAGGCAGGTGAGGTGTTGGGCACGCCGGTCACGTTCGCCCGCAACTCCTTGGAGATCGTGGTCAAGCCGGGGAACCCGCTCGGTATCCATTCGCTGGCCGATCTGACCAAGGCGCATGTGGTGGCCATCTGCGTCAGCACCGCGCCCTGCGGTTCCACCGCCGCGCTGGCCCTCAAGAAGGCGCACGTCACCATCCCGGCTTCGAAGATCAGCGTGGGCACGGACGTGGACGCGACCTTCGCCGAGGTCACCACGGGGGACGCCGATGCCGCCATCGTCTACGTGACCAACGCCAAGAAGGTCGGCGACCAGGGCGTGGGTGTCCCCATCCCGTCGTCGGTCAACGTCACCACCAGCTACCCCATCGCCGTGCTCAAGTCGACCAAGAACCGATCACTGGCGCTGGCCTGGGTGGCGTACGTGCTCGGCCCGACGGGTCAGAGCGTGCTCCGGGCGGCCAGCTTCCTGCCCGCCCACTGAACGGTCCGGCGGTGGCCCGAACGGAACGGTTCCGGCGGCCGTCGGCCTCTGTGGTGGCCGTGGCCACCGTGACGGTGGCCTTCCTGGCCATCCCGCTGGTCGGGCTGGTCACCAAGGCATCGTGGTCGACCCTGTGGACGGACCTCACCACACCGATCGCCATCGACGCCCTCAAGCTGTCGCTGGTGTGCTCGCTGTGGGCCACCGGCCTGTCGCTGGTACTCGGGCTGCCCCTGGCCTGGGTACTGGCCCGGACGAGGTTTCCGGGCCGGGACCTGGTCCGGGCCCTGACCATCCTTCCCATGGTGCTCCCTCCGGTCGTCGGGGGAGTGGCCCTGCTCCTCGCCTTCGGACGCGACGGGTTGGTCGGGCGGCCCCTCTACGCCTGGCTCGGAATCCAGTTCACCTTCAGCACCGCCGGCGCCGTGCTGGCCGAGACCTTTGTGGCCATGCCGTTCCTCATCATCACCGTCGAGGCCGCGCTGCGTTCGATGGACGGGCGCTACGAGGAGGCGGCGTCAAGTCTGGGCGCCGGGAGGTGGACCACGTTCCGGCGGGTGACCCTCCCGATGATCGGCCCCTCGCTCATCGCCGGCATCGCGCTCACCTGGGCCCGTGCCCTCGGTGAGTTCGGGGCCACCATCACCTTCGCCGGAGACATCCAGGGGCGGACCCAGACCCTGCCACTGGCCGTCTACCTGGCCCTGCAGGAGAACGAGCACGTGGCCGTGGCCCTGTCCCTGGCCCTCCTGGCCATCTCCATCGTGGTCCTCGTCGCCCTGCGAGGGCGTTGGTTGGGCGCCATCAACTCGTGAGCCTGGGCGCCGAAGTCCATGTCGTCATCGGCGCCTTCGAGGAGCACCTCCAACTCGAGGTGGCCGAGGGCGAGGTGCTGGCCGTACTCGGGCCCAACGGCAGTGGCAAGTCGACGTTGCTCCGGGCGCTCGCCGGGCTGCGCCCGCTGACCGCCGGTCGTATCGTGCTCGACGGCGTCGTCCTCGACGACCCCGCGGCCGGGGTGCTGGTCCCACCCGAGCGGCGGCCGTGCGGGATGGTCTTCCAGGACTACCTCCTGTTCCCCCACCTCACAGCCTTGGCCAACGTGGCGTTCGGCCTCCGGAGCAGGGGCGCGTCCAAGTCCGAGGCCAACCGCCGGGCGCTCGTCTGGCTCGATCGGATGGACCTCGGCGAGCGGGCCGGCTCCAGGCCCGGTCAGCTCTCCGGCGGACAGGCCCAGCGGGTGGCCATGGCCCGGGCGCTGGCCACCGAGCCGAGGCTCCTGCTCCTCGATGAGCCCATGGCCGCCCTCGACGCCGGTGTCCGCGGGTCGGTGCGGCACCAGCTCCGTCGGAATCTGGCCGAGTTCAGCGGTTCGTGCGTCATGGTCACCCATGACCCCCTCGACGCCGCGGCCATTGCCGACCGGCTGGTCATCGTCGAGGCCGGGGCCGTGGTGCAGCAGGGAACCATGGAGGAGGTGACCACCCGTCCCCGTACGGGGTACGTGGCCGAGCTCATGGGGCTCAACCTGCTCCGGGGTGTGGGCCGGGGCAGGTCCCTGGCGCTGGCCGATGGCACGACCCTGGAGACGGCCAGTGCATGGAGCGGTGATGTGTTGGCGGCCATCGCGCCGCGTGACGTGGCCCTGTACGTCGACCGACCGGACGGGAGCCCGCGCAACACCTGGCCGGCGCGGGTCGCGGAGGTCCATCTGATGGGTGATCGGGTCCGGGTGCTCCTCGACGGTCCGGTCCGGTTGACGGCGGAGATCACCCCGGCGGCGCTGTCCCAGCTCGGCCTCACCGAAGGCGCTCCGGTGTGGGCATCGGTGAAGGCCACCCAGATCGACGTCTACGACGAGACCTCGTGATGGGCCGGCGGTGCACTGCACCCGGGTGTCACCGGGAGCTATCCGACTCCTCTTGACCCTTCTCCTCCTCCAACCAGCCGGCCGCGTGCCGGGCGGCCCAGGTTTCGGTCACCCACCCTTTGATCATCGACCGCATCGACCCGGGATGGGTGACGGCAATGGCGATGTGGCCGAACACCACCACGAACACGGCGAGAGCGAAGACGTCGTGGACGAAGGTGGCCCCGGTCCGCCAGCTGACCGGAAAGTGCCCGAACCACTGCATGATCGACCCGGTGGCCAGCATGACGACGATGGCCGCGCCGACGAAGATGGCGTTCAGCTTCTGACCCGGGTTGAATTTGTCGGGGACGATGGGAGTGGTGCCCAGATTTCTCAACCAGCGGATCTCGTCCCTGGTCCAAAGGTTGAAACGCCGGACGTCCCGTCTCATCCGGGCCCCCCACGGTCCGATGAGGGCGATCACGATCGGTAAGGGCAGCGCGATTCCGGCCCAGAGGTGGATCTCGGCGATGAGATGCCGCCTGCCGACGATGCCGGCCAGTGATCCGAAGTAGAGCGGCAGGGCGGTCGCCATGAGGATGCCGAACAGCAGGGCGTTGGCCCAATGGGCGCAGCGCTGCGTGAGGTCGAAGCGCAGGATCCGGACGGTGGCGCGGGGCTCGTCTCTGATCTGTGAGGTCATCGCACCATGGCCTCAGGTGTCGGTCGGACCCGTCGAGCCGTCGCTCCAACCGTTGACGGGATACCCGTTCTCCTCCCAGTATCCCGGGATCACCCGGTCGACGACGTGGATGGCTGACAGCCATTTGAGTGACTTGTACCCGAACATCGGGGCCACGTACAGCCGTACCGGTCCTCCGTGCTCGGTGGTCACCGGTGCGCCGAGCATCCGGTAGGCGACGATGACATCGGGCAGACGGGCCTGGTCGAGCGTCAGGCTCTCGGAATCGGTTCCGTCATAGGACTCGAAACTGAGGGCGACCGCTCCGGCGGTCACGCCGACCGTGTCGAGGACGTCGGACAGCCTGACGCCCTCCCAGTGGACATCGGGCACCCTCCACCCGGTCACGCATTGGAAGTCCTTCACGAATGCCGTACGGGGCATGGCCTTCAGATCGTCCAGGGTGAAGGTCGTCGGTCGTTCGACGAGGCCGTCGACCCGGAGACGGTACCGGTCGGGGGCGATGACCGGGAACGTGCCACTGACCGAATAGATACGGAATCGGTCGCCTCCGGGTAGCAACCCTCCGAGCCCGGACCCCAACGCGTCGCCGACCAGGCTCTGGGCTTTGGCCCCGAAGGCGATCCCGGCCGCGCCCAGTGCCGCCATGCCCAAGAACACCCGGCGACCGACTGCGACCCGTTTGGGCCCGACGTCTGCCGGCTGATCGGGTTCGGGGGCCACAGGTCGAGCTTACGGTTCCGCTCGTCATCTCGGCCGTCGGCCACACGCTGACGCTCGGGCAGGCCGTGACCCGGACGGCCGGATAGGCTCGATCTGTCATGAGCTGACCAGACGGGGAGGGCCAGAGGGCTCCGGCTCGTGTCGAAGGGGATCCACTTTCGACGCGCCAAGGAGCGATCATGCCACGTCCGCCTGTGCCCAAAATTGAGCTTCATGTCCACCTCGAAGGGGCGGTCCGGCCGAAGGACCTCTTCGACATGGCGACCCGCAACCGCTTTCCTCTGCCGGTCCGGAACGAGGCCGAGCTGGCACGGCTCTACCGCTTCCGGGACTTCGAGCACTTCCTCGATCTCTGGAGGATGACGACCCCGGCGATCCAGACCGATCGGGATTTCCGCCAGGTCGTCACCTCGTACGCGGAGGAGGCCGCGTCCCACGGCGCCGTCTACATCGAAGGAATCTTCACCCCGTCGGAGCGGGTGGCCGGCGGCGCGTCCTGGGATGAGGTGTTCTCCGGCTTCTGCGACGGTGCCGCGGAGGCGAAGGAGCGGTTCGGGGTGGAGATCAGACTGACGCCCGACACGCCTCGCGACTTCGGTCTGGATGTGGCCATGGAGACGGCTCGCTATGCCATCAAGTACAAGGAGCGGGGAATCGCCGGCCTCGGGCTCGGCGGGCCCGAGGCCTCATATCCTCCCGAACCATTCGAGCGGGCCTTCCGCCTGGCCAAGGATGCGGGCCTCGGCTCGGTGCCCCACGCCGGGGAGGCAGCCGGCCCGGCATCGGTCCGGGGGGCGGTCGATGTCCTCCTGGCCGATCGGATCCGGCACGGTATCGGGTCGGTGGGGGATGGTGGCCTCCTGCGGGAGCTGGCCGACAGGTCCATCGTGTGCGACGTGTGCCCGGTGTCGAACCTCCGGACCCGGGTCGTCGAGTCCATCGAGAGCCACCCGCTCCCCGTCATGATGGCGGCCGGGGTTCTGTGTTCGATCAGTACCGACGACCCGGCGATGTTCGATTCGGATCTCACCCGTGAGTACGAGGTGGCGGGCCAGGCCGGCTGCCCTCCGGAACGGGCCTTCCACGCGGGAGTCGTCGGTGCGCTGTGCGACACCGACACCCGCTCGAGGCTGCAGCGGATCCACGACTCGTATCCGTGGTCCGACGTCGCTGCCCTCCGAGAGGAGTAGCGGTCGGCGGTCACCCACGCTGGCCACCGGGTCCGCGATGCTCCTTGCGCCAGACGAATCGGAGCGCCGACCACGTCTCGTCGATGGCGCAGACCTTGTTGTCGACCAGGCCTCCACGCAGGACGATGTCGCGGACGCGCACGTCGGTGAGGTCGGACTCCATGCCCGAGGACTTCTTGGGCCAAGCGAGCCAGAGGGCGCCGGACGGGAAGATCATCGAACCGAGACGGTCCAATCGCGGCTCGATCCTGGACGCCCGGGTGAAGAAGGCCAGCACCACATCGGCCCTTCCGCGGGCCGTGTACCTGACCACGACACCGGGCGGCACCTCCAGGTGTAGATCGGCGGGGGCATCCAGGAGCGCCAGCGTCGAGCCCTCCTTGACGCCCAGCTTCGCCGGCAGCGACGTTCCCGAGTAGCCCACCACAGCGTCGGAGTCTCCCACCGCCGACATGCTCAGGTCATCCCGGCGTCGGAAGGGACGGTGGGAACGTCAGGCGGTCAACCGGCAAGGGCCACGCGGAACTCATCGGCCAACGCGGCCGCGGTCTGCTGCAGGCGTGAGGCATCCGGACCTGCCGAGAGCAGGGTGCGCGAAGCACTCGGGATCACCCGGTCAGGACAGGCGGCGAACACCTGGGCCACGTCTGCGGGGGTGGCCCCCTGGGCCCCGATGCCGGGGGCGAGGAACAGGGCCCGCGCCGCCGGTAGATCCAACCGGGGGTCCATGTGGGTGGGACCCACGACGGCGCCGATCGGTCCCACCTCGCCCGGCGCGAGCTTGGTGTTCAGATCACCGATCTGCTTCAGCAGCGCCTCTTCGACGCTCTGGCCGGACGCTTCGACGGCCGACTGGATCGACCGACCCTCCGGATTGGAGGATCGGGTGACGACGAGGAGGCAGCTGCCGGCTTCGTGAGCGCGGGAGATGAACGAGCCCATGGCGGCCAACCCCAGGTAGGGATGGACGGTCAGGGCGTCCCCTCCGAGCGGGGCATCGTCTCCGAGGAACGCTTCTGCATAGGCATCGTTGGTGGTTCCGACATCCCCCCGTTTGGCGTCCACGATGACGAGGATGCCGGCGCTGCGGGCCTCGGCGATCGACCGCTGCAGGGTGCGAACGCCCCGCCAGCCGTGGCGCTCGTAGAAGGCCGACTGGAGTTTGACCAGACCGACGGTGCCGGCCGCGGCCCCGAGGGCGATGTCGACGAACCGGTCCAGGCCGTCAGGGGTGTCCCCGACGCCCCAGGCGTCGAGGAGCTCTCCCGACGGATCCAATCCCCAGGCGAGCGGGCCGAACGTGGCCCGAGCCCCGGCGGCCCCGGCGGCCCCGGCGGCCCCGGCGGCCCCGGCGGCCCCGGTCGCCCCGGTCAGTCGACGGGGTTGGTGAAGCGGCCGTCGACCAGGACGACATCCCGGCCGCGCCTGGCCAGAAGGCTGGCGGCGATGGCGGCCCGGTACCCCGCTGCGCAGTGGACCCAGAGCACGCCGTCGGGCAGGTCGTCGATCCGTTCGTCCAGCTGATGGAGGGGTACGTGCACCGCTCCGCGCAAGTGACCCGCCTCCCACTCATCCGCCCGTCGGACATCGAGTGCCACCTGGGTCGAATCGGACATGGCCAGGCCCAGCTCGTCGAACCCGCGTACGGGATACGAACCTGACGCGGATGCGGCCGATGTCGGGGGAAGCCGGCCGACGTAGTGTCCGGCCGGCTGCTCGATGCCGATTCTGGCCAGATCGAGCTGGGCCACGGCGATGGCCTTCGGATTTTCCGCCAGCAGCACCAGGGGGCTGTCGTCGGGAAGGAGCCAACCGACGTAGGTGGTGAACGGCGTGTCCAGCTCGAAGTTGAGCGAGCCTGCGAGGTGGTTGGCGGCAAACGACCCCCGGCCCCTCAGGTCGACCACCCAGGCTTCAGTGGTCAGCGCTCCGCAGAGCTGCTCACCGTCCAGAAGAGGTGGGGCCGACAGATCAGGAGCGGGCGCTCCTTGCCGGTTGATCGTGCCCATTCGGTGGTAGTAGCGAGGGTAGTCACCGAGCGAGCTCAGCAGCGATTCGACGAAGACCTCTTCATTTGCGGCCACGAAAGCGAGGTTGGCCGTCCGTTGTTCCCCGATCGTCGACGCGTCCGTGCCCGCCGCACCAGCCGAGCAGAAGCTCCCGAAGCCGTGGGTGGGGAGTACCTCGACCGAACCGGGTAGCTCGCCGAGTACGTGAGCGGACCGGTACTGCCGGCGAGACAGCTCGACGGCCCGGGCTGTTCCCATGAGGTCGGTCCGGCCGACGGAGCCGAAGAGCAGTGACCCACCGGTACAGGCCAGCACCGGCTGACCCCGGTCCAGGGCGATATAGGAGACATGATGGGGCGTGTGGCCGGGAGTGGCCACGACACGAAGCGAGAAGCCCTCGGCCACTCGGATCTGGTCGCCGTCGCGCACCGGATGGCGCACGAACCCCACCTCTTCATCCCCAGCCACCAGGTAGGGAACGCCCAGGTGCCGAGCCAATTCCCAGCCTCCCGACACGTAGTCGTTGTGGACGTGGGTCTCGGCCACGTGCGTGATCCGAAGACCGGTGACCTCGGCGGAGCGGAGGATTCGTTCGATGTCGCGTTGAGGATCGATTGCCACCCCGACATCGCCGTTGTGCACAACATAGGAGCGGTCGCCGAGTTCCGGCGTCGAAAGGGTGATGACGTCGATCACCCGACCGCTCCCTGGGCTGTCCGCTGAGGCCGCCCGACCCGGCGGTCGACGACAGCTCGGGCATCAATGGTGCGCCGCGGACACAGCAACCCCGGGTCACAGGACCGGTCTGTTTGCAGCAACCGTTGACGATCCGGCTTCGCCCATTCGGGCCCGGCCCACGAAGTCAGTGGGACGCAGCCGCCGGCAAACTCCGCAGACTTGGCTACTCTCTGCTGGTCCACCATCGAGAGCGGTCGGGAGGTTGCGTTGCGCTTCAGATCAGCGGGGTCACCGATCGGGCTGGGCCAGTGTCCGTGCTTTGACGGTTGGCGCTCGCCCCGATGGGCAGGGCGGTCGAGGTGACCGGTCCCCAGAGTCCGGCTCCCCAGGAAGCGGAGCCCGCCGGAACCAGCCGGCTGGAGGCATTCAGCGATGGGGTGATGGCGGTCATCATCACGATCACCGCTCTCAGCCTCAAGGCACCGGCCGGGTCGGACTTCTCCGCCCTCGGCCACCGCTTGCCCGCTCTGCTGGTGTACATCCTGAGCTTCGCGTTCATCGGGATCTATTGGAACAACCACCACCATCTGCTGCGCGCCACCCGCCACATCAGTGGGAGTGTGATGTGGGCGAACCTGTATCTTCTGTTCTGGCTGTCGCTCATCCCGGTGGTCACCGAATGGGTCGGAGATGCGTATCAGAAGAAGTGGCCGGCGGCCACGTACGGGATCGTCGCCATCGGATCGGCGATCGCTTTCACGATACTGGTGAGAACCATCGTGCGGGCAGACGGACCGCAGTCCGCTGTGGCCACCGCCGTCGGGTCGGATGTGAAAGGGACGATGTCCATCGTGATCTACGCCAGCGGCATCGGCTTCGCATTCCTGCGCCCATGGATCTCCTATGCGCTGTACGCATCGGTGGCGGTCATGTGGTTCGTGCCGGATCGACGCCTGTCGAGACAGGTCGCCGCGGACTAGGTGAGCCCGACAGGGCTCAGGATCGTCGATCACAGGCAGTCCGCGTCGGCGGGCCCGATCCTCCCGGGGGACCGGTGAGCGATCAGTGGAAGAGTGCCCCATGGCGTTCCCGAGCGACCTCGGGAGGGATGCCGTCGTAGCAGTCAATCCACCTCTGGCACGGTGCGCAGAACACGCATACGAGTTGACCCGACCCGGCGACGGACCCATCTGCCGGCGTGATCTCGCGTTCGACGAGGCCGCTGGGGAGCCCATCGGCCTTCTCCACGGTTCGTCGTGCCAGGGTCTCTCTCCCCAGATAGTCGTCCTGGTCCATCTCGGCTCTCCCGATCACACTTCCATCAGGTAGGAACGACCCGCGGGGGCCCAGACTTGAGCCAAAGTTCGGATCACGGCCTCAACCAAAGCTGAAAAGACCGGAATCGGAGGACGGTTTTCCGGCCTGCAGTCGCCGCACCCGGCCAGTTTCCGTCAGCTCTGTGGGCCCTGTGGTCAGATCGAAGGGCGCCTCTCAGCGCTCACCTGACGGTCGGCGATGGGGAGTGGTTCGCACCGAGCCCGGTGGCCTCTGCCGATGCGCATGGCCGGATACGCTCACCCCAATGACCGAAGAGGAAAGGCGGGTATTCCGGTTCTGGCCTGAAGGCTACGGATCTCTCCAGCGACTGAGCGGGGTCGTCAAAGCGTCCGGGCTGGAACCGGGTCTTCTCGAGTTGGTCAAGATGCGGGCTTCCCAGATCAACGGCTGCGCATGCTGCATCGACATGCACTCCAAGGACGCCCGTCTACAGGGTGAGTCCGAGCAGCGTCTCTACGCGTTGAGCGCTTGGCGGGAGACGCCGTTCTTCACGCCACGTGAGCGGGCAGCCCTGGCCCTTACGGAAGCGGTCACCCTCATTGCCCAAGGAGTGCTCTCATCGGCCATCGTCGATGAGGCATCCTCGGTCTTCGCCCCCGAGGAACTCACGAGGCTCCTCTATCTGATCATCGAGATCAACGCCTGGAACCGGCTGGCCATCACCACGGGAAGCCCTGAGCCCGGGAGTTACGTTCCGACCGATCGGTCAGAGGGCCGCGGGACCGACCACTGACCGATGCCGCGGGATCCCGACCGCCTCGGTCACCTGCCCCTTCGCCTCTGGAGCGGGATCCCGGACCGCCTTGGGATCACGCGGGCGTGAGCGGGCCGAGCGTTGTGGAACGGGTGAGATGCCACACCCAGGCACCGTCCGACCGGGTGGGCGGAAATCCCAACGTGGCGGTGAGCGCGGCCACGTCGCCGGGCTGAGCGTCACTCGCCGCCACCACGACGACCAGTGGCCTCCAGCGGAGCAAGGCGGCGCGGATGGTCTGCTGCTCTGAACGTGTGAGTTGGAGCGGGTTCGCCGACAGGGCACGGAGGGCCGCCACGGCTCCTGTGGGGGCGCTCATCATCTCGTCGTCGACGCCGTTGCCTCCCGGGACGAAGACGAACCCTCCGATGAGATCGAAGTCGTCGTCCACCTCGGCCTGCCAGCCCATGGGGCTCGAGGCGATGCCGTAGGTCAACGGGATGTTCAGCACGGCGGTTCCGGCCGGGAGGCTCCCGGCGTCGTGCTCGAACCAGGCCGGCACCGCGGCAGTGGTGATGTGGAAGGGGATCGAGTACGTATCGATGATCGGAATGAAGGCCAGGACAGTACAGACCAGGATGACCAGGCGGGCGCCCCGGCGCCGTGCGGCCGGAGCCCCCCCCGGCCACCGCCGGCCGGCAGCGCGCCACCACCCGTCGATGGACGCGGCGATGAGCAGGCCCGCACACAGGGAGACCGGGAGGGCGAAGCGCCTGACGATGATGTTCGACAGCAGGGGCAGCCGGGCCCACAGCCAGGCGGGGACGAACTCGATGACCCAGGTCAGGACACCGACCCCTGCCATGACGACGCAGGCCCGGCGCCGCCACCACATCGGACACGAAACGGCGATGGCGAGGAGGAGCGCGACGCCGAGATAGTCGACGTTTGGACCCTGGGGCCCGAGGTAGCCGACCGCTCTGAGACTGGTGTGGCTGTTGAAGACGTTGGGGCCGGCCGAGATGATCCCCGAAGCCGATACCGATGTCACCGGCCAGAACGGCCCGGCGACGTGGCGGGGTCCCTCCAGATAGAACCAGACGGGGTAGGCGAGCGCGACCGCGGTCAACGCCGCACCGACCGAGGCGGCGACCAGAAGCTGTCGTCGCGCCGCCATCACCACCCGGGGCCGGCACACGATCGCCCCCAGCACGCAGAGGCCTGCGGTCACCGCGGTGATGGCCAGCACCTCGAGGCTGGTGAAGAACTCGAGGATGGTGAGCGCGCCGAGCAGGAGGCCGGTGCGGACCGGGCGCGTCTCCCGGCTGAGCAACTGCAGGCCGAGCAGGAGCAGCAGCGGAAGATAGGCCGTCAGGGTCAGGTCGAGATGACCCAGCACGGTGTTGCGCAACACGAAGGGCGAGAACGCGTACAGGCCACCGGCAATGATCCGGGCCCCGACCAGTCGGGAGAAGCGGCCGGCGAGTGCGAACGCGGCCCAGCCCGAAAGGACCGGCGCCAGCAGGTTGGCCACATTGAACGACGCCACGGGTCCGAAGAGGAGCGTGAGAGGGGACAGCGCGGCGGCGGGCGCCAGCCAGCTCGTGTTGGACAGCACGTTGACCCCACCCAGGCGCGACCACATGGCGTTGGTGAGGAAGGGGCTGTGCCCGTGTGTCACCGCCCAGGGAAGCCACTCGAACCACCACACCTGCTGCACGGTGTCGCCGCAATTGCAGGTGATGGCATGGGCCGGGCTGCCGCCGAACCAGACGTGGGCCCAGAGGACCAGGGCCACGGCCAGGTAGGTGGCGATGGCCAGGAGGTGAAGCGGGATGCTCGTCTTGGGGGACGGCGGGAGCCGCCGGTCGTCCGGTTGCCGTCCCTCAGAGGCAAGATCCGTGCGAGGACTGATGGGGGAATCGTCCGCAGCCGCTCGCACCAAGTCGGTGGTCACGGCTCGGGAGATCCCTCGGCGCGCAGAAGCACGGTTGCCGGCGGATCGATCATCGGAGGCAGGGTCGGCCGGTACCGCCCGCTGCCAAGGGCCACTGGGGCCGGACCGCGCATTCGGAAGACCGCCATCTGTCCGATATAGCTACTGCCCTCCTCCTCGGTCGGTGACTGCATCGAATCCGCCTGGCACAGGGGCGCTGTATGGCATCCGCGAGGACGGGGCTTCACGGTGTCCGGCCATCCGTTGTGAGGTGGATTCGGGCATCGTGGGCCGGACCTGTGTGGCCGGAAGCGTATCCGCTCGTCGGCCGGATGGGGAGACCGGTGCCCGACCCACGCCAACACCGGCACGGATTCTCGCGTACCGCGGTCACCGGACGGCGGTCCGTAGCCACGCCCGGGCTGCCTACACGGACCGGAGCACCCAGATGCGAGCGGTGCAGGGTTCGCTCAGCGGCCACTCCAGACCTTCTTCCATGAGCGCCGCCCCTCGTCGTCGCTCCACGTCGGCCCGCGTCGCGTCGGGGCCATCTGCGAGATCGACGGCGTCGACCTCGAACATGCGATTCGGGTGGAGTCCATCCGGCCGCAGCGGTCCTGCGTTGTCGGTGGGTGTGGCCAGTTGGAAGGCGAACACCACCGCCCGATCGCCATCGGCGGACACGTAGGCGAGGGCAGCCCGCTCGCCCGGGGGAACCAACCGCCACAGGTCCCCTTGTTGGACGAGCGGGCGGATGTCGCGATAGAGCTCCACCGCTCGGCGGCACACGGTGCGTTCGTGGTCGGTGAGAGCCGCGAAGTCGAGATCGAAACCGAACCGTGCGCTCAGGGCCACGGCGCACCCGAAGGCGATCGGACGGTCGCCTTCGCGGGTGACGTGGGCGGCGACCACGTTGGCGGGCAGGAAGTGTGACGCGGCCCACTGCATCCGCACCCGGTCGGCGGGATCGGTGTTGTCCGACAGCCAGACCTCGTGGAACCAGCGCAGTGACCCGAGATCGGCTCGCCCCCCACCCGAGGCGCACAGCATGAGGGTCTGCTGGGGGTGGCGCTCGGCCACCGTCTCCATCAGGCGCCAGGTGGCCCGGGCGTGGTCCACCCAGTAGTTGGCCTGACGGTCGGCGCCCAGGGTGGGGGACCCGGGATCGGTCAGGGGCCGGTTGGCGTCCCATTTGAGGTAGCTGATGCCGGGGTTCTCCGCCAGGATGCGGTCCACGACGCCGCACACGAAGTCGGCCACGTCGGGCTGCAGCACATCGAGGACGAGCTGGTGCCGCCATCGCCGTGGGCGGCGCGTCGGCTGGCCCACGGCCCAGTCCGGATGCTCGTCGTAGAGGGTGGAGTCAGGGTTGACCATCTCGGGCTCGACCCACAGCCCGAACCGGATGCCGCGCTCGTCCGCCCGCGCCATCAGGGGGCCGAGCCCACCGGGCAGCTTGGTCTCGTCGACCTGCCAGTCGCCCAGGCCGACCGTGTCGTCGTTGCGGGGGTGGGTGTCGCCGAACCAGCCGTCGTCGAGCAGGAAGAGCTCCGCACCGAGGTCAGCGGTGTCGTCGATGAGCCCGAGCAGCCGCGCCGAGTCGAACGAGAACGAGGTGGCCTCCCAGTTGTTGACGACGATGGGCCGCAGCTGGTCGCCGTCGCGTGTGGCGTGCCGGCGGACCCACCGGTGGAGGCGGCGGCTCAGAGGACCCATCCCTTCGGTCGACCAGATCCAGACCTGTTCGGGGGTGACGAAGGTGGCACCGGGATCGAGCACGTAGTCCGCGGCCGCCGGGTTGTGCCCGCACCAGACCCGTACGGTGGGAGCGGTCGTCCGCTCGAAGGCGAAGCGGGTGTTGCCGCCCCAGGCCAGGGCCCCGGCGAGAGCGGTGCCGTTCGACTCCTCGGGGGATCCGTCGGGGGCGAGGAGGAAGAAGGGGCACGACTGCAGGTGGGGCTGCACGCCGCCGCGCGAATCGACGACCTTGGTCCCGGGGGTGAGGGGCTCGGTCGTCGTCGTCCACTCGGCGGACCAGTCGCCCCCGCCGAAGTGGGTCAGGTGAGGAGACGAGGTGGCGAGCAGGGGCGAGGCCGCGGCGACCTCGTGGAGGGTCACCGCCCCGGGCTGGGGGTTGGCAATGCGCACCCACTGGCGCAGGACGCCGTGGTCCTCGATGTGGAAGCAGACCGTGACCTCGAGTGGGCAGTCGCGGTCGACGAGAAGGATGTCTGTCTCACGGCCGACCACCCGGACGTCCTCCACCCTGAGGCGGGTGGTCGTGGTGCCGTCGCTGTGGGTGACCCGCAGCGACGGTGCCCGGGTCGGTTCCTCGTCGTAGGCCGGATAGGCCAGGGGGTACAAGGCCAGGGGGATCCGGGCCGGCAGCCGCTGCATATGGGCGTCGATGTCCGGCCCGAACCCGGCCTGGCGCAGCCGCCCCTGGTCGTCGACGAGGAACCCGTAGCCGGCGTCCCCGGACGACACCACGATGCTGGTCATCGGACCACCATTGCAGAGCTCCGGTATTCCGCCAAGCGTCGCCGGCTACGCCGGGGATGGCTCAGGTGACGATCAGGTAGATGCTCTTGCCGATCAGCCAGAACCCGAGCAGCAGGGAGACCACGATGATGACCTGGTCCCTGTGGGTCTCGATCCACGTTCTCGTGGCTGCGAGAAATGCCTGGGTCTTCTCCGGGCGGACTGCTGCGTAGACCTCGAGGGCGACGTAGGTGATCACCGACAGCACGCAGAACAGGATCAACGCGACCGAGCTCGCGAAGGTGGTGAGCTTGGCCCCGGAGATCACGGCCACACCGGCCGCGATCAGACCCCAGGGCTGGACGAGCGGCCCGAGGGCGAGAGCGAAGGCGGGTGACATGTTGTCGATGCCCGTCTGCCACTTCGGCACCTTCTTCGGCTTCTTGGGTTTGCCCATCCGTCGCCACTGCCGCACGGCGATGAGTACCAGCACCACCCCGATGGCGATCTTGGCCGCCAGGGCGGCCAGTGCCGGAGAGGTGCTGGGCTTCGGTGGGTTGTTGCCCGTCACGACGAGGGTCAAGGCCACGACCGTGACCAACGAAAGGAGCCACCCGAGGATGAAGGCCGCACCCTTGCGAACGCCGCCCTTTGATGCCAGCACCAGGATGAATGCCGTCAGCGGGATGGGCTCGAGCGTGATGGCCAACCCGATCAGAATGAGGTCAATGACCACCCGTCTCCGCCCTCCCTTCTTCGCTCGGACGAGGCCCGGAGCCTCGACATCCCACGGTCACGCCGGTTCAGCGCAGCATAGGGGCACGGTCGTGCATCGGGGCGGGAAGGTTGGGTGGGTGCAGGGTTTTGGCCTCCTGGAGATCGGCGGAGGACAATCGTCCCCTGAGCCTGTACTCTTCGATCGACAGAGAGTGAGGACGACATGCCGTTAGGACCAGTGGAGTACATCGTTGTGAGCTTTCCGGGCAACCAGTTCAACGGAAAGATCGCCCCCGAGCTCGTGGCACTCGTCGAGTCCGGGACGGTGCGGATCCTCGACCTCATCTTCATCGGAAAGAATGCAGAGGGAGAGGTACTCGGGTTCGAGATCGATGAACTGGCCGACATGGTTGGCTTCGACAAACTGCCCGGTGAGGTCGGTGGTCTGATCGGCGCCGACGACATCGAATTCATCGGTTCGCAGTTGGAGCCCAACTCGTCGGCGGCCCTGCTCATCTGGGAGGACGTCTGGGCGGCCCCGTTCGCAGCAGCGGTCCTGGACTCCGGTGGGGTCCTGCTCCAAGGCGCCCGGATCCCCCATGACCTGATCCAATCCGCACTCGACGCGCTGCCGCCGGCAGTCTGAGACAGACAGAACCAGGAGCACCCAGACCATGATGAGACGACGCCCCATCGCACGAGCCGCGGTCCGCACCACGGCAGTGGTCGGCACCGCTGCCGTTGTCGGAAGCCACGTGGCCAACAAGCAGGCCCAGGCACAGGCAGCCCAGGCCCAGCAAGCAGCCCCCGAACCGCAGTATGCGGCCGCTCCGGCCGCGCCGGCCGCTCCGGCCCCGGACCCGATCGAGCAGTTGACCAAGCTGGCGGCGCTCAAGGATTCGGGCGCCCTCACCGAGGCCGAATTCGAGGCGGAGAAGGCGAAGCTCCTGGCCTGATTCCACGGTTGGCTCGGGGACACCGGCCGGGCCGACGCGGGATGCTCAGGGGAATTCGGCGGGGAGCATGGAAAGGATCACCGCGTCCACTCGACCGCCTTCGTGGGCCCAGTACGCCCGCAGCACTCCTTCCCGCCGGAACCCAACCCGCTCGGCGAGGAGTAGCGCAGGCACGTTCTGGAGGGCCACCAGGGCCTGGAGCCGCTGGATGTCGAGGGCCTTCGCGCTCCAGCCGGCGAACATGCGAAGTGCTTCCGTTGCGATCCCCCGCCCACGAGCCCGTTGGACAACGCCGCATCCGTACTCGCCCATCTGATGGTCGTACATCATGACCATGACCTCGCCCAGGTAGGCATCACCCAACTCCTCGGCGATGACCAGGTGAAGCAGTTGATCATCCCTGCGGTACTGCTCGAAGAGCTCGACAACGGCGACAGGATCGTCTGCCGGTAGCGGAGGCACCCAAGGGTCCGTCGCCTGGTCCCTGCTGAACTCCAACGCGGCTTCGAAATCGCCTTCGCGGAACGGACGCAGGACGAAGTCCGATCCACGGAGCTGGGGTTCTGGATACGGGAGCATGATGCCGATCTGGATCAGGAGCCCTCCAACTCTGCATCGATGAGCTGTGAGACCGCGTCGATGAGAGCCAGATGGGTGAAGGCCTGGGGGAAATTCCCGAGGTGCTCGCCGGTGGAGGCATCGATCTCCTCGGCGTAGAGGTTCAGTGGACCGGCAAAGGAGAGCAACTTCTTGCACAGATCCCTGGCCCGATCGACCTCGCCGATCATGGCCAGAGCAGAGACCAGCCACCACGAGCAGATGGTGAAGGTGCCCTCCTTGCCCTCGAAACCGGTGTCGGTGCTGTCCACCTTGTAGCGCAGCACCAACCCGTCCTCGGTGAGTTCGTCGGCGATGGCCAGCACGGTGGCTCTCACCCGTTCGTCATCGGGAGGCAGGAAGCCCATGATGGGGATGAGGAGCAAGGATGCGTCCAGCTCGTCGTTCTCGTACGCCTGCCTGAACCGTCCCTTCTCATCGATCCCCTTGGCCAGGATGTCGGTCTTCAGCTCATCGGCTCCCTGGCGCCACCGTTCGGCCCTGTCGGTGTCCCCGCGCCTGAGGGCCAGGTCGGCCCCTCGGTCCGCCGCCACCCAGCACAGGACGGCGGACGCCGTGAAGTGCTGTGGCTCACCCCGGATCTCCCAGATGCCCTGGTCCGGGTTCCCGCTTGCCGACAGCGCGTCCTCCACCAGCCCGGCCAGGCCCTCCCACACCGGAGGAGCGATCTGGGCCGCCCCTTGCTTCGTGTGTTGGTCGACTCCGTCCAGCAGCATGCCCCAGACATCGTTCTGGTGTTGGTTCCAGGCCCCGTTGCCGACACGCACCGGGTGGGCCCCGTCGTACCCACTCAGGTGGTCGATGGTCCGCTCGGTGAGGTCCCGCTCGCCCCCGATGCCGTACATGATCTGGAGCTCGAAGGGTTGGTCGAGCTTCCCCTGGCTCACCGACTCGAGCACAAAGGCGAAATACTCGAGGGCTTCCCAGTCGAACCCGAGGCGATAGAGCGCACGCAACATGAACCCGGTGTCTCGGATCCAGGTGTAGCGGTAATCCCAGTTGCGGGCGCCACCCGGGGTTTCCGGGAGCGACGTGGTGGAGGCGGCCATGATGGCGCCGGTGGGTGCGTAGCTCAGACCTTTGAGCGTGAGGGCGCTGCGCTCGATATAGGGCCGCCAGGGGTGATCGGGGAATGTGCCGGTGGCCAGCCAGTCCCTCCAGTAGGCCACGGTCGAGGCAAGGTCACTGTCGGCTTCGTCCTGGTCCTTCGGGGGCTGCCCTCCCCACGTCAGCGCGATGAAGCTGTCCTGGCCTTCGGAGAGGCTGGTACGCCCGTAACAACGGGCACCGGCGACCCCCAGTTGGAGGCTGCTCGCCACCGACAACGTCAACTCGCCGCCGGGTGCCGGCGCGCTGAGGGAGCCGTAGCCGGCCCCGTCGTACGTCCACTGGCCGATGCCGACGCCATAGTCGAACAGCGGGATGCAGACCGCTTCGACCTCGACTCTGCCGGAGATGCACCGGGCGGTGCGAAGCAGGACGCCGGCGGCGGCCGAGTCGGTGGGCGCCCGACGGTAGTCCGGGCGTCGTGTCCCGCCGTCAACTTTTCGGATGACCAGGAGATCCTGGACGACCAGCCAGCCGGTGGGCGTGTGCCAGGTGGTCTCCACGACCATCGTCCCCGGTGCGTAGCGCCGATGGTGGGGGACCCTGGTATTCGAGGGCCCAAACCGGAAGGACCCGGCGGTACGGTCGAGGAGGGCCCCGAACACACTCGGCGAATCGGGCCGGGGAAGGCACAGCCATTCGACCGATCCGTCCGGTGCGATCAGGCAGCTGTCCTCGCAGTCGGAGAGAAAGGCATACTCGGCGATGGGAGGAAAGTCGCTCATGGTCTCTGTCGCTCCTGGTTCGGGGCAGAGCGTCGGCATGCCAATGATGGGGCGAACATCTGCCGAGGTCGAGATTACCGGCCCTGCTGATGGGACGCTCGGCCGTGGATCGTCGGGTCAGTGGGCGACGGTAAACGTGAAAGCATTCGCATATCGAAGCGTGAGCCTGTTCTGATCCTTGCCGTCCCCCCGCAGGGTAGTTTCATGGTGAGCGCCCGCGCTGGAAGGCGGAAGGCTGATGTCCCCGACGATCAACCACAAACCCGGAAGTGGGGCAGTGGCGGAGGACGAGCGACCCCCGCGCGCCGGCCTCATCCTCGGCGTGCTCATCCTCGGCGCGGTGGTCGCCAACATCAATCTGGGCATCGCCAACGTCGCCCTGCCCTCCATCGGTGCCGGGCTGGACACGACGCAGGCCCAGCTCAACCTCGTGGCGCTGGGCTTCACGCTGGGTCTGGCGGCATCGGTGCTGTATCTCGGAGCGTTGGCCGACCGGTATGGGCGCAAGCTGGCCATGCTGGCCGGAGCGACCCTCTCGATCCCTGCCGCCTGCCTGGCCGCTTGGGCTCCGAATCCACAGGTACTGGTCGGTGCCCGAGTCTTCGGCGGCGTTGCCGCCGGCATGCTCTATCCCACCACGCTGTCGCTGATCAGCGCCCTGTTCAAGGGTGGAGCCCGCACTCGGTCCATCGCGCTGTGGTCGGGGATCGGTGGCGGTGTCTCGGCCCTCGGACCGCTGATCGGTGGACTGCTCCTCGGCCGGGCGTGGTGGGGATCCGTCTTCCTGGTTACCATTCCACTGGCCGTGCTGGTGGTCATCTTCGGCTTGTTGTGGATCCCCGTCACGCGGGTGAGACCGTTGGGAGGGTGGACAACCCCGGGGGCGTGCTCTCAGTTATCTTTGTCGGTCCGCTGGTACTCGGCATCGGGCTTGTCCCCAACTATGGATTCAACGCCACGGTGCTCGGGCTCTTCGGCCTCTCTGTGGTTTCACTTCTCCTGTTCACCCTCCGCGAGCATCGGGTCAAGAACCCTCTGTTCGAACTGCAGATTCTCAAGATCCGGACGTTCTCGATAGCCCTGGCTGGCGGCACAATCGTCTGGGGAGGGCTTCTGGGCTCACTGTTCATCGGTCAGCAGTTCACCGACCCGGCCGCCAAGGCGGCTTCAACGGCGGGACAGTCCTGATGGCCGGGATCTCCGCCGGGATCGGTGCCGAAGGGTGTGATCGTAGAGTTTGATTCGACGGCGGACCGTCACACGTCCCTCCTGCCCTCGATTGGAACTTCTCCGCCCGTGGCCGTCAGGCTCTCCGTTCCGGCTTCATCGCCCGGCGGGTTGGGTTCCTCCCCGCCCGAATCCGATGCGTTGGGGTGCGCGGGGGGAGCAGGATCCTGCTCCGAGATCCTCCGGCGCACAAGAAAGAGGGCCACTGCGACGGCGGCTGCCCCGCCCAGGAGTACAAGCACCGAGAAGAGCACAACCGCACCCACCCGTTCGACGATCACCTCGTCTCTCTCGAGCGTGGCCAGACCGCGCTCGATCCCTTCGACGAACTCCCTGGCTTCTGCCAGGTGGCCGCCGGCCTGGCCTTGTCGATTCCGGTCAGTCCCCATGTGCCACACCTCCATGGCAGTTACGATCGTGGCGCCGCGAAAGAGCCAAAGGAATTTCGCGTCGATGTCACAGTGTCCGTGCCCACTCTCTCTGTCTGAGGTGTCAGGCGTCCAGTGCCAAAGGTCCCCTTGGCTCGCAGATGCCTCGGGACTGAGAGCAGAAACCCGGTCGCAGCCCAACCCGAGCCGTCGGAGCTCGACCCCCCCTGAGGGAAGAGTCTGCACCTCAATCGGATCAGCCTCCCGGATGGGACCTATGGCCCTATCCCGCGGGCTGCGGCCCTCCTATCGTGACACCGTTGTCGGCCTCGAGGGGATCAAATTGAACGGCGAGATCGTGCCGGATTTGGATCCCTGCGTGGACCGGACCAGATCTGCACACACATTGCCTACGCCCAAAGGAGAGACAACATGGGCTTCATCCTCGGTGCTATCTACCTTGTCCTGCTGGTCACCCTTGGCATCATCTCCATCCGGAAGGGCCACTGGGTGATGTTCATTCTCGGCCTCTTTTTCCCGCTGTTCTGGATTATCGGTGCAGTGATGCCCCGGAGAGGAATTGAGGCGAGGCCGTGAACTAAAGTCGTGCCTCGTCGTCCG
>JBEKOI010000080.1:0-15616 GCA_049521915.1 Acidimicrobiales bacterium | reverse complement strand
AGAACAAGTGGCGGAGATGGATGGTCGACTACAACCTGCCCCGCTTCGGGGGGAGCCTCCCGACGCCTATCGTGCCGACGACCGGCGGCCTGAGTCTTTACCCGGACCAATCCCAGGAGCTCTCGGCCATCGAAACCTACGCGGGGCGGGGGACCACCAGGGACCAAGGAGGCTTCTATACGCATTGGTGGGTGGACGCCGGCTGGTATGCCATTCCGAGTGGGTTGCCCGAGAACTGGTCGCAGGATTGGGGCAACGGCGTGGGGAACTGGTTCCCTGACCCGAAGCGCTTCCCGGAGGGAATGAGGCCGACATTCCAGCGGGCCATCGAGCATGACATGAAGTCATTGCTCTGGAGCGAGCCGGAGCGGGTGGGGGTCGGGACCGAGCTCTTCGAACAGCACCGCGATTGGCTCATCACACCGCCGGACCCCAATGCGGACCTCAGCTTCCTGCTCGACTTCGGTAACCCGGACGCTTGGGCCTGGTCGGTGGAGCGCTTCGACAGCATCATCACCGACCAGGTTGCCCAGGGTCATACATTGGACGTGTTCCGCCAGGACTTCAACATGGACCCGCTCGACTACTGGAACGCAACAGACGTTCCCGGCCGCAGTGGGATGACCCAGGTGAAGCACGTGACCGGCCATCTCGCTTTCTGGGACGAATTGCGCACGCGCCATCCTCGGCTTTGGATTGACAGCTGCGCCTCGGGTGGCCGCCGCAACGACCTCGAGACCATGCGCCGCGCCGTCCCTCTGTTGCGCAGCGATTACCAGTTCGAGCCGACCGGCAACCAGTGCCAGACCTATGGCATATCCCTGTGGCTCCCCTACTTCGGGACGGGCGTGGGGCCCCAGGCCACCAACGACGGCGCCTGGGGCTCCGGCCAGTACGTGGTGCGAAGCTCCCTTGCCCCCTGCTACGCATCGAGCGTCGACGCCGCCACTGCGAGCGAGGGGGACTGGACGCTGCTCCGGACGATGAACGAGGAATTCGTGCGCATCCAGGACGATCTGCTGTACAGCGATTTCTACCCACTGACCGAGTTCAGCCTGGAGGATGACGTCTGGATGGCGTTCCAGTTCGACCGCCCGGCGGCGGGATCCGGCGTCGTCCTCATCTTCCGCCGGCCCCACGCCCAAGCGGCAACGATGCGTTTTGTCCTGCAGGGATTGGATCCCGGCACCCAGTACCAGATCGAAAACTTCGACCTGAACGGCAAGGAACTGCTGTCCGGAGAGAGCCTGATGCACAAGGGGCTGGAGCTTTCGCTCCCGGACGCGCCGGCCTCGGCCATCGTGCAGTACGAGCGCCAGTCGGGCGGGTCGGCGTAGGCGGCACGTCGAGGACATCGTGCTCCCGGGCCGCGTCGAAGTGTGGGTGGCGGTCCAGAAGGTGCAGCCCCACTCCTCTGACCTGGCTGCCCTTCGGATCTGAGTCCGGACATGTCGTCGCAATCCGGCTCGATCCGGTCGAGTCCATGACTTGGCTCGTGACCCGGATCAGTCGATGAGCGAACGGTGATCCCTCCGCCGGAACAATTGGCGGTCCGCTCATGGTTGGCCTGGATGTATTCATCCCGAGGGTCGGTGCAACGTCAACAATCGCCATTCGGCGGTGGCATGTCTCCGATGCCGTTCCCGAACATTACCCCTTGCATCACCGCTCGGCCGGCAGCACGTTGCGCGGGCACTTCCTAATCCGGCGGATCGGAACCCACCTCATTCGGACCCATCTCATGCGTTCCGAAAGAGGAGTTCAATATGTCGACGCGACCATCGTTTCGTGTCCTTCGTGCCGGTATCGGTGTATCGCTGCTTGCCGGCGCGCTCAGCGTGATGGCGGTGGTCACACCAGCAGCGGCGGCTCACGGAGCGTCCGCCGCGGCCGCCCACGGTGGGCGAACCCGGGGAGCAGCCCTCTTGACGTCGACGGCACCATCCGGAGACGTCGTAGCGCGGTCCACACCCGCACAGAACACGCAGGACCCTGCGATCTACGACTCCACGGTGAGTTCGGCCCCCGGCCCCCAACTGACCGGGTCCGCCGGTCCTACAGCTGCCCTCGGCTTCGAAGCCACATCGGCATCAGAGTTCGGCAATGAGATCACCTTCGCCGGCGCGGCACGTGAGCTGAACAACGTCGTGGCCACGGTGTCGGCCTACGGCTGTGAGAGCGGCGACGGCTACGGCGGCCCTGTCTATGGCAGCCCCGGCGCCTGCGTCACCAACCCGGGGGCGACGCTCGAGGCGCCGTTGACCCTGAACATCTACAACCCACCTTCTCCCGCCTGCTCCTCCAGCGCAACGAATACCCCGTGCGAGCCCGGCAGCCTGATCGCCAGCGACTCCCAGACGTTCGCCATCCCGTACCGCCCGTCGGCCAGCCCCGTCGATGACGAAGGCGACGCCAACTGCAACGGGGACACGTGGTACGACGCATCGGCCAGCACGCCCGACTGCTTCTACTCGGAGTCGGACAACGTGACGTTCGACTTCAGCTCCCAGAACCTCACCCTTCCCACTACCGTGGTCCACGGCGTCGCCTACGGCACCTCCAACTACGGAATCCCCGGGAAGGATCCGGCCAACAGCTGCAACACGAGCAACACGGTCACGCTCAGCGGGGACAATGCGGATTCAAAGCGGGAGCACGGCGGTGACGACATCTGCTGCCGGTGGGTACTCCGGCGTCGGCTTCGGTGACACGGTCTCGGACACGACGACGCCCGGGAACATCCCGGCCAACGACACCGTGAGTGGGGTCTCCGGCAGTTCGTTGACGCTGGCGTATCCGGCCACTGGCAACTCCACCGGGCAGACGGACACCCTCACGTTCACCGGGGAATGCCCGATCGACTCGCTCAACCTCGGGCTCAGCCTGGACCCCACCAACCTGACCGTGGGATCCGACCCCATTGCCGGCAATGTGTTCTGGAGCACCACCCAAGCCGGGTTCTACTGCGACGGCGGTGGCACGGGTGGCACGGATGTGGGGATGTTCCGCTTCGACTCGCCGGGCTCCCCAGGGTGCTGGGCCGAGGACGACACGGTCACCAGCACGGTGACGAGCGGCTCCGCCGGGGCGACGGCGACGCCACCTGCGAATGACGCCTTCGAGGGTGTCGTCCCCAGTGAGAGCGTCATCGACTCCGACGGGCACGTCCCGGCGGTGGAGTTCAACGCCGGTCGGGCCCCAGCGGTGACAACCCAGCCGACGGGTCAGTACTACCTCTCGGGGCTGAAGGTCACCTTCTCGGCCGCGGCCAGCGGAAACGAGACTCCCACCGTGCAATGGCAGGACTCGGCGAATCACCTGTCCTCATGGTCCAACGTCCCCGGGGCGAACTCGACCACGTTCCAAACGCCGGGGCTGACCAAGAGCGAGACCGGCTTGGAGGTGCGGGCCGTGTTCACGTACTCGTCGGGCACGGCCACCAGCAGCCCGGCCACGGCGACACTGGCCACGGCCCCGGTCGTGACCACCCAGCCGCGGAGCCAGACCTATGCCCCGGGAGAGTCGCTGACCTTCACGTCGGCCGCCAGTGGCGGACCACATCCCACCGTGCAGTGGCAGCTATCGACGGATCATGGCTGGCTCAACATCGCCGGGGCGACCTCGACCACGTTCCGAACGGCGGCGCTCACCAGCCAGCAGAACCACTGGCGGGTGCGGGCCGTGTTCACCAACATCGCCGGCAAGGCCGACAGCAATGCCGCCACGTTGACGGAGAGCTAGCGCGCCGGAGGCACATGAAGCACAGATCAGGGCAATCGCCGCTGAGAATCGGAGGGGGAGGAGGCCCGCGGCCTCCTCCCCCTCAGTTGATCTCAGCGTTCCACTTGACCGAGTCGGTCGGCCAGGAACGCTCGCTCAACCACGTTCTCGCTGAGAAGGAGGGCTTCTTCGTAGGCGAGCCGTGCCTCGTCGTTGCGATCCAAGCGGCGGAGGAAGTCGGCACGGGCAGATGCGAGGTAGCTATAGGTGGCAAGCAGCGGCTCCGTGGCCAGCAGGTCCAGCGCGGCCAGCCCCGCAGCGGGACCCTCGGCCAGGCCGACGGCGACGGCTCGGTTGAGAGCGACGACGGGCGACGGCCATATCTGCACCAGAAGGTCGTAGAGCCGGACGATCTCGCTCCAGTCGGTAGCGTCCCACGACGGGGCTCCGTCGTGCACCGCGGCGATGGCGGCCATGAGCGCAAACCGTCCCGGTGGCCGGCGGCCAAGCGCCTCGCGCACGAGCAGGATGCCCTCTTCGATGGCGGCGTGGTCCCATTGGCTCCGGTCCTGGTCGGCGAGGAGGACGAGCTGGCCGTTGTCGCCGATCCTGGTTGCCCGGCGGGCGTCGGTGAGGAGGATGAGGGCCAACAGCCCGGCAACGTCCCCGTCGCCTGGAAGCAGGGTCCGCAACACACGGGTCAGATCGAGTGACCGTTCCACCAGGTCGCGGCGGTCGAGGTCGGCACCGGCCGGAGCGGTGTGTCCGGTCGTGTAGAGCAGGTGGAGGACGGAAAGGACCGCGTCGATGCGAGCGGGCAGTTCCTCGACAGGCGGTACCCGATAGGGAATGCGGGCAATGGCGATCTTCTTCTTCGCCCGAGTGATGCGGGCGGCCATCGTCGCCTCGCTGACCAGGAAGGCGCGGCCCACCTCGGCAGTGGTGAGCCCGCAGACCAGGCGGAGGGTCAGCGCCACCTGCGCGTCGATGGCAATGGCTGGGTGACAGCAGGTGAAGATGAGCCGCAATCGGTCGTCGACTATGTCGGGATCGTCCAGCTCTCCCGGCCCGGGGACCGCTACCTCTTCGACGAGCAAGGGCAGCGCCCGGTCGCGGGTGGAATCTCGCCGCGCCATATCGATGGCCCGATGTCGGGCGACCGTAGTCAGCCACGCACCGGGCCGGTCCGGGATCCCGCCGGTCGACCAGGTGGCAAGCGCCCGGGCGTACGCATCCTGGACGCACTCTTCGGCCAGATCGATATCGCCGGTGACACGCACCGTCGCGGCAAGGACGAAAGCCCACTCGCGACGGTGCGCGTCGGCGACCGCAGCTTCGACGGATGCGTTCATGGAGCCTCGAGCATCCCTCAGGCAAAGGTCCTGATCGGTCGGACCTCGACCCCGCCAAAGGGCATCGGGACCTGCTTGGCCAGAGCCAGGGCCTCGTCCAAGTCGGCGGCTTCGACGAGGTAGTAGCCACCGAGCGCTTCCTTGGTTTCCGCGAACGCTCCATCGGTCACGACGAACTCCCCGGAGGGGTCCTGGCGCACCGATGTGGCCGTGGCCGTGGGCTGCAGGGCGTTGCC
Organism: Acidimicrobiales bacterium; assembly: GCA_049521915.1. GTDB lineage: Bacteria > Actinomycetota > Acidimicrobiia > Acidimicrobiales > RAAP-2 > Bog-756. The sequence goes on along the minus strand of JBEKOI010000080.1, from coordinate 10,308 downwards.
ACCCCGCAGAACGGCGGCGTTTCGCTCACCGAAGACCTGATGACCTTTCATCATCTGACCGAATTCGGCGGGTTCGGGGTTGTCCAAGGCGGCCTCTTCCCCGTAGATAAGGATCAAGTACTCAGCCATGATGTTCTCCTCTCTGGTTCGACCCCAACTTTTTGGGGCCTCCTACTGATTACGACGGTCGAGAGATGCCCCGATCGACAACTCCGCACGGATTTCTTGGCCGGTGACGCACTAACGGGCTCGCGGCCAGCGCCCACGGGGTGCTCGGGTGGGACGAACCCGCTTTCCTGTCCGATGATGACGGTGCTTCCTTTGAGCCGCCTGGCGACCGACCGTACCAAGCGCCGGGCGGGGCGACGTGCCAAAGTTTCTCCCATGTTCGCGGGGATCACAGCGGTGGCGGTGGCTCTGGTGGTGGCACTGGGCTCGCCCGCCGGGTTGGCACCGGAGCCACCCGGGGCGCCCGCCTCCGCGTCGGACATGTCACTGACCACGACGGGCAGTGGGCCGGCCAGCAAGTACGACTGCGCCTTGCGCATCCGGCCCGCGGCCGACGCCTTCACCGGCGCGGATGGGAGCGGGTCGGAGATCGGCTGGGAGGGCAACAAGCAGGGCGTCGTGACCTGCCTCGGCGGGGTGTTCCTCATCCAGGACGGTATCTACCAGAACTATGGCTTCGGCATCTATGACGGCGCCCCGACCACCTGGACAGACGCCGACGGCTACCTCCCCGCACAAATCACGTCGTTCAGCAAGGACGGCGCCCGGGTGGCGATCACCGAGTTCGCCGACCGGGTGGTTCTCTCCGGTGCTGCCTATGTCGCCGTCTACAGCCGGGTCGCGGTCACAAACCCCACGGATCGCGTCGTCGAGGCCGACCCCGAGGCTTCCCCAGGATTGGTGCCGTTGGATGCGGCCTCCGATGCGGTGGCTCCTCACACCACTGTCGATCACGACTACGTGATCGCTGCCGACCGCTTCGGGGGCGCCTACCCGTGGCCGAGCGCGGCCTCGCTGGCCGCCGCCGGTAGCTTCGACGAGCACTTCGCGCACATGGCGAGCTTCTGGAACGGCCAGCTGGCCGGCATCACCGGGATCAGCGTCCCCGATCAATCCCTCGATGACGCCTACCGCAGCGGGTTCATCTACACCCAGATCGCACGGAGTGGCGATCAGCTCCACGATGGGGTCAACGGCTATCAGTCCGAGTACAACCATGATGTCATCGGTATCTTGTCCAACCTCTTCAACCAGGGCTACTACACCGACGCCCACGCACTGCTCCTCGAGGCGCGCAACGCCATGGAGGCACCGGGCCAGGGTTTCTACGACGACGGGGTCTGGACGTACTCGGTGCCATGGGCCATCTACCTGATGAAGACCGGAGACCTGGCCTTCGTGAAGGCGAATTTCGAATCGGAGGGACCCCTCGGTGCCACGCAGCCGAGTATTGAGGACACCGCCCATGCGATCGCCTCGGCCAGGACCAGTCCCACGGGGATCATGAAGGCCACCGGTGACATCGACACCCAGGGTTCGTGGACAACCGACGACTACTCGGCACTCATCGGCCTGGTCGCCTACCGCTACCTCGCCCAGCGAGTAGGGAACGCCGGCCAGGTGGCCTGGGCAACCCAGCAGTACGGCAGCCTCCTGTCGGCTACCAACAAGACGCTGGGCACGACGATCGCCCGTTACCACCTCGACTACGTACCCTGCTCGATCGTTCAACCCAACAGTGCCAACCGGTGCAAGAACCCTGAGGACGCCAACTGGATGTCCCCCCTCGGCGCATGGGCCTGGGACGGATCGCTCTTCGGGGCGACTGTCGACGGACCGGGTGTGACCATGATCGATGCCACCTACGACTACGGCTTCGCCCGCCTGAAGGGCAAGCTCCCACCCAACACGTTCGGTGGGTTTCCCGGTGACTACTACTCGACCGGCTACAACGCGGGCTACGGTACGGCCGGCCTGGCCAGCACCCACCACCGCGACCAGGGGATCTTGAGCTACCAGTTCATGATCGCCAACAGCCAAAGCGGCCCATACTCATGGTGGGAGAGCTCTTCTGCTCCCTCGACGCAGACCCCGTGGCAGGGACGGCACCCGGCGACCGGGCAGGGAGCCTCTCCTCACGCCTGGGGAATGTCCCAGGCCAACGGTGTGCTTCTGGCCTCGCTGGTGGCCCAGCGCACCGATGGCGACCTCGTCGTGGGCCGCGGAGTCCCCGCGGGATGGCTCAGTGGTGACGCGCCGATCTCGGTCACCAACTTCCCGACGACCGGCGGTCGGAGGCTGAGCCTCACGATCTCATCGAGTGGCCGGTCGGTGTCCCTGACGCTGCACGGCCAGTCACCGTCAGGCCCGGTGCTCTTCCAGCTGCCATCCTTCGTTGACAACATCGGGACCACCTCGACGGGGTCGGTCGACCAGGAAACCGGGACCGTGACATTGTCCCCGGGCACGAAAAGTGTCACCGTCCAGCTCGGCTCGACGCCGGCAGGGTGGGGCATTCTTTGGATTGTCGTCGGAGTCGTCGTGGTCGGCTTCGTCATTCTCTTCTTCGGAATCAGCCGTATCCGCAGGAGGCGACTGCGACGAAACACCGGCGGATAGGCATCGTCACCGGAGCAGGGTGGCCAGGTCGAGGTCGAGGCGCACCATCCGTACCCGTCGCCGACATCGCCCAAGGGGGCGGTTGCTGCGTCACGGCGGGACCGCAGGGAAGGCCCCGGCCCGGAACCCCCGGCCCGGAACCTGATTGGCAATTACGCGTCGCCGGTCCGGGGCCGATTGTCTGGCACGGTTAACATTGAGGTTGTGGGAGGGGTGGGCAGCCGAGATGGAGCGTGCCAGCGGCCGTCGGGTGCGCCGGTGGCCAGGTGGGGGCGCGATCTCAGAGCGGTCGTCTGGGTTCTCGGGGCGCTGACCCTCGCGATCGGGCTGACTGCGACCCAGGCGGGGGCCGTTGGCGACCAGTCCCTCGATCAGGTGATCCTTGTCAATCCACTCCCCGGTTGGCAACATCTGAGCGCGGCTGTGCTCTCTTCAGCGTCCGAACGCCTTTCGTCGATCGAGCAATCGGTCATCGGGCCAATGGGGGGTCGGGACGCCGTCGCCGCCGAAGGATGGAGCGATCCATCGTGGAGTGCTTCGATCACCGTGTTTCTGGTGGCTCTGGCGGGGAGAAGCGGCAGCTTGTTTCAGAGCAGCGTTGACAGTCAACTCATTGTCGGAGCCAACGCGGCCGCATTGAATGCCTGTGCTTCTGCTGTCGGAAGGTCACCCGATTTCAATACGCCCGTGCTCGGCGTGCCCAACTCCCATTTGGCCGAATGTTCCTCGCCGAATACCGGCCACACATTGCTGGTTGCAGCCTGGCCGAGAGCGAATGTCCTGGCCATGGTCGTCGCCAGCGGGGTCGGTAGCAAGGGCTTCACACTGGCTCCGACAGTCAGTTCGCTGGTTGCGGGCCAGTACGGCGAGATGTCCGCCGGTGATACCGTTGTTCCCGAGCCGCCATCCGTGGCCACGCCTCGCGCTCCTGTGTCGACGGGCGGTCACGTCGCGCTGATCGTCCTTGGCATCACACTCGCACTGATTGTTGGGCTGGTTGCGGGGCTCTGTTTGGCGCACATACGCCGTCGCCGATCTCCCTCGCTGATGGCCGCATCGGGGGTAGAGGCGAGAGGACATGCGTTCATTCCCGGATATCCTGCCGATACTTCGTCGCTGGGCAATCCTCCCGCGGGTTGGTACCCGGATCCATCGGTTCCCGATCGGCGAAGATTCTGGACAGGACAGCGATGGGGACCGGCGCTGGACGCCCCCGTTCGTGGTCCGACTTGGCCGGAGGGATCCGACGGGAGTGAATAGAGGCCGGGATCCGCTTTGGCCCGAGCCGCGTCGATCAGGTCCGGGCGATGCCGTTTCAACCAGGCGCCCGTCCGATGGCCGCGGCCACCCGGTGACCCGAGCGAACTGCGCTCTCCATGTAGCCCGCCAGTGTCTCGGTGTGCTCACCGGCGAACCAAATGGCGCCGTGTGGCTGGCGAAGGAGCGGCCAGAACCGGGTCATTTGACCCGGGGCGTAGACGGCGTAGCCCCCACCGGTGTAACGCTCATTGGCCCAGGCCATGGTGGTGGCGATCCCGCTGTCCTCAGCCTTACCCTCTGGATAGACGACGTCGAGCTGCTTCCGGAAGCTGGTGATTCGTGCTCGATCACCAAGCAGGGCGCCGGATCTGGCGGCATTCCCGGTCACGAACTGGGTGAGCACCCCGGGCCGCTCGGCGCCGCCTGGCATCGAATCGGTAGCGTCCCAGGCAGTCCCGAAGGGAAGGTCGGTGATGGTGAACCCCGACAGCCCTTCCGGCAACCAGAACCTCCGGTTGTATTGGGTCGAAACCTTCAAGGTGTGACCCAGGTCGAGCTCATCGATCATTGCGGCAACAGCCGGGGACAGAGGAGGATCGAATGAGAGTGCCCGGAGCGCTGGTGGCGGCGCGGCCAGCACGAGGTGTGCAGCATCGACTGTGGCCGTGCCATCCTGTGTCCGAGCGCCCACGCGGACACCCCACGGGTGTTGCTCGATCGTCGTGACCGGTGCGTGGAGCCGGACCGCGGTCCCGAGGTCGCGAGCCATCGCTTCGGGTAGGGAGCTGTTCCCCGCCGCGATGCGCATGGTCTCGACGCCGGATTCGGGCAATGCCTGGTCGACGACCGACTGTTGGAGCACGAAGAGGAGCGACACCTGGTCGAGTTGGGCGTTGTAGTTGCCGCGGTAGTCAGTCTGCACGAGAAGATTCGCGTCGTCGTTCAGTGTCTGCGTGGCGGCGAAGTCCTGCAGCGATTGGCTGTCCCATAGCTCCGCCCGCGGTGCGAGTTCAGGGTGAGCGGGGTCGAGATCCCCAGCCATCCCGATCAGCGTGTCCCCGAAGGTCACGTACTGAGCCAACGCCTTTGGGTCTGCGGCGGACATGGCGTGCAGAACGCTGCGTTTACTGTGTCTGTACACCGCAGCGTCCTCCAGCTTGTCCGTGGGCCGACGGGCCAGTGCCAGGTGATAGTGACGAGCCAACGCCTGGATCTGAACGTGGTTGTCATCGATGGACTCACCACCGGCCTCGACGTGCAGCCCGTCGGTAAACGGAAGGTACAGGGTGTGCACCCTTCCGCCCACGCGTTGGCGGGCCTCGAAGACGACCACCTCCCAGCCGGCGGTTCGGAGCGTGAGTGCGGCGGTGAGACCGGACAGCCCGGCGCCGACCACGACGACCCGTCTGTTGGTCGAAGCCTCGGGTCGCGGCGTGGTTGTGCAGCCCCCGAATACGGCGGCCGCGGCAGTGATCCCGGCGGACGCTAGAAGTTGCCGTCGAGTCAGCTGCGAGCGAGACGTCACAATGCCAAGACAGTAACCAACATCGGCGCAAGATCCCGATCTCTGGCCACGCTCCGCTTGGCCACGACGCATGGATCCTCGCCACGGGGCGGCCATGGACCATGACCACCCAATCCGCTGATTGACCGGCTCACGACCGGCGCCGGCGATCAGCCGACTTGCAGCCAGCGTCTGGTGTCGATTGAGCGATGGACGGCGAGCCGGGCAACGACGAGCGCCAGTCCCATGATCACGACCTCGATGACATTGATTGCACCGATGTTGAAGAGATCCCGGGGCCCCGTACCCCCGTCGACGATCCAGAAGCAGCAGCCGGTGAGGAAGGCAATCATGGCGAACGAGGCCAACGAGCCCAGTGTTGTCTCGTAGCGCAGGATCTTCGGCGAGAGCTCGAGCCGTCGAACCGTGGATGCGGCCCCGACGACTACGAGCGCGATGGCGATCGGGCTGATCGCCATCCATGCCACTTCTGTGCTCGGAAACGACGAAAGCGCACCAGGATGCATCCAGTAGGAAGAGACCGAGAGGGTGGAGGCCCAGGTGAAGGCAGCCACTCCGCCCGGCACGATTCCCCGTTCGGCCCAGGGATGGCCACCGGTTCCCGGCCACCCGTTGCCGAAATGACGAGCGCCGATGACCAAAAGCGTGACTCCGACCACAAAGACCAGCGTCGGTCGGAGCAGTGTTCGTCCTTGCCGCCGAACGAAGCGCATCAGTACAGTCCAGGCGATCGGGACGGCCGCCAGGAATCCGAGGGTGCAGAAGGTCATCATCGTGGCTGACATCACGATCATGGCGGTCGTCGTGCCCACGGTGTCCGGGCGGGACCACTGCCACCCGATGGTGAGTTGGGACCACATGGCGATGCCGAAGGCCAGAAAGGCCGCAAGTGCGCAGCCCAGTGCGACCACGCTGGCTCGGACCTGTTCGGTGGGTTCCAGGCCCTGGCCGGCCAAGCCGGTGGGCACCAACCGGGTCAGACATCCGGTGAAGACGACATTCGCTGTTCGCCGCCAGGAGCTGGGTTCCTCTGCGATTTCTGAGATCAGGAGTTCGGCGAACTCATCCCCGTAGCGCTCTCGCCAGGATTTCGGATACGCCCACATGAGGTGCCGAGCGCGACGTTCGGCTCGACCCATGGCTACGTTCATGCCGGGCTCCACGTCCCAGCCAAGCGTCCCAATCCGACATCAGCCACATGTCGTTGGGCATCCAGGTGCACCCGTAGAGCGGCAGCGCCGGCCGCGGTCAGCTGGTAGGGCCGGCGTCGATCGTGGCTTTCGAGGGCCTCGATGAGGCCTTGTCCCTCGAGTCTGCTCAATGCCTCGTAGAGAGTGCCGGGGGCGAGCCGCACCCCGGCGAAGGCCTCGATGTCCTTTGTCAGGGCGTAGCCGTGCTTGGCCCCGTCAGCCAGGCTGGACAGGATCAGGGTGGCCGGACCGGCGTAGCGGCCAAAGGTGCCCAATGACGAGCCCTGGACCGCCTCGGTTCCATCCATGCCTCGCTGTTTGGCCATCGGTGTCATCCTATATCGGTGGACGATCTATCGGCGGGCTGACTCGATGGTGAGCCTCCGATGGTGCCATGAGATAGGGAACGTGGCTGTTCATGAAGGCTCTGGGGAAGGCGTCCCGCATTCTCCACAGGCCGGCATCGATGACGAAGTGCGTCATCACGACACCCAGGTAGGCGCCGAACAGGAACCGGCCGAGCAGTCCCGAACTGTGCAGATGGGAAGCTCCGCTCAGCAGCGCGCCGGCGACCAGGGCCACATTGCCGAGGCGGGCGATCCTGAGGGCCCGGGTGGAGCCCCGTCCAGATCCCGCCGCCACCAGTCCGACCAGAAGCAGGTACTGAAACCCGTGGGCGACGGTCATGCCGCCCACCGCTGCGTACGGCGACGTGAAGACGAAGACCGGGAGCGAGAACAGGAGGGCGACCACATACATCACACAGAATCCCGTCGGGCGGTCACACCGTGGTCGCCGCAACAGGGCGGCCAAGCCGAATGTGACGGCCACTGCGAACAGCAGGCCGGCAAGGGCGAACAACCCGGTACCAGCGGATCCGACATGGAGCTGGAGCAGGTTGGGATGGGCGACGAGACCGACGATCCCGGCGATTCCCGCTCCGATGAGCGCCCTGCGCTCGGATCGGGACAGTGGTCGGGCACCGTGGGACGAAGCAGCCAAGGCTGACAGCCCCAGGTTCTGCTTCTGAAAGTGAAAGAACTGCCAACAGAAGTAGGGCAGGAGCACCCACTCGAGTTCCTTGGGGGAGAGCAGTGAGGCGACGAGCCCGGCCGCCATGACGAGGGCGATCGGGATCGTGACGTAGCGGGTCCTGTGGGTTGCAGCATGGCCTCGAACCTCAGGGAGGGTGAAGAGCCAGCCCGTCGAGGCGACGTGGACCGACGATCCGAGGAAGAGGAGCCAGGCGAGAGACCTGAGCGGCGTCGCCGATTGGCGGGGTGCCAGAACGACTGCCGTTGTCATGGCGCCGATGGTCAGGCTGGTCGTCGACAGGAGCCACGCCCGCTGCCTCCATCCCGACGGCTCGGCTGATGAGGGAAGCGCGATCCCCTCCGACGGGCCGGCTTCAACCCGGAGGCCGAGTGTCTCAGCCACCTCCGCAACCGCCTGCAGCGCCGGCCGAGGAGCCGACGACGAGTAGCAAGAACAGGATCGCGCCGAGCGCACAGGCCGAAAGGGTCAGGGTCCAGAGGGCCAACCGGTGAGGACTGGAGAGCGGCGCTCCGGGAGATTCGAGGGACGGTCGGCGTTCAATTCGGGTGGTCATGTTGGCACAGTATATCGGTATCCGATATACCGTCAAGCAGTATAACGTTCCCCGAGCTAGTCGCAGGACGATGGCGGTGCCTGAACTCATCAGCCGCACCGCCGCTGCGTGGGCCGAACTTCGTCCCGAATGAGGCCATCAGCTTCATGGTGGTGACCGACGACCGGGCGGAGACCGACCGGTATGACATCTCTGCGATCGAGACCGCAGTCCGAGGATCCATGCAGCACCCTTCGGCCTGAGGTGCAACGTGGTGCTGTTCTGTGCTCGATCGGTTTGTATCGACGGTTTGGGTAGCCAAACGGCGCCGAGAGTGCTTGCACCTACGGCGTGGATGTTGAGCATCGATCGATCCGACGAGATGAACCCCACCGGAGGCGGTGAAGGGCCCCGGTCGCAACCACCGGTGACATACGGTTGATGTCGGAACCGAATGTGCTGAGCCGGACATAGGAATGCTGTGAGCCCCGGACTGAGCGATCTGCCAGACGAAGTGCTGTGGCACAGGGCCACCAAGCACGAAGGGAAGGCATTCGGGGAACTCTATGAGCGACACGCCAATGCGGTCTACAACCACTGCTTCCGACGGACAGCATCGTGGTCCCTGGCCGAGGACGTCACCAGCGCAGTCTTCCTAGAGGCGTGGCGGCGCCGGAATGAAGTTCGACTCTACGGAGATTCGATCCGGCCCTGGCTCCTGGCTGTGGCAAACAAGTGCTTGAGCAATGCCCAACGATCGGTTCGTCGGCAACAGCGCCTCATATCGAAGTTGCCTCCACCGACTTCGGCTTCGGCGTTTGAGGGTGAAGCCGACCAACGAATCGATGATGAGCGGGCAATGGGGGCAATCCTCGAGAGGATCAACAAGCTCCGACTCGAGGAGCCGGAGATCATCGCCCTCTGCGATTGGGCGCAACTCCCGTATGCCGAAGCCGCGACGGCGCTTGGCATCCCGATTGGGACGGTCCGTTCCCGCCCATGAACGCACATTCGGGGCGACTGGAAAATCCAGGCCGATCAAGCAGGGTGGCGACGGATCCGCCACAGGCAAATCCCACCCAGGATGAGAGCAGCGCCGAGATAGAGTGCCAGTTCAGACCACTGAAGTGGCCAGTAGTGCCCAGAGGGTTGGTACCTCACAAGTTCGTGGTACGTGGCGCCGACCTTCGAAACGCACGCCTGCAGTACCTGGTTAGCTCCGGCCGGGGCCGGACCTATGTCGGCGACGTGGCCTCCCTGGCGCTGAGGAGCACCTGGGCCGGGACCACCGAGGACCGTCGCTAGCTGTGGACAGGCGATGTTGACGAAGGTGGCAGTGAGCGGATGTCCGGCCTTGCTGACGATATCGGTCGAGATGATCCAGGCATTCGGAATATTCGGCGCACCGGGGAACAGGGACGCCGCCGCTCCGTTGGAGCCGCCGTAGCCAGAGATGGTCGTACCCAACACAAGCGAGTAGGAATGTCGTAGAGGCGTGATGAGCTGAGGTTGCACATAGAAGAAGTCGAGCAACCTGACGGTCACGAGTGCCACCAAAGTGACGGCTATTGCAGGCACTGTCCGACGGACGATGACTCCGACGGTTGCGCCGAGGGCAAATGCGAAGACGGCGTAGCCGACGGCAACGATGTTGCGTTGGTCGAACGTGGTGAAGACGGTCATTTTCACCCGGTCGATCGGGCTGAACCACCACGTCACAATCAGGCTGAAGAGCCCGGCAACAACCATGCTGGTGAGGCCGACGACGCCCAGCTTCACGGCCAGCCAGCGGGTGCGGGTGACGCTCTGAGTCCATGCCAGGCGGTAGGTGCCGGTCTCCAGTTCCCGGGCGACCAGGGGCGCTCCCCAGAGGATCCCGATGATGCCTGGTATGACCACGGCGAGCACATTGAGCCCGACCTGTAGTGCATGGTCGTTCTGCAGGAACGATGAGGTTGCGGTCGAGCAGTCATTGTGGGCGGCACAGGTGGAGACATTCGCGTCGTAGAGGTGCACGAGGTGAGGACCAGTGATGGCCAGGACCACGGCCACGATCAAAAGACCGCCGGCGGCTGCCACAGCTTGGGCTCGGAACTGCATCCACGTCGACCGGATCA
>JBEKOI010000079.1:0-14296 GCA_049521915.1 Acidimicrobiales bacterium | reverse complement strand
TGTGCAGCGGGGTGCAGGGTGGATCGCGTGATTTCGACGACTTCTCCTCCACCGAGTCCCTGATCGCGCAGGGACGAGAGGAGGCTTCCGAGGTGGTGCGACGCTATGGGCTCGGCGACCCGGGCGTGTTCACGGCGCCGACAGTCCCCGAAGCGATGGATCCGGCACCGGGCCCTACCGGGGACACCACGGTGGCTCCGGCGGATCCGGTTCCCGTCGGCGCCGGGCCGGCCGGCGCGACTCGTGCTGCGAGATCGGCCGACGACAACGAGGCGTCCGAGGTCCCCGAGTCCGTCGTGGCCGCGGAGGCCGTCGACTCGTTGCCGGCGACCCATCCCGAACCGGGTACGTAGCGCCGGACCACCCGAGCCGGTACGCCGGCGATCACGCAGTGGTCGGGAAAGGTGCCACGCACCACCGCTCCTGCACCCACCACCACGTTCCTCCCGAGTACCGTGCCCGGGAGGATGACGACACCGGTTCCTATCCAGCTCCCGCTGCCGATCAGGACCGGGACGTCGGTCGGCCACTGGACATGCACCACCTGGTCAGGATCCTTGTACCCGTGGTTCTGGTCGGTGATGTACACGTAGGGCCCGGTATGGACATCGTCGCCGATCTCCAACTGGAAATGACCCACGATGTGGCTGCCCCGCCCGATCATGCAACGGTCGCCGATGCGAACCACCGGATCGGTGACCATCTTCTGACCCGGCACCATGCCGGCGGAGATGCTGACGTGAGGCCCGATGAGGGTGTCGCGGCCCACGCGGATCCAGCGCTCGCCGAAGATGGCCCCAGGAGGGAAGGCAAGGCAGCTGCCGGAACCGAAGGCCCCGAAGCGGGTGGCCTGGCGATTTCCGGGTCCGATGGCACCGTGCCTGGCGGTCCAACTCCACGCCGCGTTGATCATCGAGCTGAGCCAACGGCTCCGGGCCGGCGCATCCGTCGGGGCCAGACCCGGATGCCGGTGCGTGGGTGAGCCCACTCCGGTCCCGGCGGCGCTCGACCCCGTGCGCTCGGAGCCGTCGCCTCGGCCTGCGCTGCCATCGGTCACCTCTCGACGCTATCTGATCCTCCGGGCCGGCAGCGCTAGCGCCTGTCCGGCGACCGCCCGGTGGGCGTGGCCGGACGCCCCTTCGAAGACCGGGCATCGAGAATCCGGGCCTCAATAGAGTGGTCCCATGTCCACCGACGACCGTCCGATTGCAACCGACCGGTCCCTCCTCGGCCGGGCGGGGTTCGAGACCGGAGCCGAAACTTACGAGCGGGCCCGCCCGGAGTACCCCGCAGAGGCCGTCGCCCATCTCCAGGCGACGACTGGGATCGCCGTCGGGTCCCGGGTCCTCGACTTGGCCGCCGGCACCGGCAAGCTCACCCGCCAACTGCGTGCCGACGGAGCCGACTGCCTGGCCGTCGAACCGTCGGCCTCCATGCGCGAGGTGTTCCAACGGGCGGTTCCGGGCGTTGCCGTGTCCGGGGGGACGGCCGAGTCGATCCCGGTGGTCACCGGGACCATGGACGCAGTGGTCGTGGCCCAGGCCTTCCACTGGTTCGATCCCCCTCGAGCGCTACCGGAGATCGCCCGTGTGTTGCGGCCTCGAGGCTGGCTGGCCCTGATTTGGAACGAGCGGGACGAGTCCGATCCGGTCATGGCCGAGTTGGTCCGGATCAGCAAATGGGATCTCTGCCAGCCCTATCCGATGGGTACCGACTTCGGGACCATCATCGACGCGAGCGGGCTGTTCGGAGCGGTCGAGCGCACCAAGTACACGTTCGTCCAGTCGCTCGAACTGGCCGGGTTCGTCGATCAGGTGGCCACCCGGAGCTACGTCCAGGTCCTCCCCGATCAGGAGCGGCGCACACTTCTGGCCAAGGTGGAGGCCTTCGGCGCCACGCTCGGGGAACCGATCGCCATGCCCTACGTGACCGATCTGTTCTGCGCCCGGGTTTCGGGCTGACCGGGTGTCCACCTGACCGGCGGCCTCCAGCGGCAAGGCCAGGATCGACCGACACCGGCTTGCCAAGGCACATCACGAGGGTGGAGCCTCTGGTGCCCGCCGCGACCCGAACGCCGCCCGACCAGGAGGGAATCGCCGATGATCAAGCTGACCTGTCTACTGAAGCGAAAAGAGGGGATGACCCCCGCCGAGTTCCAGGCCTACTGGAAGGACAATCACGCCCCATTGATCGCCAACGGTCGCTGCGGGAGCCACGTCATCCGCTACGAGCAGAACCCCCGACCCCTGGACGACTACCGGGGGGACGACGATCGAACGGGATATGACGGTGTGACCGTCCAGTGGTTCGCATCCATGGACGAGTACAACGCCCACATGAACGAGGTGGACTCGCCTCAGATGTTCGCCGACATCCCCAAGTTCCTCGACACCGACCACCTCGACTTCGTCCTCACCGAGGAACCTCGGATCATCATCGACGGGACCGTCGACTGGAGTACCTGAACATGGCGTCCCGTCGCCCGATCGGCGTTCGGTCCGGGCGCAGGCTGACCGACCGTTGTCGGTGATCGCAGGGACGTCCACCCTCGGGTCGACGCCGTGACGTTGGCCAGATCCGGCGATCGGATATTGAAGATGGCACGTGTCGACATCGGGCGCCGCCATCCACGTCCATCTCCCATCGCCCTCTCCTTGGCCACGGTCCTCTCGCTGGGAGCGTCACTCGCCGCTGACGCGCTGTTGGTGTGGGCCGGGACGAGCTGGGCTCCGTCGATCAGGGGCTACATACATTTCCGCTTCTCGGACTACGGCCTGCTGACGACCATCGGGGTGCTCATCGCCTGCGCAGCCTGGCCCATCGTGGCCAGCGTTTGCTGGGCCCCCCGATGGCTCTTCCTGCGACTGGCCGTGGCGGTGACCTTCGTCCTCTGGATTCCCGATGTCTACCTGCTCGTCCGGCACCAGCCGGTCCATGCCGTCGTCGTGCTGATGGCCATGCATCTGGCCATTGCTCTCGTCACATACAACATCCTCGTCCGGGTGGCTCCAGTGGTGGAGCCGTCGGTCGGGCCCGAGACATCCCACGCTCCCACGGGGTGTGCCGGCGCCGGGACGGAACCCGGCCAGGTCCCTGTGACCGAAGCCGGTCAAGGCGGTGAGCGTTCCAACAGCGTTTTGGCCACAGCTCTGTTGCTGCTCGTCGCCGTCGAGTTCGCCGTCGGGGTCGCGGTGCTGGTGTCGGTGCCAACTGATCGAACAAGTGGCTGGCTGCCGATGCAAGGCAGGTCTGTCTACCTCGCGCACGCCATCCTGGGCTTCCTCATTGCCGCGGGTGCGCTGACGTACCTGGTCCGATCCCACAGATCGACCCGGATCCTCCGACTCAGCGGATGGATCGGGGGTACGGGTGTAGGGGTGGCCGCGGCCGGTGGGGTCCTTGCCGTCACCCATCCGCTGCGACTGGTCGGCCTGGGCCTCATGCTGCTCGGATCGGTCGCGGCGGTGTTCGGCTACCTGCTTCCGGCGTTGGACCGGATGACAGACCGAGCCCCCACAGGGAACGGGCTCTAGATCTCGAGCCCGAGGGCGCAATGGCTGTCGGTCGCCCGGAGACCCCGACACCGCGCCTTTCGCGCAACGTCGAACTTGACCTGAAGCAGCGGGGTGTTCATGGTCCAGTCTTCAGAATTGCCCTAATTATCGGCTGTGGACGATAATTAGGGCAAACTCCGGGACAGGAATTATTGGCTGCAGTCGATAATTCGGCCAATTCCGGAAATCCTCCCTGGGGGCCTTCCCCAGTCGGTGGCGGGCACAGGCGAGGGTCGGATCGCTCCGTGTGCCTCCATTGACACTCGGTCCTCTCGGACGTACGATCCAACGAATCGGACAGAGTGTCCGATTCTCCGGAGGGGGCATCCGACATGCCAGACACTGCGATCGATCTCGGTTCTGTGGGATTCGACGACATCGACCTGACGGACTCAAGGCCCTACGCCGAGGGTGTGCCACACCACTGGTTCGAGTTCTTGCGCAAGAACGACCCCGTCTGGTGGCAGCAGGAAAGCGACGGGCCGGGCTTTTGGGCGGTGACCTCCCACGCCGACTGCACCCAGGTGAACCGCGACTATGAGCACTTCTCCTCGGCGAAAAAGGCGACGTTCATCTGGGACCTCCCCGACGACGAACTGGCCCAGCAACAGATGCTCATGTTGAACATGGACCCACCGCTCCACACCCGTTATCGCCGCCTGGTCAACAAGGGGTTCACCCCGAAGATGATCAACCAGCTCCACGAGCGGATCAATGCCGCGGCCGATCGGATCATCGACTCTGTCATCGAAGAAGGCAGGGCCGACTTCGTCACCGACATGGCCGCCGAATTGCCACTGGTGGTCATCGCCGAGCTCCTCGGAGTTCCCAACGAGGATCGACACCTCGTGTTCGACTGGTCCAATCGGATGATCGGCAACCAGGACCCCGAGTACCAGACGGGAGTAGAGGTACCGGCGCAGGCTGCGATGGAGCTGTATGCCTACGCGTCGGCACTGTTCGCCAAGAAGCGTGGGGATCCTCACGACGACCTCATGAGCGTGCTGACCAGCGTTGAAATCGAAGGCGAGAACCTCTCCGACATCGAGCTGGAGCTGTTCTTCCTGTTGCTCACCGTGGCCGGAAACGAAACCACGAGAAATCTCATCTCAGGTGGGATGGCGGCATTCTTCGAGAACCCGGACCAGTGGGAACTTCTCCGCAACGATCGTTCCTTGTTGCCGTCGGCCGTAGAGGAGATGCTTCGATACGTGACACCGGTCATGAATTTCCGGCGCCAGACGACACAGGACTTCGAACTCGGTGGTCGGCTCATCAAGGCCGACAGCAAGATCGTGTTCTTCCACATTTCGGCCAACCGTGACGAAGCGGTCTTCGACGATCCGCAGACCTTCGACATCACCCGAAATCCCAACCCGCACATGGCCTTCGGCGCCGGGGGGCCCCACTTCTGTCTTGGCGCTAACCTCGCTCGTATGGAGATCCGCGTCATGTTCGAGCACTTGCTCGATCGGATGCCCGACATCCGGCTCGATGGCAAGGTGCAACGTCTGCAGTCGCAGTTCATCAACGGCGTGAAGCACATTCCAGTGGCGTTCCCCCCGGCGGCTCGCGTGTCGGCCTAGATGGCCGCGCGTCGATCGACCGACAACCTCAAAGAGGTAATCAGGGATTTCCGTCGGGATCAGGTCATTGCCGTGGCCCGACGGCTGTACGGCGAACGCGGCACCACCGATGTCTCCATGGACGAGATCGCAGCCGAGGCCGGCGTGGCCAGATCCACCGTCTATGTCTACTTTGCCAATCGCGACGAGCTGTTGAGAGCATGCCTCAAGGGCATGCACAACCAGCTGCTCGAGGACATCGCCGAAACGTGGGAGGAGAACGCCGAGCCGGTCCATCGGCTCGAACGGCTGATCGAAGGAATGCTCGAGCGCATCGACGACGACCCGGCATTCTTCCGCTTGGCGTTGATGACGCAGGGGATGGTCATCCAGGGTGGCGAGGCGGTGGGCACCGAGCTGGCCTCCATCGGACTCAACATCGCCCGTCTGATACGCGACCTCTACGTCGACGGCGTGTCGTCAGGGATCTTTCGGGACATCGACCCTGATGAAGCCGTCAATCTGATCGGTCAACAGGTCTACGGGGCCATGGCGGTGCGGGCCGGCGAGGTTCTCTCCCAGCCGGCATCGGACGCGGCCGACAAGATTTGCGCATTCATCTTGCGTGGGTTGGGAGCCTGAAAGCTCTCGCCCGGTCAGCCTCCGGCTCTCGCCCGGTCAGCCTCCGGCGACGGCAGGGATGATCGAAACGGTCTGGCCGTCGGCCACCGGGGTGGCCAGGCCGTCGAGAAAACGGACATCCTCATCGGCGACGAACACGTTGACGAACCGGCGCAGCCCCCCGCTGTCGTCGAAGAGCCTGTCGCTGAAGCCTGCATAGGCGCCGTCGAGAGCCTTGAGGACCTCGCCGACCGAGGAGCCCTCGACGGCCACCTCCCCAGCACCTCCTGTCAGGACGCGCAGTTGTGTTGGGATACGGACATTGACGCTCATCGTCTGCTCCTGTCGGTCACTTCGTTCATCGATCAGCCTTCTGTTTCCATCGCCGCGGTAAAAGCCTCGAGTGTGGGAGCGATCGTAGCGGTCGTTCCCACCACTCCAGCCAAGGCCTCCACCGTCTTCAGGCCGTGCCCGGTCACCAGCGCCACGACCCGCTCATCGGAACGGACCACACCCTGGGCAGCCAGCTTGGCCAGCGTGGCGATGGTGACACCCCCGGCCGTCTCGGCGAAGATCCCCTCGGTCCGGGCCAACAGGCGGATCCCTTCGATCACTTCGTCGTCGGTGACCGAAGCACAGGAGCCACCGGATTTGCGAATTGCGTCCAGTGCGTACCAGCCGTCGGCGGGATTACCGATGGCCAGCGACTTGGCGATGGTGTCCGGCCTCACCGGCCGGATGGCGTCGGTCCCTTCCGAGAAGGCCGTCGCCACCGGTGAACAACCCGCGGCCTGGGCCCCTGAAATGCGCACCGATGGCTCCTCGTCGAGCATCCCGACCTTCCACAGCTCGTCGAACCCCTTGGCCACCTTGGTCAACTGACTCCCCGACCCGATCGGCACCACCACGTGATCAGGGGCCTGCCAACCCAGCTGCTCGGCCACCTCGAAGGCCAGTGTCTTCGAGCCTTCGGCGTAGTAGGTACGGACGTTCACATTGACGAACGCCCAGGAAGGCTGCTCGCTGGTCAGCTCGGCACAGAGGCGGTTGACGTCGTCGTAGCTGCCCTCGACGGATATGACCTTTCCGCCGTAGACCGATGTCATGGTCACCTTGGCCGTCTCGAGATCATGGGGGATCAGGACGATCGAATCCATGCCCGCCCGGGCGGCATGGGCGGCCACCGAATTGGCCAGATTTCCGGTGGACGCGCACGCAGCGATCTTGAACCCCAGCTGCCGGGCCTTGGTCAGCGCCACCGACACCACCCGGTCCTTGAACGAGCCGGTGGGGTTGGCCGTGTCGTCTTTGATCCAGAGCTCGCCCAATCCCAGTTCGGCGGCCAGTCGGTCGGCACGGACCAACGGGGTGAATCCGGCGCCCAGGTCCACCGGCGTCGGATCTGACACCGGAAGGAGATCGCAGTACCGCCAGATGGTCCGGGGCCCGGCGGCGATGCGCTCCCTGGTCATGGTGGCCGCCACCCGCTCGTAGTCGTAGGTCACCTCGAGGGGCCCGAAGCAGAAATCGCACACGTGCAACGCCTCGGCAGGATAGGAACGTCCACACTCACGGCAGCAAAGCCCGGATACAAAGTCCACGTCAATCTCCTCATCGCTCGGGCATTGGCACCTGGTGTGGGTCCCGATCTGCCTGGGCAGTGCGGAGTCACATGCTGGTTGCCGCGACGTCACTGGGCCCGGTCCCTCAGTCGCTCTGGATGATGGCCTCTATTTTGGACGAAGAATGCCCCGTCGTCAATGTGGACACCGGTACCGGGCACGGACACAGGTCTCCGGCACCGTGCTTCGCCCGTCGGGACTCGGAGGATCCGCTCGCACACGGTGGGTCCGGGTGAGCGATGATGGCGTCATGCCGATCGAGCACTCCGCCGGTGAGAAGCCGGACCGGTATTCGCACGCCCAGTTCGACGCCACCCTGCTCGTCGAAGCAAAAGGAGACCGGAGCATCTCGGTGTGCATCCCGGCCCGCAACGAGGCGGCCACCGTCGGCCCGGTCGTCCATTCCATCACCGGGGCGCTCACCGGTTCGGCGGGAGGCGTGCCGCTGGTCGACGAGGTGGTGGTGGTGGACGACGGTTCGGTCGATCGGACTGCGGAGGTGGCCCGAGGGGCAGGAGCCCGTGTCATTCCCTCCGACACCGCCCACGGTGGGAAGGGCCAGGCCATGCGAACTGCCCTCAAAGCCAGCCACGGTGACCTCATCGTCTTCGTCGATGCGGACGTGACCAATTTCGAACCCCACTTCGTGACCGGGCTTCTCGGGCCGCTGTTGGCCGACGATTCGCTCGCCCTGGTCAAGGGCCTCTACCGACGTCCGCTCCAGGGGGCCCCCGATGGGGGAGGTCGTGTCACCGAGCTCATGGCCAAGCCCATCATCGATCTGCTGTTCCCGTTTCTGTCGCCGATCGAACAGCCCCTGGCCGGAGAGACGGCGGCTCCGCGCTCCGTGCTGGAGAAGTGCGGCCTGGCCGACGGGTACGCCGTCGAACTGGCTCTCCTGATCGATGCGGCCACCCTCTTCGGTGTCGGGTCCATCGCCCAGGTGGACCTCGGGGTCCGGGTCCATCGCAATCGCCCCCTGTCCGAGCTCCGACCCCAAGCCACCGACATCCTGCGGGCTGCCCTGGTGCGCGCACCGCTGATCACACCGGACTGAGGCGGGGACCCCTTTCCCGCTGTCGCCGATCGCATCAGGTGCTGGCTACGCCGACGTCCGGACCCTTTCCCGATCGCAGAGGAACCCGGGACGGGCCCGGGGCACCGGCACTGGCACCGGCACCGGCACTGGCGCCGGCACGTGCACCGGCGAGCGATCGTCAGAGTTGACTGAGAGCTCGACCTGCCGTGCCCGCGCCCGTCGCCGCCCGGGAATGGCGAGGGCCGCGACAGCACCGATGGCCACGACGATCGCGCCGGCGAAGACCGCCGGGGTCATGCCATTGACGTAGTCCTGGCCCGAGCGGTAGCTGCCGTGGGCGCTGAAGACGGCGCCGAGCACAGCGATCCCGAGGACCCCGCCCAACTCGCGAAAGGCGCTGTTGGCTCCCGAGGCAACGCCTTCCAACGACTTGGGCACGACCCCGAGCACCAGTGATGCGAGAGGGACGAAGAAGAGGGTCATCCCCATGCCGCAGATCACAAAGGGCACTACCAGCTCGGAGTAGGGGGTGGACGGGGTGGTGATCGCCGCCAGCCACGTCAAGCCCACTGTTTGGAAGACCAGGCCGGTCACGACCAGTGGCTTTCCACCCCAGCGTTCGGCCAGCTGGCCGACCACCGGTGCCAGCAGCATGACCATGGCCGTCCACGGTAGGACCCGGATTCCCGCAGCCAACGGCGAAAGCCCCTGCACCGTCTGAAGGAATTGGGTCAGGAAGAAGATGGATCCGAACATCCCGAAGCTGAACAGCAACGCGGTCAGGTTGACGGCGGCGAACCCGCGGTTGCGGAACAACCTGATGTCGAGCATCGGGTGGTCCGACCGCAATTCCCAAGCGGTGAAGGCGGCCAATGCCACCGCACCGATGACGAAGGAGCCCAGCACCGAGGGGCTGGCCCAACCGTGGGCGTTGCCCCTCACCAGGCCGAGGACGACGCCGAATAGCCCCGTGCTGACCAGGCCGACGCCGACCAGATCGAGCCGTGACGGCCGACCCCGCGACTCGGACAGCTTCCACCAGGCCAGCGGGATCAGCACCACACCCACCGGCACGTTCAGCCAGAAGATGTACTGCCACGACCATCCGGTGGTGACGGCGCCGCCCACCAGGGGGCCGATGGCCACTGCGGCGCCCCCGATGGCTCCCCAGATCCCGAGGGCGGCATTGCGCCGCTCAGGGGGGACCGCGGCGCTGAGCAATGTCAGCGACAACGGCATGATCATGGCTCCCCCGGCGCCCTGGACAGCTCGTGCCGCAATCAGCACGGTGATGTTCGGAGCCAGCGCCGCCGCGGCCGAGGCGACCGTGAAGAGGGCGATTCCGAGGACGAAGATCCGGCGGCGACCGAAGCGCTCACCGACCGCTGCCGCCGAGAGCAGGAGGACGGCGAACGTCAAGGTGTAGGCGTTGACCGTCCACTCCAGCCCGGACAGACCGGCGTGGAGGTGGACCCGGATGACCGGCAAGGCGGTCGAAACCACCAGGTTGTCCAGCCCGGACATGAACAGGGCCATGCCGGTCACCACGATGGCCCAGATGGCCCGTGACCTGACCCGGGACCGGTCCTCCTGATCGTCTCCCCGCCGGTCGGAGCCATCCGGACCGGCGGCGGTCCGGGTGATGTTCCGACCACTCCCGGTGCCGCGGGCGAGCACGGGCGGCCTCGCCGGCCTCTCCGTCCTTCCAGTGGAGGTGGGCGTGTCCAGGGCGCCGGTCACAGTCGGCCGAACCGCCGCGGTCGCACCTGTGGGCTGGGACGACCGACGTCCGGTGATTCGGGCCCACCAACGACTGGTGCGGCGGTCCGCCCGGACGGTCCGCCAGCCGTTTGTTTGTGAGTAATCACTAGATACCCGAGGCAAAAAGAGAGGCGTGGAAAGGGAGTGGTTCATGCGGGGACCTCCGCGTTCTCGGCCCGATCGGCACGGTGCTGTGCTTCGAGAGCCTGGGTTGCGGCCCTGATGGCCTGGGCTTTTTCTGGCACCGGGCACAAATTCTGCGCCCAGTCATCGGAAACGGACAAGAGATCGATGGCGGACATCACGTTGATGAGCATCCCCATGGCGAAGAATTGGCGCAGCTCATCGTCGGACAGACCGGTCCGGGCGTAGACAACCTCGGCCAACACCTCGAAGGTGCGTCGACAGCTCCGGGCGATGTCCGGATCACCAGGGGCCGCCGCGAATCCGTGCAGCTGGACCTGGAGCAGCTCGGGATCCTGCATCAATTCGACATAGGCGGTACCCATGGCGGTGAGCGCCTCTTCACCTTCGAGGCCCTCACTGACCGAGGTCAACTCACGGATGATCCGATCGCCCACCAGGTCATACGTAGCCACAAACAGGTCTTTCTTTGTTCCGAACAGCCGGAACAGGTAGGGCTGGGAGATCCCTGCCCGCTTGGCGATGGCTTCGGTGGAGGTCCCGGCATAGCCGGACCGGGCGAACTCGGAGATTGCCGCGGCCAGCACCGCGGTGCGCCGCTCGTCGGCGGTCTGTCGGCTCGGAACCATCATGGAGCCATTGTGAGTGCTCACTCACTAACTTGTCAAGTGGGGGGCGCTCGTTCGGCTGGAGTAACCAACGGGTAGCGTCCCATCCATGGCCATAGACGGTTCCCGCCAAGAAGGGGAAGGGCTCCTGGCCGATACCGTGATGGTCTCCAACCGGGGACCTCTCGCCTTCCGCCTGGACGACGGCCGACCGGTGGCTGTCAATGCCGGCGGTGGGTTGGCCGGATCGATCCGTCCCATCGTGGTGGGAACCGGCGCCACCTGGGTGGCCTGCGCTCTCGACGAAGCGGACAAGGTTGCCGCCGCCGCCGGGATGATGGGCGACGTGGGGCTCCGGATCGAGCTGGTCGATCCGGAGCCAGAGATGTTCAGCATGGCCTACAACGTGGTGTCGAACGCGACCTTGTGGTTCTGCCACCACCACCTCTTCGACTCCGCCCGCCGGCCCCGGGCCGACCACCGCTGGATGGAGGCATGGGAGGCGTATCGGGAACTCAACCAGCTGTTCGCCCAAACGGTGGCCGACGTCGCTCCCGAGGGTGGGCGGGTACTGGTCCAGGACTATCACCTGGCCCTGATGGGCTCCGCCCTCGCCCGGCTCCGTCCCGACCTTCGCACGGCGCACTTCAGCCACACGCCGTTTGCCGACCCGTCCGTGCTGCGGATGCTGCCAACCGCTGTGGGCAGCGAGCTACTGACGGCCATGGCCGGGTTCGGAGCCTGTGGCTTCCATACCGAACGGTGGGCCACCGCGTACAGGCGGGGGCTCGACCTCCTCGGTCCGGATGAAAGCGAACCCGGTTCGACGTTCGTCTCACCCCTGTCGACCGACCCGGACCGACTTCGGGCCTCGGCGGCCGAACCGGCTGTGGCCCGCGAGTTGGCCCGCATCGAGGAACTCATCGGCGGTTCAGATCGGCAGGTCATCGTCCGCGTCGATCGGATGGAGTTGTCGAAGAACCTGCTCCGGGGATTCTGGGCCTTCGAGGAGCTGCTCGAGCGCCAACCGCACCGCCGGGAACGTGTGGTGTTCGTGGCCCTCGCCTACCCCACCCGCCAAGGCCTGCCCGAGTATCTCGCCTACCAGAACGAGGTCGAGTCGACCGTGGCCCGTATCAACCGGCAGTGGGCGGTCCCCGGGTGGACACCCATCGTCCTCGAGGTGGAGGACGACTATCAGAGGTCCCTCGCCGCGCTCTCCCGCTACGACGTCCTGATGGTCAACCCGGTGCGCGATGGACTGAATCTCGTGGCCAAGGAGGGACCGCTGATCAACACGCGGCACGGGGTGTTGGCCCTGTCACGCGAAGCCGGCGCCTTCGATGAGCTGGAACCCGCCGCACTGGAGCTCAACCCGTTCGACGTATCGGGCACCGCGGCGGTGTTGGCCCAGTCGCTCGACATGGACGGGGACGAACGGGCCGCACGAGCCGGAGAGCTCCAAAAGCTCATCCTCGCCCGCAAGCCCGTCGACTGGCTGGACGACCAGCTCGACGCGGCACGCTGACCGGGCCGGCCACGACTGTCCGGGGTCGTCCGGGCGGACCGCTCATGACACGGCCAACCACTCCAGCAGCGCCAGCGCCTGATCAGGACCGGACACCATGAGATCGGCTGCCTCGATCACTTCGGGATCGCTCTCAGCGTCGACCACTGCGACCGAGACCGTCGGCACACCGACTCGCGCCGTCAGGTCGGCCAGGGCTGCGAAGGCGGGGAGATCACCGAGGTCGTCACCGAGGTAGCAGGCGGCCGAGTAGCTCTCGACCAGGCTCCTGGTGACCGATCCCTTGTCGACGGCCAGCGCCGGCCGGAGCTCGATCGACATCCGGCCAGGATGGGCCCGGAGCCCGCTCCTCTCCGATTCAGACGCCACCGCGCCGACAGCCCACTCCTGGGCATGGGGGGCCTGGCGCCAGTGGACGGTGACCGCCAGACCCTTGCCCTCTACCACTACACCCGGAGGGGCCGCTGATCGCAGCCGGTGGGCCGCCTCCTCCACAGTCGAGCGCCACTGCTCGGCCTCCGGCTCGCGGTTGATGGCACCGTCCTGGCCCGCCCACTCGAGACCGTACAGGCCGACCAGGCGGAGGCCGTGGGCAACCCCGGTCGATCCGCCATCCGCGTCGACCGGTTGCCCATCGGGGGAAGCGAGTTGGTCCACCAGAAACGACGCCGGCCGGCCCGAGACCACAGCCACGACACCGAATCGGCGGGCCAGGAGTGCCAGCAGATCCGCTGCACCGTCGAGCGCTCGGGCTGCGGCCGGATCGGCGACAATCGGCGACAGCGTGCCGTCGAAATCGGACACGATGGCCGAGTTCGCCGGATCTTCCAGCAGAGGCGCGAACGCTCGGCGCACCTCAGGCGACGGCCACGGATCAGCGGCGGGGCGGGGCGCCGCCGGTGCATCGCCGGTCAACTTGGAGTGGATGAGGCGCTGGTCTTGTCAGCAAGGTCCGGACCGACGACCACGGCCACCTCGGCGGTGCCGATGGAACTGATCGGGGCTGCGGTGGTGTACGGACCCACCGAGGTGGCCGGCAGTTGCAAGGACGATGCGATGGCATCAGCTTCCGGCTTGAATCCGGCCACGTAGTAGACGTGCGAAGCCGTCACCTCGGTGGAGGCGTTGGTTGGCGGCAGGAGCGCCCAGCCGGCCGGCTTCAACTGGGCGCTGACCGCGGCGGCGGCCCCGTTGACCCGTGAGGCGTTGGCCACCAGCACGGGCACATTCCCGGGTGGGGTCGTGGTCGTGGTCGTGGTCGTCGAGTGATGGGCAGGTTTCGACTGGATGGTCGTCGTCGTCGACTCCGATGCCGATCCCGACGCAGCCTTCGTCGTCGCGGGATGGATCTCGCTGAGCACGAGCACCGTGACCACCACAAAGAGGACGAGGACAAGAAGCGCTCGCACCACAGGGATTCCGCCGCCCCTCCCGCCCGGGTCACCTGACGGTCGTCCACCGTGTTCAGAAGGGTTGGCCACTACACGCCAGCCTGCCAACCGGCGGATGCAGAAGCAAGCGTTTCCATTTGGAGCCCCGTCGGCATCGGCGCAGACCACAGACATACGTCCAGGGTCCTGGGGAAACGATCGTAGGATGGGATCGGCACCGGGCACATCCCGGCAGCCTCGCCGGTGTGGCGCAGTTGGTAGCGCAGACGACTTGTAATCGTCAGGTCGTGGGTTCGATTCCCACCGCCGGCTCCAGAAAGTCCAGTTCAGAGCATTGAGCCTCGACGATATGTCGGTGTTAGGGTAAAACCCAACAGCCAACCCAACAAGTCGAGGGGCACCATGGCCGGCAGCATTCGAAAGCGCAGTCCAGGGGTGTGGGAACTGCGTGTCTATCTCGGTC
>JBEKOI010000078.1:0-14350 GCA_049521915.1 Acidimicrobiales bacterium | reverse complement strand
ACCGGCCTGGGATCCCCCTCGTGAACATCGCCATCCTCCTGGACCTCATCGCCGATTCGTTCGGCGACCGCACGGCGCTCACCGACGGGGCGGAGTCGCTTTCGTACCGCGATCTCCGCCAGCTGGCCCGACGGGTCGGGGCCGACCTGGACGCGCACGGCGCGGCCACGCTCGCCTTCGCCGACAGCTGTTCGGCCGCGGTACCGGCGGCGCTGTTCGGGGCCGCCTGGGCCGGGGTCTCCTATGCCCCGCTCAACTTCCGGTTACCGGCCGACGCGCTCCAGGCCCAGATCGAACGGCTGGACCGTCCCTATGCAGTCGCCTCCGAGCCGCTCGCGGCCGACCTCCGGGGCCCGACCGTCACCCGGACGTCCGACTGGCGGCGCCGTCTCGAGGCCGACGACGCCGGTGGCACCGACCGGGACGACCCTGCGGGGGCGGCCTATGTCGAGGATCCCGAGCGGGCCGCGGTCATCTTGTTCACCAGCGGGTCATCGGGCACTCCGAAGGCCGCGGTCCTCTCCCACGACAACCTCTCCTCCTATGTGATGGACACGGTCGAGTTCGCCGGTTCGGGCGAGGACGAGGCCCTCCTGCTGGCGGCCCCGCCCTTCCACATCGCCGGGGTGGCCGCCGTCCTCACCTCGGTCTACTCGGGTCGTCGCATCCTGCCCCTCCCGAGCTTCACCCCCAACGGCTGGCTGGACCTGGCCCGGACCGGCGGTGCGACCCATGCCTTCGTGGTGCCGACCATGCTGGCCAGGATCGTGCAGTGCATGGAGGCCGACCGCGCCCTGCGGGTCCCCACCCTGCGCTCGCTCTCCTACGGTGGGGCCCGCATGGCCGCGCCGATCCTCGAACGGGCGCTCGAACTGTTCCCCGAGACCCAATTCGTCAATGCCTACGGGCTCACCGAGACGTCATCGACCATCGCTGTGCTCGGCCCCGAGGACCACCGTCAGGCGCTGTCCAGCACCGATCCGGAGGCCCGTCGCCGCCTCGAGTCCGTCGGCCGGCCGCTGCCGGGCGTCGAGGTCGCCATCTTCGTGGACTCCGGTGAGATGGCGCCGGTGGGGGCCAGAGGTCTCATCCGCGTCCGGGGCCCACAGGTCGGTGGCCAGTACCTCGACAGCGCCACCAGCCTCGACGAGGCCGGGTGGCTGGCCACCGGGGACGTGGGATCGATCGACGAGTCCGGCTACCTCTACGTCGAGGGTCGGGTCGACGACGTGATCATCAAGGGTGGCGAGAACCTGTCGCCGTCGGAGATAGAGGACGCCCTGCTCCGCCATGCCGGCGTGGAGGCCGTGGCCGTGGTCGGCGTCCCGGATCCTGACTGGGGGGAGTCCGTGGCCGCCGCGGTGGTGCTCGGCCCCTCCATGACGGGACTCCTCCCCACAGAGATCACCGACGAGCTCACCGGATGGGTCCGTGAGCGGTTGGGATCCCTCAAGACGCCCGGTCGGGTGGTCGTCTACGACGATCTCCCCACCACGGCCAGCGGGAAGCTCCTCCGGCGGGTGGTGCGCGATCAGTTGGCAGGGGACCGGCCCGCTGCAGCAGGCTCTCCGGTGCCCGACGAGTCGATGAAGGAGGTTTCGTCATGAATCTCAAGCCTGGGTTGCGATTGAAGAGCCAGGTCAGCGAGGCCGAGGTCGTGGTCGTGAAGGGGACGGGCGACCACGAGCTGGCCTGCGGGGGCCTTCCCCTGCTGGCCTTGGACGAGCCGGTGGCCGACGGCGCCGCTCCGGCGTCCGACCAGACCGGAGGCCCGCTGCTCGGCAAGCGCTACACCGACGCCGCCGACTCGGTCGAGGTCCTGTGCACCAAACCCGGGAGCGGAGCGCTGTCCCTGGACGGGGAACCGCTCGAGATCAAGTCGGCCAAGGCCCTTCCGGCGTCGGACTGACCCCGAGCCGCGGGTGGCGGAGTCGCGGAGGGCGGAGTATCGAGTGGTTTCGGCAATCGTCGTGTGATCATCTACCGTCGTGTGATCATCTAGTGGCCGGTTGACCGTCCCGTCCGAGCAAGTCCGTCCCGTCCGAGAAAGTGGAGCCTCGAAATGGCCAACGTCCATGCCGTCGACCTCGCGCTGCTGGTGTTCAGGGTGGCCATCGGGGCCGTGTTCATCGCGCACGGGGTCAATCACATCATCGGCGGCGGCAAGATCGCGGGCACGGGCCGCTGGTTCGAGAGCCTCGGCATGAAGCCGGGCTGGTTCCACGCCTGGACGGCGAGCATCACCGAGATCGGTGCCGGCGCCCTTCTCGTACTGGGCCTGCTGACCTCGTTGGGCGGTGCCGGCGTCGTCGGGGTCATGGTGGTGGCCTGGGTGACGAACCACCTGAGGAACGGCTTCTTCATCTTTCGCCCCGGCGAGGGCTGGGAGTACGTGATGGTGCTGACCATGTCGGGCTTCCTGCTGGCCACGGTCGGACCTGGCGGTTGGAGCCTCGACAAGGCCGTCGGGCTGACCTCGCTGTGGGGCTGGACAGGCCTGTGGATCGCCCTGATCGGCGGCGTCGGCGGCAGTGCGCTCCTCCTCGTCTCCTTCTGGCGGCCCGGGCCCCGATCGTGACCGCGGTCTTCGACCCGTTCTCCGAGGTCTTCTTCGACGACCCCTACGAGCTCTACCGGCAACTGCGCGACGAGGCTCCGGTCCACTTCAACGAAGAGTACGGGTTCTGGGCCATCGCCCGCCATGCCGACGTGCTGGCGGCCAGCCACGACTGGAGGACCTTCACCAGCACCCGGGGGGTCGACCTCTACTCCCTCTCGCTCGAGGGTGGCATGGTCGGTGGCCTCGGGATGATGATCATGCAGGACCCACCCGACCACCACCGCCTCCGGGGCCTGGTGAGCAAGGTGTTCCACCCGCGGTCGATCCAGGCCCTCGAGCCGATGGTCACCGAGGTGATCGGCGGGTTCGCCGACCGGCTCGACGGTCGGCCCTCTTTCGACGCAGTGGAGGACTTCGCCGCCCCCTTCCCGGTCGAGATCATCTCGCGGATGCTCGGGGTTCCCGCCGCCGACAGGCAGAAGATCCGCCATTGGATCGACCTGACCCTGCAACGCGAGGCCGGGGAGCCCGGCCCCTCCCGAGAAGGGCAGGAGGCCATGCTCGAGGCGGTGGTCTACTTCCGGGATCTGGCCCGTTCGAAACGTCTCGATCCCGGTGACGACATGTTGAGCCAGCTCACCCAGGCCACCATGGAGCGCGAGGACGGGACCACCACCGCGCTGGCCGACGATGAGATCGCCGGGTTCGCGGCGTTGCTCGGGGGCGCCGGCGCCGAGACGGTGACCAAACTGGTGGGGAACGCCTTCGTGCTCCTGGCCCGGCACCCCCACCAGTGGAAGGCGATGCTCGAGGACCCGGGCCTCGTGCCCGGGGCGGTCGAGGAGATCCTCAGGTTCTGGCCTCCGTCCCAGTACCAGGGCCGCTATTCGGTGCAGGCCTCGGAGTGGCAGGGCGTCGCCATCCCGGCGGGGTTCCCGGTGTTGCTGCTCACCGGTGCGGCCACCCATGACGAGCGCGAGTATCCCGACCCGGACCGGTTCGACATCACCAGGGCCGCGGGCCACGCCCTCGGCTTCGGCTTCGGGATCCACACCTGCCTGGGTGCGGCCCTGGCCCGGATCGAGAGCCGGATCGCTCTCGAGCAGATGATCCGCCGCTGGCCCGACTTCACCGTCGACGAGGGTGGCTCGCGACGCGTCCAGATGGCCAATGTGGCCGGTTACGCCCGGATTCCGGTGCACGCGGCCTGACCGGATCCGACCGCCGGCACCTCCCCGCACGCCTGGAGACGGTCGATGCCAGGCGCACGGGCGGACGATGGCGGGTGTCGGATCCGCCCGAGTCCTTGTAGGGTTCTTGCATGGCCGATCAGGCGGTGTTCTCCGATCTCGCAATGGAGTACATGCCGGCGTTGTACACGGCCGCGCTGCGGATGACCCGCAACCCGGCTGACGCCGAAGACCTGGTGCAGGAGACCTTTCTGAAGGCCTACCGGGCCTTCGCCAGCTTCGAACTGGGCACCAACCTCAAGGCCTGGCTCTACCGCATCCTGACCAATACCTACATCAACACCTACCGGGCCAAGAAGCGCCGGCCCGAGATCGCCGACGTCGAGGACGTCGAGGACCTCTACCTCTACCGCCATCTGGCCGGCGATCAGGGCGCGGGCCTGGGCCGCAGCGCAGAGGACGAGGCCCTCGACCGGTTCACCGACACCGACGTCAAAGAGGCCATCGAGGCCCTCCCGGACACGTTCCGGATGGCCGTCCTCCTGGCCGACGTCGAGGGTTTCTCGTACAAGGAGATCGCCGAGATCACCGATGTGCCCATCGGAACCGTGATGAGCAGGATCCATCGCGGAAGAAAAGCGCTGCAGAAGGCGTTGGTCGATCGTGGAAGTACACGGGGCCTCGTCGGAGCAGGGGACAAGGCAAGGTAGGAGAGCGCCACCAGTGGGAGATCGGGACGTACCGGGCGATCCGGCAGCCGTATCGGGTCACGACGAGGGGGGTGTGGCGGGCTTCGTCGGTTGCGACGAGACCATCGAGCGCCTGTATTTCTACCTCGACGGCGAGCTCACCGAGGCCAGAAGGGTGGAGATCACCCGCCATCTCGACCTGTGCGGTCCCTGCGTCGGGGCCTACGGGTTCGAGGCCGAGCTGCGCAAGGTCATCGCCAACCGGTGCAAGGACCACGTGCCCGATGCCCTCATCGAGCGGGTGGCCAAGGCCTTGCAGAACGAGAACATGCGCCAGGCCAACTAGCGGCCCCTCCGGCCGATCCGGGGGCTGGCCGCCCTCCGGATGCCCCGGTCCCTACACTGGTCACCGATGACCGAATCCGATGGGGACGCCGACAGCGCCGGGGCGGTGGCGTGGGACACAGCCGAACGGGTGGCCGGATGGGTCGGGAGCCGTAGCCGCCTGCCCGCCCCGTACCGGCCCGACCTCCTCCAGGCCGACTTCGAGGAGCTCACCGCCCAGGCCGAGGAGCTGGTGGCGGAGTCCACCGGGCTCCGGTCGGGCTCCGGACCAGCCCGGGCTCGAGTCACCGACCGCGCCGGCTGGGTGCACGCCAACGTGTCCAGCTTCCAGCGCCTCGTGGGGCCCCACCTCGAGAGGTTGGACCCGGCCCGGGTGGTGCCCACCAACGAGTTGACCAGGCGGTTGGCCGGCCCGCTGGCCAGCGCCGGGCGTGTGGCCACCGGCACCCAGATGGGTCTCGTGCTGGGCTGGCTGTCCACCAGGGTGCTCGGCCAGTACGACCTGTTGCTCACCGAGGACGCGGTCGAGGATCAGGATCTCGTGTACTTCGTCGGGCCCAACGTGGTGGCGCTCGAGCAGCTGCACGGGTTCGAGCCCCGGCAGTTCCGGTTGTGGCTGGCCCTCCACGAGGTGACCCACCGCTGTCAGTTCACGGCCATCCCCTGGATGCGCGACTACTTCGTCTCCCTGGTCGAGGAGGGGATCGGTTCGCTCGAGCCGGATCCGTCGCGATTCGCCGAGGCCCTGCGCCGGATGACCGAGGAGATCCGGGCCGGGCGCAATCCGCTGCGCGACAGCGGCGCCCTCGGCCTGGTGGCCACGCCCGAGCAGCTGGAGGGGTTGCACCGGATCCAGGCGCTGATGAGCCTGCTGGAGGGGCACGGCGACGTGACCATGGACCGGGCCGGTGCCGCGGCCATCCCCAGCGCGGCCAAGTTCTCCGAGGTGCTCCGGCAGCGGCGCAAGCAGACCCGGGGTCCCGCCCGCCTGCTCCAGCAGCTCATCGGCATCGAGGCCAAGCTCCGCCAGTACGAGGAGGGCGAGCGGTTCATCGCCGCCGTCGAGGGGTCCGGCGGTCCCGAGCTTCTCGACCGGGCCTGGCGGGGACCGGAATGGCTGCCCTCGCTGGTCGAGATCCGCAACCCGTCGGAATGGATCTCGCGTGTCGGTGCCACGACCGCCCTGTCCGGCTGACCCCTCCGACTCCCTGATCGGGGCGCTTCTCGAACGGTGCACGTTCCCGGATCCGGGATCCGATCTGGTGTGCGGGGTTTCGGGCGGGCCCGACTCGCTGTCCCTGCTGGTCCTGGCCGTCGCCTCGGGGTGCCGGGTGACCGCGGTCCACGTCGACCACGGCCTGAGATCCGGCTCCGGGGCCGAGGCCGGCATCGTGGCCGACGCGGCCCGGAGGTTCGGCGCCGCGTTCCGCCCGGAACGGGTGACGGTGGGCGCGGGCCCCAACCTGGAGGCCCGGGCCCGGGCCGCCCGCCGCCAGGTCCTCGGCCCCGATGCCGCCACCGGGCACACGGCCGACGACCAGGCCGAGACGGTGCTGGCCAATCTGCTGCGCGGGGCCGGCGTCAGCGGCCTGGCCGCCATGCGGGCCGGCACCGGGCATCCGCTGCTCGGGCTGCGTCGCTCGGAGACGGTCGCCCTCTGCGAGCTCCTCGGCCTGGACCCGGTCCACGACCCGTCCAACGACGACCCCCGCTTCGTGCGCAACCGGGTCCGCCACGAACTGGTCCCCCTGTGCTCGGCCATCGCCGGGCGGGACGTCGTGCCCGTCCTGGCCCGCCAGGCCGCCGTCCTGGGCGGTGATGCCGACATTCTCGACGCGGTGGCCTCGCTCGTGGACCCCGAGGCCGCCGCCGCCCTGGCCGCCGCGCCGGAGGCCGTGGGACGCAGGAGCGTCCGCCACTGGCTGACCGGCGACGGCCCCTATCCGCCCCCGCTCGACGCCGTCGATCGCGTCCTCGAGGTGGCGCGGAAGAACCGGCGGGCGACCCAGGTGCCGGAGGGGCGAACGGTGAGGCGGAGCCACGGGCGCCTGTCGGCCGAACCCCGGCCCCCGGGGCGCGGGGCTTCCGGGCCCGAGGCTGCCGGGCACAGTGCTCCGATACAGTCGGGCCGGTGACCGCCCACGGCGATGAGGCGGCGGGCCCCCCGGGGCGCGTCGGGCCCGACCCTCTCGAGTGCGGTGCCGACGTCGGCCGGGTCATCGTCTCGGAGGGCGACCTCCAGGCCCGGATCGTGCAGCTCGGGGAGCGGATCACCGCTGACTACAAGGGACGACCGCCACTGCTGGTGGGCGTGCTCAAGGGAGCCTTCATGTTCATGAGCGACCTGTCCCGGGCCATCGCCCTGCCCGTCGAGGTCGACTTCATGGCCGTGTCCTCCTACGGGAGCGCCACCCGTACGTCAGGGGTGGTCCGCATCGTCAAGGACCTGGACGTCGACCTGGCCGACCGCCATGTCCTCGTCGTCGAGGACATCGTCGACAGTGGCCTGACCCTCAACTATCTCCAGCGCTATCTCCTGGCCCGGCAACCGGCCAGCCTCGAGGTGTGCGCACTGCTGGTGAAGGACGGACAGCAGCGCACCGAGATCGACCTCCGCTATGTCGGGTTTCACATCCCGGCCGAGTTCGTGGTGGGATATGGCCTTGATGTCGACGAGCGCCTCCGCAATCTCCGGGCTATCCACGCCCACACCGACGTCTCGCCGTAGGGCCGTGCCGGCCTGGTGACCGTCGACACCGACCGCGTCGAGCGGGCCATCACCGAGCTGCTCATCGCCCTGGGCGAGGACCCGTCCCGCGACGGGCTGGTCAAGACGCCGATGCGGGTGGCACGGATGTACGAGGAGGTTCTCTCCGGGTTCGGCCAGAACCCGGCCGACCACCTCGAGGTGACCTTTGCCGCCGAACACGACGAGATGGTCATGGTGCGCGACATCCCCTTCGCCTCCCTGTGCGAGCACCACCTGATCCCCTTCATCGGCAAGGCCCATGTGGCCTACATCCCGGGCGAGGACGGCCGGATCACCGGGCTCTCCAAGCTGGCTCGGCTGGTGGACGGCTTCGCCAAGCGGCTCCAGGTCCAGGAACGGATGACCACCGAGATCGCCGACGCCATCGAGGATGCGCTGGCCCCGCAGGGGGTCCTCGTGGTGGTGGACGCCGAACACCTGTGCATGTCGATGCGGGGGGTCAAGAAATCAGGTACCTCGACCGTCACGTCGGCCGTGCGGGGTCTCTTCCGCAACGATGCGGCGACCAGGATGGAAGCCATGCAGTTCGTCCGCGGCCGCTGAATCTCACCCGCGAGCCGGGCGCGAGAGCCTGCAGGCTGGTTTACTCTGTGTCGTCATGCCCAGCCCCGCCTGTGAGGACCGTCCGTTGGTGATGGGGATCCTCAACGTCACGCCCGACTCGTTCTCCGACGGCGGGAAATGGTTCGAACGTGAACAGGCGGTCAGGAAAGGCCACCAGATGGTGGGAGAGGGGGCCGACATCGTCGACGTGGGCGGCGAGTCGACCCGGCCCGGCGCCCAACCGGTATCCGCCGACGAGGAGCTGCGACGGGTGATCCCGGTCATCGAAGCGCTGGCCGGCGAGGTCAGGGTGTCGATCGACACCACCAAGGAGGTCGTGGCCGAGGCCGCCGTCGGCGCCGGGGCCTCGCTGATCAACGATGTCTCGGCCTCGTTGTGGCCGGTTGCCGCGCGTCACGGCGTCGGCTGGGTGGCCATGCACCGGAAGGGGACCCCGGCCACCATGCAACAGGACCCCCACTACGACGACGTGGTCGGCGAGGTCTCCGCCCTGCTGGTCGAACGGGCCACCCGGGCCGCGGATGCCGGGGTGGCGGAGGTGTGGATCGATCCGGGCATCGGCTTCGGCAAGACGGTCGACCACAACCTGGCGCTGCTCGCATCGTTGGGCCACCTGGTGGCCACCGGCTATCCGGTCATGGTCGGGACCAGTCGCAAGAGCTTCCTGGCCTCGCTCACGTCACCGGCCGGCGGCGCCTCGGTTCCCGTCGAGGAGCGGCTGCCGGCTTCGGTGGCCACCGCCACCTGGGCCATGACCCAGGGGGCCGGCATGGTGCGGGTCCACGATGTCGCCGCCACCGTCCAGGCCGCCGTGCTGGTGGGGCGGGTGGCCGCGGGCCAGTCGGAGGTGGGGACGTGAAGGGCAAGTGGGCGGCGGGGATCCCTCCCCGCAACTTCACCTGGGTGATCAAGGACCGCCTGGCCATGAGCGAACGTCCGGGCGGCTTCGCCCCCAACCACCGGAAGGTCCGGCGCCAGGAGGAGATCATCTGGCTGCAGGTCCAGGGATTCACGAGGGTGATCTCGCTCCTTCCCTCCTCCCACAACCTCCAGGCCTACGAGGAACGGTCGATGGCCAGCGTGCACTTTCCCCTCCCGCCTTCGGGCGACACGCGCGGGGTGCTCGGGGAGGTCTACCGCGAGATACACGGGTGCCTGATCGCCGGAGAGCGGGTCCTCGTCCATCAAGAAGAGCTCGGTGACCGGATCGTCGGGGTGATGGCCGGCTACCTGCTGTGGTCGGAACGGCTGCCCAGCGGGCCCCAGGCCATCACCGTCCTCGAGCACATGACGGGCCATCCCATGGGTCCGAGCGGGCGCGAATTGGTGGCGTTCGCCAGTGAGCTCTCGCCCGCCGCCGTCCACCCGGGGACCGGCGACGACCCACCTGTCGGCGGGTGACGGCCCGCCGGGCAGGTCGGTGACCGGCGTCACCGGCGACGGCGATGGCGGCCCGGGCGACCGGATCCAACTGCGGGGGCTCCGGGCCATCGGCACCCACGGGGTGCTGCCCGAGGAGAAGAGCCGGGCCCAGCCCTTCGAGATCGACCTGGACCTGGCCGTGGACCTCCATCCGGCCGGCCGCAGCGACCTGTTGTCCGACACCGTCGACTATGCCGGCATCGCCGAGGCCGCCGTCGGCATCGTGACGGGTGCGTCCTCCTTCCAACTGCTGGAGGCGCTGGCCGGAGCCGTCGCCGAGGCCACCCTGGCCTCCGATGGCCGGATAGCCGCCGTCACCGTGCACCTCCGCAAATTGCAGCCCCCGCTGGCCATGGACATCGCCACGGTCGGGGTCCGGATCACCCGGCGGCAGTGACCGCGCCCACCAGCCAACCGCTGACCGACCGGGCCTTCCTGTCGCTGGGCTCCAACCTCGGGGACCGGTGGGGGCACCTCCGGCGGGCCGTCGACCAGCTGCGGGCGGGGAGCCGGGCGCCGGTCACCGCGGTGTCCCGCGTCTACGAGACCTCGCCCGTCGGCGGTCCCGACGGCCAGGGGCCGTTCCTCAATGTGGTGGTCGAGCTGGCCCTGGCGCCGGGCGCCGACCCCTACCGCCTGCTGGAGGAGTGCCGTCGGCTGGAGGCGGCAGCCG
Organism: Acidimicrobiales bacterium; assembly: GCA_049521915.1. Classification (GTDB taxonomy): domain Bacteria; phylum Actinomycetota; class Acidimicrobiia; order Acidimicrobiales; family RAAP-2; genus Bog-756. The sequence goes on along the minus strand of JBEKOI010000078.1, from coordinate 4,137 downwards.
GGCGGGTGCGTGCGGCCCGGTGGGGCCCGCGGACGCTGGATGCCGACGTTCTGTGGATCGACGGCGTGGAGATCTCCGACCCCGAGCTGACCGTGCCCCACCCCCGCTGGCGCGCCCGGCGGTTCGTCCTCGAACCGCTTCGGGAGCTCGCCCCCGACCTCGTCGACGACGCCGCGCTGGCCGGCGCTGGTGGCGAGGTCGCCGTCGTGGGTACACTCTGAGACGAAGGACAAGGATTCTCTGATGCGAACGGCACCTCCGGGGCTGGAACGTCGAAAGGGGACACGTGACCACGTTTCGTGTTATCGGGCCGGGCCGGGCCGGCCGGTCGATGATGGCGGCGCTCGACGCCACCGGCGACTTCGAGTCGAGAGGGGCGCTCGGCCGCCACGATGCCGTGCAGGCCGCCGGGGCCGGTGTCGATCTGCTGGTCATCGCCACCCCTGACGATCAGGTGCGCCGGGTGGCCGCCTCGGTCGTCCCGGTCGAGACCACCGTTGTCATCCACCTGGCCGGCTCGCTGGGCCTCGATGTGCTCGGGACACATCCCCGGCGGGGGTCGGTCCATCCCCTGGTCCCCCTGCCCACCGCGGCCACCGGGGCCGAACGTCTCCGGTCGGGCCTCACCTTCGCGGTGGCCGGGGATCCGATGACGGGAGCGGTCGTCACCTCGCTGGGCGGCCGGGTGGTGACGGTCGAAGACCCGGATCGCGCCTCGTACCACGCGGCGGCGTCCATCGCCGCCAACCACATGGTGGCTCTCATCGGCCAGGTCGAGCGGGTGGCGGCCTCGGCCGGGCTCCCGCTCGACGCCTTCGCCCATCTGATGCGGGCCGCCCTGGACGACGCCGTGGACCTCGGGCCCCGACGGGCGCTGACCGGGCCCGCGGCCCGGGGGGACTGGGACACGGTGGACCGGCATCGGCGGGCGCTCTCCACGCTGCCCGGTTCGCGGACGGAGCTTGCCGCCTACGACGCCATGGTCGGTCTGGCCCGGAGACTGACCATGGAATCCGAACCCCCCGCGGTGCCGGCGGATCCGGCGGCGCTCGGGGCTGTGGCCGCCGTGGCCGAGGAGCGGGTGGCGTGAGCACGGTCGCCACCGAGGTGCCGACGCCGGCGGTGCTGTGCCCCGAGGCGCCCGGTCCCGCCGGGATCCCCGTGATCGAGACGGTGGCCGAGTACTCGCGGGCCCTGGACGCGGTGAGACGGTCGGGACGGTCGGTGGGCGTGGTGCCCACCATGGGAGCGCTCCACGCCGGCCACCGCTCCCTCGTCGAGCGGGCCGCACGGGAGTGCGACGTGGTCGCGGTGTCCATCTTCGTGAACCCCACCCAGTTCGGCGACGCCGCCGACCTGGCCCTCTACCCACGGACCCTCGAGGCCGACCTCGAAGCGGTGGCGCAGGCCGGCGGCCAGCTGGTGTTCGCCCCGTCGGTGGCCGAGATGTACCCGGAAGCGCCCGGGGACATCCCCATGGTGTCCGCCCCCGAGCTGGCCGACCGGTGGGAAGGGGCGTCGCGGCCCGGGCACTTCGACGGTGTGGCCACCGTGGTGGTGAAGCTGCTGTCGGCGGCCGGCGCCTGCCGGGCCTACTTCGGCGAGAAGGACTTCCAACAGCTGGCGCTGGTCCGGTGGGTGGTGCGGGACCGTTCCCTGCCCACCGAGGTCGTCGGGTGCGAGACCGTCCGGCAGCGGGACGGTCTGGCCCTCTCCAGCAGGAACACCCGTCTGTCGGCCGAGCAGCGCAGGGCGGCCCTGGTCCTGTCCCGGGCCCTGAGGTCCGGCGCCGCCATGATGGCCGGTGGTGAGGAGCGCCCGGCCGTCATCGAGGAGCAGATGGCCCGGGTGGTCGCACGCGAGCCGGCGGTGGCCCTGGACTACGCGGCCCTGGTCCATGCCGATGACCTCGAGCCGGCGTCCACCTGTGCCACCAGCCGTCCCCTCCGGTTGCTGATCGCGGCCGATGTCGGCCCGGTTCGGTTGATCGACAATCTCGACCCCCGCGGCTGGGCCCCCACCACGCTCCACCTGAGCGCCTGACCCGTGCCCATGACAGGGAATCCGGGGCGGACCGGAGCGCGCCGGCCCCCCCCCACGTCCGATCTGCAGACTCCGGCGTGAGCGGGCCCGGCGAGGACACCGGCCCCCTGGACGTCCTGGTCCTCGGCAGCGGGGTGGCGGGGCTGTCGGCCGCCGTCCGCCTGGCCGCACCGATGCCGCCGCCCGGCGGCGGAGCCGCCCCCGGGTCGTCCGGGCTCAGGGTCGGCGTGCTGACCAAGGCCGAGCTCTCCCAGTCGGCCACCCGGTGGGCGCAGGGCGGCGTGGCCGCGGTGCTCGGCGGCGACGAGGACTCGACCGATCTCCACCTGGCCGACACCCTGGCCGCCGGGGCCGGTCTGTGCGACACCGATGCGGTCCGGGTCCTGGTGGACGAAGGCCCCTCCCGGGTCAACGAGCTGATCGCCATGGGCGCCGTCTTCGACCGGCAGCCCGGCGGGGCGCTCGCCCTGGCCCGTGAGGGTGGCCACTCCACCGCCCGGGTGGTCCACGCCGGCGGCGCGGCCACCGGGGCAGAGGTGGAGCGGGCCCTGGTCGACGCCACCCGGGCCACGGCGGCGGCGGTGCTCGAGGAGTGGTTCGCCCTCGACCTGTTGGTCGAGAACGGACGGTGCCGCGGCGTGCGCGCCCTCAGCGCCGACGGCCGGGTCGTCGAGGTCCGGGCCACCCACACGGTGCTGGCCACCGGGGGCGCCGGTCAGCTCTTCGCCGTGACCACCAATCCGGCCGAGGCCACCGCGGACGGCCTGGCCATGGCCCTGCGGGCCGGAGTGCCGGTGGCCGACGTGGAGTTCATGCAGTTCCACCCGACGGCACTGCACCATCCGGCCATGCCCCGCCCCCTGCTCTCCGAGGCTCTACGCGGGCACGGCGCGCTGTTACGGGACGCACGGGGCGACCGTTTCGTCGACGAACTGGCCCCACGTGACGTGGTCAGCCGGGCCATGGCCGACCGTATGCGGGAGCAGGGGGTCGACAGCCTGTGGCTGGACGCCACCGGCCTGGCCGCCTTCGAAGCCCGGTTCCCCACCATCGCCGCCTCGCTCACGGCCATCGGGCTCGATCCTTCGCATGACTGGCTGCCCATCGCCCCCGCCGCCCACTACCTGTCGGGGGGAGTGCTCACCGACCTGTCGGGGGCCACCGCGCTCCACGGTCTCTGGGCTGCGGGCGAGGTGGCCTGCACCGGGGTCCACGGGGCCAACCGCCTGGCCTCCAATTCCCTCCTGGAGGGGATGGTGTTCGGTGCCCGCCTGGCCGAGGCGATCGGTGGCGGGACGGACGGCCCGTCCGCCACCGGGGCGCTCGGTGCCTATCTCCGCGGCGACTGCGAACCGCTGGGCGCGGTGGCCGGGTCGCCGCCGCCACGCCACCCGCGCCGGTCCGGGGACGGGCAGGGACCGGACGTGGTCAAGGCCCGCGACGAACTGCAGCGGGCCATGATCGCCGGGGCCGGCGTGGTGCGCAGTGCCGGCTCGCTCGATGTCGCCGGCCGCGGCGTTCTGGCCATCGCCGACCAGGTGGGCGATGGTGTTCCCGCCGACCGGGCCCACGGCGAGCTGGCCAATCTGATCACTGCAGCCACCAGCGTGCTGTCGTCGGCCTCGTTGCGGTGCGAGACCAGGGGTGCGCACGCCAGAAGCGATTTTCCCACCGCCTCCGACCGGTGGCGCCGCCGGATCGTGCACACCTCGGACGGGGCCGCCCTCCTCGACGTGCCCCGGCCCCCGGACCCCGATCACCGCCGCCGGCCCGAACCGCAACCGCCGGTCCGTTGACCACCCCGACCGCCGGCGACGGCGCCGACCACGTGCCCGCGGTCGATCCTCCCCGCCACGCGGTGGTCGAGGCCGTGACCCGGGCCATCGCCGAGGACGTCCTGCCCTTGGGCGACCTCACCGCCGTGCTCGTGCCGGCCTCGGCCAGGGCGACGGTGGCCATCGTGAGCCGGGCCCACGGGGTGGTGGCCGGACGGGCCTGCGCAGTCGAGACGTTCGCCCAGATCGATCCCGGCCTCGTGGTGACCTGGCACAAGGATGACGGTGCCGAGGTGCTGCCCGGCGACGCCGTGGCCGA
>JBEKOI010000077.1:0-21895 GCA_049521915.1 Acidimicrobiales bacterium | reverse complement strand
CCGGAACCTTGCCTTCCCGACGCCGGAACCTTGCCTTCCCGACACCGGAACCTTGCACGCCCGCGCCGGACCCTGCCCGCCCACCAGGGGAACCTTGGCCGGCCCACGCCGCCCACCAGCGCCGGGACCGGTCATGCACGAAAGGGCGTCGTCCTACACTGTCGTGCCATGGACGCAGAGAGCCGGGCTGCCAGCGACGCCGCCGCGGCCATGGCCGCGGGGAAGTTCTACGGCTCCGACCTGTACACCGAGCCCGACGGAGATCCCGACACCCTGTCCAACCTCGGACCCCTGGCCCCGCTGGCCGGCATCTGGGAGAGCGCGGGTGGTGCCGATGAGCACCCGGCCGCCGGCGGTGCCGAGCAGAACACCTTCGTCGAGAGGTACGAGCTCCAGCCCATCGATCGCCAGACCAACGGACCCCAACTGTTCTACGGGCTCCGCTACCACACCCACATCGTCAAGCCGGCCGAGGTGGAGACCTTCCACGACCAGGTGGGCTTCTGGCTGTGGGAGCCGGCCACCAACGCAGTCCTGCTGACGCTGGGCATCCCGAGGGGCCAGGTGCTCCTGGCCGGGGGTACGGCCGAGCCGGACGCCACCACGTTCGAGGTCCGGGCCGAGGCCGGCTCCGAGATCTTCGGGATCCTGTCCAACCCGTTCCTCCAACAGGCGTTCCGGACGCTCAGCTACCGGATGTCCGTCACGGTCCACCCGGACGGCACCTGGTCCTACGAGGAAGAGGGCGTACTGGACATTCCCGACCGTACCGAGCCCTTCTCCCACATCGACCGCAACACGCTCACCCGGGTCGGCGCCCCCACGCCCAACCCGCTGGCCCAGGCCATGGCCGCAGACGGAAGTCTCGGTATCGGCACGCTACGACACGAAAGCAGGATGCTCCCATGAACCACCTGATGCGAGAGCTGGCCCCGATCACCGACGGCTCGTGGCAGCAGATCGACGCCGAAGCAACGCGGTCGTTGAAGCACTTCCTGGCTGCCCGGCGGCTGGTCGACTTCTCCGGGCCGTTGGGGTGGGAGTACTCCTCGGTCGATGTCGGCCGGGTCGAGAGCCTGGACAGCGGTCCCCTCGGTCCGGTCGAAGCGTCGCTCCGCAGGATCAGGCCGCTCATCGAGCTCCGGTCGCCGTTCTCGCTGTCCAAGTCCGAGCTGGCCGCGGCCGACCGGGGCGCGACCGACCCCGATCTGGACCCGGTGATCGCCGCCTCCCGCGCCGCCGCCGTGGCCGAGGACCACCTGGTCTTCCACGGGTACGAACAGGGCCCGGTCGCCGGCATCGTCGCCACCTCCCCCCACGAGCCGGTGATCATCAGCGACGACTACAACCAGTATCCCGCACATGTGGCCAAGGCAGTCGCTGCGCTCCGGGCCGCCGACGTGTCCGGCCCCTATGCCATCGCCCTCGGGCCCCGTTGCTTCACCGGCGTCACCGAGACCACCGAGCACGGCGGCTATCCGGTGTTCGAGCACCTCCGCCAGATCCTCGACGGCCCGGTGGTCTGGGCGCCGGCGGTCGACGGTGCCGTCGTACTGAGCCAGCGCGGTGGTGACTTCGAGCTGACCGTGGGCCAGGACTTCTCGATCGGCTACCGCTCCGACGACGCCGCCTCGGTCGACCTCTTCATCGAGGAGACCCTCACCTTCCACATCAACACGCCCGAGGCGGCAGTGCATCTCGCCCACCGCTGACGGCCCACCGCTGACAGCCCACCGGGGCCGGGCTCGCGCTCAGCCCCCGCCGAGGTCGGCCGCCAGCTCGGCCCGGGTGGTATCGCCCAGTTCGACACCGGGCACGCCGCCGGGGTAGTTCGGATGGTCGACGGCGAGTCGTACGGGACCGGCACTGAAGGCGGCGATCTGGCCGCCGGTGAACGGGAAGCGCACGTAGTGGACGGCCGAGGTGGTCTCCTCCCGGGTCAGATTGGCCTGATGGGTCGACTCGGCCACCGAGCGGACCACGGTGGGGTCGTCCCCGCTGCCGATGCGTAGCTGACACGCGCTCTCGATGCCCACCAGGCGCGGCAACCAGGTACGGAGGTCCTCTTCGCTGGTCAGTTCGATGAACAAGGTGGCCGACAGCTCGCCCGGTGTCGGGAGCAGCCGGTTGTAGACGTCCAGTTCGTGTTGGATCTGCTCATCGGTGACCATCTTCTCAGCCCGGGCCATCTCCTGGACCTGGAACCGGATGGTCAGCCGGCTCTCGAAGACCAGAGTTACCACCGGCCCCACCGACACCCGCCGGAGCTTCTTTGCCGCGATGACCTCGGAACGAAACTCGTCCCGTTCGCGCTCGTAGGCGCGCTGGTCGGCAATGTCCTCGAGGGTGAGCGGTCCCGTCGTGCTCATGGTGTCCTCCTGTGGGGGCGTCTGGGAGCCGGACGGTCCGACCACACCGGCCCCGGCTGACGCAGGGGCCAGTGTGGGCCGGTGTGGTGCAAGCACCCGAACCGGGCGCTAGGAGACGGAGGCCAGGCCCTCGGTGAACCGACCGGCGTGGCTCTTCTCCGCCCGGGCCAGGGTCTCGAGCCACTCGGCGATCTCGACGAATCCCTCGTCCCGCGCCGTCTTGGCGAAGCCCGGGTACATCTCGGAGTACTCGTAGGTCTCGCCTTCGATGGCCGACTTGAGGTTGTCCTCGGTCGGTCCGACGGGGACGCCGGTCACCGGGTCACCCACCTCACGGAGGAAGTCGAAGTGGCCGAAGGCGTGTCCGGTCTCACCCTCCGCCACCGAGCGGAACAGAGCGGCCACGTCCGGGTACCCCTCGACGTCCGCCTTCTGGGCGAAGTAGAGATAGCGCCGGTTGGCCTGGCTCTCGCCGGCGAAGGCCACCTTGAGATTGGCCTCGGTCTTTGAATCCTTCAATGCGGTCATGGGGGTTCCTTTCATGGGTGTTGTGGCAGGCACCACGGGTTGCTTAGTGGGACGGTGACAATGAAGCGCTGCTGGAGGATGCCCGGTTCCGACGGCGTACCGGTGGGCGGCACTCGGGGCACAACCCCCTGAAGACGATCTCCGCCGTGCCGACGACGAAGCCGAGGTCGGCGCCCTTCGGGATCTGCACGTCGGGGAAGTCGGCCACCAGGTCACGCACCCGGCCGCAGCTGCGACAGACCAGGTGATGATGGGGATGGTCCACGTTGGGGTCGAACCGGGTCATGCCGGTCCCCACGTCCAACGAGGCGATCTCCCCGAGTTCGGCCAGGTCGTGGAGCGTCTGGTAGACGGTCTTCAAGGAGATGGTCTCCATCTCCCGGCTGGCTTCGGCATGGATGGCCTCGGCCGACGGGTGGGTCTCGTTGCCCTGCAGGAGCCGGAAGATGCACTGCCGCTGGGCGGTGACCTTGCGACCGCTGGACCGGAACAACTCGGTCAGCTCTTCGGGCGTCCTCACAGGCTCCAGTCTACCACCAATGATTGTTTTTCAACAATCATTGTAAATAAGCCCACCGGCACAGCCCACCGGCACAGCCCATCGGCACAGCCCATCGACGGAACCCATCGACGGAACCCACCGACGGAACCGTCCATCGGCCCCGAGGCGGACGGACGAGCGACGGGGCTCCGGCCCACCTGTGGCAGGCTTTGCCCATGCCCGACCGCGTCCGCGACTCCGAGCCGAGCGCCGGTCGCTTCCAACGGGACGAGGCGCTGTCCCGGCTGGCTTCGGAGTCGTTCGACGTGCTGGTCATCGGCGGGGGTATCACCGGCGCGGGGGTGGCGCTGGACGCGGCCAGCCGGGGGCTCAAGACCGCGTTGGTCGAGAAGCACGACTTCGCCTCGGGCACCTCGTCGAAGTCGTCCAAGCTGGTCCACGGCGGTCTCCGCTATCTCCAGCAGAACGAGTTCCGGCTGGTCTACGAGAACCTGGCCGAACGTCAGCGCCTGCTCGACAATGCCCCCCATCTGGTGTCGCCGCTCCCCTTCCTCATCCCCTTGTTCGGACGCGACGGGGTGGTCAACCGCGGTGTGGCCCGTGTCTACCGGACCGCCCTGTGGCTCTACGACCTGACCGGAGGAGTCCGCATCGGACGGCGTCACGAAAAGGTGACCCGGGACCAGGCCCTGGCCCACATGCCCAACCTGCAGGCCGACCGGCTGGTGGCCGGGTTCCTCTACTGGGACGCCCGCACCGACGACGCCCGGCTCACCCTCACCGTGCTCCGCACCGCGGTGCTCGATCACGGAGCGGTGGCCGCCAATCACGCACCGGTGACCGCCCTCACCACCGGAACCGATGGTCGGGTCAACGGGGCCACGGTGACGCCCGAGGATGGACCGCCCTTCGTGGTCAACGCGTCGGTGGTGGTCAACGCGGCCGGGGTGTGGGCCGACGAGGTGCGCGCCCTCGACGAGAAGCAGAACCCGCATTCGATCCGGCCGGCCAAGGGCATCCACATCACCGTGCCCGAAGCCGCCTTCCCGTGCGACATCGCCGCCGTCATCCCGGTCCGAGAGGACCGCCGGTCGATCTTCGTGGTGTCGTGGGGTGACCAGGTCTACCTCGGGACCACCGACACCGAGTGGGACGGGCCGCTCGACGACCCGAGCTGCCTGCCCGAAGACGTCGACTACATCCTCGACGCGGCCAACGCCATCACCACCACCCCGATCCACGGGACCGACATCGCCGGCATCTGGGTCGGACTGCGGCCGTTGCTGGCCCCGACGGAAGGCAGGCACGCGCCGAGCGAGCGGACGGCCGACCTGTCCCGCCGCCACACTGTGCGGACCTCGCCGGAGGGGATGGTCACTGTCACCGGGGGCAAGCTGACCACGTACCGCAAGATGGCCGAGGACACCGTCGACGCCGCGCTCAAGGTGCTCGGGCGTCGAGCGGGTCCGTGCGTGACGAAGACCCTCCGCCTGCGCGGGGCCACGGCCCGGCCCGCCCGGGCTCGGGCGCCCGACGCCTCCGGGTCCGGGCCCGCCGGCCGCGCCCCCGCCGATCCCGCCACCACCGTGGCCGCCCACCTGGCCGGCAGGTACGGCACCGAGACCCCGGCCGTGCTGGCCGTGGCCGACGGGCGACCGGAGCTGCTCGACCCGCTGGTCCCCGGCCTCCACTACCTGGCCGCCGAAGCCGTCTATGCGGTGCAGGAGGAGATGGCCCGCTCGGTGGCCGATGTGCTCGACCGGCGGACCCGGGCCTCCCTGCGCGACGCACGAGGCGCGGCCGAGGCGGCCGCCGGCGTGGCCGCCCTCATCGGCCCATCGCTGGGCTGGGACGACCGCCGCGCCGAACACGAGGCGGAGGCGTACGCCCTGGCCATCCGCGAACAACTGGTGCGGGCCGGGCTCGACCCCAACGCGGGCCCGTACAGCCACGCCGTCGTCCACGGGACCGGCCCCGGGTGACCCAGCCCACACCGGTCACACCCATCGACGCCACCCCCGACCGGGTCGCCGACCACCTGGAGGGGGCGCGGGTCGACGTCGACGACGATCTCCGCCGGCGGCTGGGCGACATCTGCGCAGTGGTCGATGACGACGCCTCCCGGGCCGAGGCCGGTCGCGACTGGTGGCCCGTGGCCATCGGATGGGCCGTCGACGGCCAGGTCCCGTCGCGTCCCGCAGTCGTGGCCCGGCCCACCGACACGGCCCAGGTGGCCGCGGTGCTCGCCCTGTGCCACCACGAGCGGATTCCGGTGACACCCGCCGGCGGGCGCAGCGGCGTCTGCGGCGCCTCCATCCCCCTCTTCGGCGGGGTCGCCCTCGACCTGTGCGGGCTGGCCGGGATCGGCGAGGTCGACACCGCGTCGCTGGTGGCCGACATCCGGGCCGGCACCTTCGGGCCGGACGTGGAGTCGGCCCTGCGCGGCGGCTCCGGCGTCACCCTCGGGCACTGGCCCCAGTCGATGGACCTCTCCACGGTGGGTGGATGGTTGGCCTGCCGCGGCGCAGGCCAGTACTCCAACCGCTACGGGAAGATCGAGGACATGGTCATCGGTCTCGAGGTGGTGCTGGCCGACGGACGGGTGGTCCGGACCGGCGGCCACGGCCCGAGGTCAGCCACCGGCCCCGACCTGACCCAGCTGTTCGTGGGCAGCGAGGGCACCCTCGGGGTGATCACCGAGGGGCGGTTCCGGGTCCACCCGGTCCCCGGGGGTGAGGGGCGGCGGGCCTTCGGGTTCACCTCCTTCGCCGACGGCCTCGACGCCTGTCGTCGCATCCTGCGCCGCGGCGCCACCCCGGCCGTCCTGCGCCTCTACGACCGGACCGAGTCCGGGCGGTCGTTCGACCAGCCCGACATCAACACCCTGATCGTCCTGGACGAGGGCGACCCGACCCTCGTCGAGGCCACCCTGGCCGTCGTCGACGAGGAGTGCGCGGGCGCCGCACCCCTCGGGACGGACCTGGTCGAGCGCTGGCTCGGTCACCGCAACGACGTGTCCGCCCTGGCTCCGCTGTGGCGGGGCGGCGTGGTCGTCGACACCGTCGAGATCTCGGCCCGGTGGCGGGCGCTGCCCGGGCTCTACGACTCGGTGCTGGCCGCCCTGGGGGGTGTCGAGGGCACGGCGGTCGCGTCGTCCCACCAGTCCCACGCCTACACCGACGGCGCCTGCCTCTACTTCACCTTCGCCGGCCGACCCCCCGCCGACCTCGATCCCGCCGGCCACCGGTCCTGGGTGGCGCAGTACTACCGGCGGGCCTGGGACGAGGTGACCGGGGCCACCATGGCCGCGGGGGGCGCCATCAGCCATCACCACGGCATCGGCATCAACCGGGCCCGCTTCCTGCCCGGTGCCCTCGGCGCCGGCTTCGAGGTGCTGGCCTCCGTCAAGCAGGCCCTCGATCCGCACGGCATCCTCAACCCCGGCAAGCTCGGCCTGCCCAGCCCGTTCGGCGTGGTCGGCTGGCCATGAGCATCCTGGTCGTCGACGTCGGCACCTCGGGAGTCCGCGGCGCGGTGATCCGCGCCGACGGCACCGTGGAGCACATCCACCACGTGCCCGTGCTGCCCGACACGCCCTTCCCCGGGCTGGTGGAGTTCGATGCGGAGGCCATGGCCGCGGCGGTGGTGGCGGTGGCGTCACAGACCCTGGCCGAGGGTGGCCCCGTCGACGCCGTCGGGATCGCCAACCAACGGGCGTCGACCATCGTCTGGGACCGCGCCACCGGCTCGCCGGTGGGTCCGGGGCTCGGTTGGCAGGACCTCCGAACGGTCGGGACCTGCCTCGAGCTCCAGGCCCGCGGGATCAGGGTGGCACCCAACGCCTCAGCCACGAAGGTGGCCGCACTGCTGGACCTGGCCGATCCGGACCGCTCGCGGTCCGAGCGCGGGGAGCTCGCCTTCGGCACGGTGGACACCTGGGTGGCGTGGACGTTGTCGAACGGGAGCCTCCACGTCACCGATGCCTCCAACGCCGGCGTGACCGGCCGACTCGTCCGGTGCCATCGGCCCGGCCGACATCCTCGCCGGACGGCCGCTCATCGCAGGCATGGCCGGCGATCAGCAGGCATCGCTCATCGGACAGGGGTGCACCCTCCCGGGGCAGGCCAAGGCCACCTTCGGGACCGGGGGCATGCTCGACCAGTGCGTGGGTTCGGGCCGGCCGGTCCAGATGGCCCGGGGGCCGGCCGGCACCATCCCCATCATCGCCTGGCGGCGCCGCGGCACGGTGACGTGGGGGGTCGAAGCCATCATGCTGTCGGCGGGGACCTGCGTGGAGTGGCTGCGCGACGACCTGGCCATCATCGACTCGGCTTTCGACTCGGCCCAGGTCGCCGCCGGCTGTGCCGACACCGGAGACGTGTGGTTCGTACCCGCCCTGCTCGGACTGGGTACGCCGGTCTGGGACTTCGGAGCCCGCGGAACCTTCACCGGTCTGACCAGAGGGAGCGGACGACCGGAACTGGTCCGTGCCGTCCTCGAGGGAGTGGCCCACCGGGGAGCCGACCTCCTCGAGGCGGCCGAGTCAGATTCGGGCCTGCCCATCGCCTCGCTCCGGGTCGACGGCGGGATGTCCGCCAACCCGGTCTTCACCCAGGCCCTGGCCGACGCCTGCGGCCGGCCCGTCGAGATCGCCCCCGTGCTCGAGGCCACCACCCTGGGCGCGGCCTACCTGGCCGGCATGGCCGTCGGCACCTGGTCGGACGAGATCGAGGTGGCTGCAGCATGGGCACCGCGCCTGGTGGTCGACCCCGCCGTGGGCGACGACCAACGGGAGGCGGCCCGGGCCCGGTGGCTCGAAGCCCGGAGCAGGTCGGAGGCCACCATCCCCGAGCTGTCCGCCCTTGATTTCTGAGCCCGTCGCCTCCGCCGGCCCGGGGCCCGGCCGCATCAGGCCATTGAACCGCAACTCCGGTGACGCCTAGGGTGGGTGGACTACCACGCACGGCGCCGGGGTCCGCGGACGGGTGGGTGCAGGAGAGGCAGGGGAGCGCATGAGCACGAGCACCGGCATCGGAACGGTGGGTCGTGAGCCGGCGGCGGTCGGCGGTCCCGTCCCGTCCATCGACGAGGCCGTGGCCACCGCCTCGGACCTGCACGTGGCCCTGTCGGAGGTACTCCTCGGGACCCCGAGGGCGGTCACCTTCGCCGTGGTCGCGGCCCTTTCGGGTAGCCATCTCCTCATCGAGGACGTCCCCGGGGTGGGCAAGACCGTCCTGGCCCGGGCCCTGGCCACCGCGCTCGGAGTCCAGCTCTCACGGGTCCAGGGCAATCCCGACCTGCTCCCCTCCGACATCACCGGCGTGACCGTCTTCTCCCCCGACACCGGGACGTGGGATTTCCGACCCGGACCGGTGTTCGGCCACGTGGTCCTGCTCGACGAGCTCAACCGGACTCCGCCCCGGACCCAGTCCGCCCTCCTCGAGGCCATGGAGGAGCAGCAGGTGTCGGTGGACGGCGAGTCGTGGCCACTCCCCCGGCCCCACATGGTCATCGGCACCCAGAACCCCATCGGCCAGCTCGGCACCTACCCGCTGGTGGAGAGCCAGCTCGACCGGTTCGGGGTGTCCACCTCCATCGGGTATCCCGACACGGACGTGGAGACCCGCCTGGTCCTGCACCAGGGTGGTCGCTACGCCCTCGACACCCTGACCCCGGTGGCCGACCCGGCCCGGTGGGCGAGGGTCATCAACGCCACGGCGTCGGTGCAGGTGGTCACCGCCGTGGCCGAGTACGCCGTCGCACTGGTGAGGGCCACCCGCACCGCCGGCACCGTGCGCCTCGGCGCCAGCCCGCGGGCGGCCATCTCGCTGATCCGCAGCGCCCAGGCGTACGCGGTGCTGTCCGAGCGGGCCTACGTCAATCCCGAGGACATCCAGGCCGTGGCGGCGGCGTGCCTCTCCCACCGGCTCATCGCCGAGGGCGGCGGCGGCGACGGTCCGGCGCTCGTCACCCGGATCGTCGAAGAGACACCCGTTCCGCCCACGTGAGCCCGGAGGGCTCCGACCGCCGTCCGCTGCTGCGGCGCACGGTCAGTGCGATCGCCACCGGACTGGTGGCCGGTGTGTGCGTCGTGTTCGTCATCCGGGCCGTCTTCGGGCCCGCCGTCGTGGTGGTCGGGGCTGCCGTCGGGCTGGTGGCCACGCTGGCCGGCGCCCTCGTTTCGTGGGGCATATTCGCGCGCCGGTCGGCGCGCTCGGATCCCCGCCGGTCGCCCGGCGGCATCCGGCTCCGGGCCCGGCTGCACCCCGTGGCCTGGCCGGCTCCGGTGCTCGGCAGCGTGGTGGCCGTCCTGGCCTGGGCCGGGGTGGCCCATTCGAGCGGATCGGGTTGGGTGCAGGCCGTCGGTGCCCTGTTGGCCGCGGTGCTGGTCATCGGCCTGCTGGCGCCGATCATCCCGGCCCGGAGCGCCGGCCTGACCTGTACGGCCAGCCCATCGGACGGCCAGGCGGGTCGGCCGGTACCGGTGACCATGGAGGCCAGCGGCCCCATCCGCATCCGGCCGAGGCAGCCGGTCGGGCCCGTGGCCCGGGCCGCGGGACCGTTCCGGGGGCCGAGGACGGTCGAGGTGGAGTTCGTCCCTGCCCGGCGCGGGGTCATCGGCGAGGTCGCCGTGGAGGTGGCGTCGTGCGCGCCCTTCGGGCTGTTGTGGTGGGGGCGCGAGATCAGGGTGCCGCTCCCCCGGCCTCTGCACGTGGCCCCGAGGCTCGGCCAACCGGGTCCCCTGCCGTCCCTCCCCGAGAGCTCGATCGGTGACGCCCCGCTGCGATTCCCGTCCGGTGCCGGTGAGCCCCGCGGCGTACGCCCCTACCGGCCCGGGGACACCCGCCGGTCGATCCACTGGCCGGCCACCTCGCACGTCGGGGCGCTGATGGTGCGCGAGAAGGAGCGCCAGACCGACGATCCGGTCGTCGTCGACCTGACGCTCCCTCCGGATCCGGTCGCCGCCGAGGCCGAATCGGAGCGGGTCATGGCCGCGCTCGCCCAGATCCTGGTCCGGGGCCGTCCGGTCGTGCTCGGCACCGTGGAAGCCGACGGCCACGTGGTGCGGGTGGTGCGCGACCAGATCGACCTCGGGCGGCGCCTGGCCCGGGCCGTGGGGTCGCCGTCCGCGGGGTCGCCGTCCGCCGGGTCCCCCGGCCCGCCGCCGACGGTGGACGCCGTCCGGCGGCGAGGGCCGACGTGACCCTGTGGCAGCGGGTCGTCCAGGCCAACAAGCCGGGGCCCCCGGAGCACTCGGTGCCCTTCCGGGTGGCCTCGGCGGCCACGGTGGTGGTCGCCGCCGCCGCCTGCTGGAGCCAGGGTGAGCTGGCCCCAGGCATGGCGGTGTTCGCCATGGTGGCGACGGTCGTCGGCAACACCCTCTCCTACCGGCGGCGGGAGCGACCGTGGCCGGCGGTCAAGCCCGTCCTGGCCGTCTGCGCCCTCGGCGGCTTCGCCTGGTTCATCACCACGGTCAGCCGCAACGCCACCCCGGGGGACATCTCCACGGTCGAGAGCCCGCTGGCCGTCCTGTTCGCCTGGGTGCTGTCCACCCACTCCTTCGACGTCCCGGCCCGGCGCGATGTGGCCTACTCGCTGGCCGGGTCGGCCGCCCTGATGGCGGTGGCCGCGGCCCAGTCGGTCGATCTCACCCTCGGCGTCTACGTCGTGGCCTGGTTGGTGCTCGGCGTGTGGGCCCTCGTGGCCATGTGGCAGTCGATGACGGGCACCCGCGGGATCCCGTGGCTCGCCGTGGGGGTGGCCGGCAGCGCGGTGGTGGTGCTGGCCGCGCTGCTGGTGGTGGTGCTGCCGGCCCCGACCGTGTCCACGTCGCTCATCTTCCCGTCTTCGGCGGCCGACTCGTCGCCGGTCGACAGCCCGAGCAATCTCACCGACGGTTCCCCGTCCCTGCCCGCCCACGCGGCCAGCCCGAACGGTCCCACCAGGGTGGGGGGGTTTCTCGGATTCGCCAAGTCCCTGGACACCGGGGTGCGGGCCGCCCTCGGCGACCAGGTGGTGATGAGGGTCCGAGCCAGCCGTCCGAGCTTCTGGGTCGGGCAGACCTACGACACGTGGAACGGTCAGAGCTGGCTGGAATCGGTGCCCACCAAGGGCAGGGGGGTCGTGGAACTGCAGACCGGGTCCCCGTTCGAGCTACCGCTGGCCCCGGACCAGCAGGCGGACCGATCCCCGGGCGACACCGATGTCCAGACCTTCTATGTGGCCCAGTCGGGGCCGAACCTGGTCTTCCACGCCGACAATGCCGAGCGGGTCTACATCCAGTCGCGCTCCCTCTCCCTGACCGGGGACGGCACCATCGTCTCGTCGACCTCGATGGGATCAGGGACCATCTACACGGTGGTCTCGGCCGACAACACGGCCGACGCCCAGGAGCTGCGGGAAGCCACCGTGCCGAGCCCGGGGAGTGTCGCCGAGACGCAGGCCCTCAGCCAGCTGCAGCGGGACCGTTACCTCCAGCTCCCCCATCCCTACCCCCGGGTGGCCGCCCTGGCCCGCAGGATCACCGCCGGTTTCGGGAGCCCCGACGATCCCGACCCCCACACCTACGACAAGATCCAAGCCATCGAGGCGTGGATGGCGGGCCACATCCGGTACACGACCGACATCCCGCCGCTGGCCCCGGGGGCCGACGCGGTGACCAGCTTCCTCTTCGGGTCCCGCCTGGGCTACTGCGAACAGATCTCCACCGCCACCGTGGTCATGCTCCGCTCCCTCCACATCCCGGCCCGGGAGACCGTGGGCTACGTGCCCGGCCCCTACGATCCGATCACCGACCTCTTCGACGTGCAGGCCAAGGATGCCCACGCCTGGGTGCAGGTGTGGTTCCCGGGCTACGGCTGGCAGAGCTTCGACCCGACGGCCGCCGTGCCCCTGGCCAACCCGTCCCCGGGTTCGGTGCTGGCCGGCACCGCCGGGCGGGCCCTCGCCCACCTCCCGTGGATTCCCATCGGCATCTCGGTGACCGTGATCGCCGCGCTCTTCGAGGTCCGCCGCCGACGGCGGCGGCGGCCCCCCACCTGGGCCCACCAGATCGCAGCCGACCTGGCCCGTGGCGGGGTCCGGATGGGCCTCAGGCGGCGGATCGACGAGCCGCTGTCCACCTACGGCCGGCGACTGGCCGAGGTCGACGGGCTCTACGGCGCCGGCCTGATCGGCTCAACCCAGCTGGTGGAGCGCTACACCTACGGCGGCCTCGAGCCCTCGGCGGAGCAGATCGCCGCCGCCCTGGCCTTCACCCGTGGGTACCGGCGGGCCCACCGCCGAAGGCGCCCGGTGGAGCCTCACGAGCGCGCCAGGGCCAGCGCCTCGTCGAAGGAGGCGCCGGCGGCCAGCAGGGGGCGGTAGGCCATCAACAGGCGCGGCTGGCTGAAGGCCAGCGCGGCCCGCAGCCGGTCGCCTCGCCGGTACAGGGCAACGAACTTTCCCTCCTCGATCGACCCTTCCACCACGACCACCTCGTCGTCGGGACCGGGGAGGCCGATCACCTGGATCTTCGCCTGGTACTGGTCGGACCAGAAGAAGGGGACGGGATCGTAGAGCTCGGCGGCCTCGGATCCGGCCAGGAGGTTGCGGGCCGCGGCGGCACCGCCCTCGGCCGCGTTGGTCCAGTGCTCGACGCGCAACTTCTCACCGGTGCCGGGCCGGGTCCACCGGGCCACGTCCCCGGCGGCCACCACACCGTCGGCCGCGAACAGCGACTCGTCACAGACCACGCCGTTGTCGAGGGTCAAGCCCGAACCCGCCAGCCACCCGACCGCGGGGACGACACCGATACCCACCACCACCAGGTCAGCATCCAGGCCGGTCCCGTCGACCAGATGGACCACCAGCGGCGCAGGGCCGGAGGGGTCGGACGAGATCCGCTCGACACCCACCCCGGTCGAGACGGTGACCCCGTGGTCGCGATGGAGCTGCGCGCACGCCTCTCCCATCTGGGCGCCCAGCACCCCGGCCAGCGGAGTGGGGAGCGCCTCGACCACGGTCACGGTGGCGCCGAGCCCTTGACAGGTGGCCGCCACCTCGGAACCGATGAACCCCGCCCCGATGACCACCACCCGGGCACCGGGCCCGGCCGACTCGAGCTCGGCCCGGATGGCCAGGCAGTCGTCGAGGGTCCGCAGCGTATGGACGCCGCCCATGCCCTCGGTGCCGGGCAACGGGCGGGCCTCCGCCCCGGTGGCCACGATCAGGCCGTCGTAGTGCAGCTCGCTCCCGTCGTCGCAGACGAGGTTCCGCACCTCGGTGTCGAGCGACAGCACCCGGCGACCGAGGCGGAATTCCAGCCCCAGGGTGTCGAGCTTGTCCGGTGCGTGGTGGTGGATACGCTCGACGTCCCATTTGCCGGACAGCAACTGCTTCGACAGTGGCGGCCTGTCGTAGGGGACGTGGAGCTCGTCGCCGACGATGACCACCGGTCCGGCATGGCCTTCGTGGCGGATCTCCTCGGCGGCGCGCAGGCCGGCCAGCGAGGCTCCGACCACCACGATGGTCGAGCCGTTGTCCTGGGGGTCGTTCATCGAGCGTCATCGTAGGTCCGGCCCACGGTGGCCCCGTCCGTCAGCCTCCGAACATCGTCATCCACTGCTCGGGGGTGCGCAGCCGGAACACGTAATTGTGGGCCCGGGTGTACCCCATGGTGGCCGACGCCTCCGGCGAGTAGAGGTGGCCGGGGAAGAGGACGGTGTCGTCGGGCACCCGGGCCAGCTGGGTGGTCAGCGACTCGTACAACGCCTCGGGGTCACCCCCGGGCAGGTCGGTCCGTCCGCAGCCTTCGAGGAACAAGGTGTCGCCGGCGATCAGGCGGCCGTCGACCAGGAAGCACTGGCTGCCCGGTGTGTGGCCCGGCGTGTGGACCAGCGTGATCGGGACCGAGCCCACGTGGACGACATCCCCACCCCGGTGGGTGGCCAACTCGTGGGGGCCGACCCCGGTCGTGCGGGCGACCCAGGGTGCTTCGTCCGCCTGGACGTGGATCGGGACCTCGGCCAGCTCCAGCAGTCTGGTGATCCCCTCGATGTTCCATCCCATCATGTCGCCGCCGATGTGGTCGGGGTGGAAGTGGGTGGCCAGGGCGCCGACGCACTCCATGTCGTCGGCCCGCAGGATCCCGAGCAGCTCGTCGACGCCGTAGGCGGGATCGACGATGAGGGCCTGACCGGTCACCGCATCCCCGACCAGGTAGACGAAGTTGACCATCTGGCGGGCCAGCTGGTCGTCGACGGCGAAGTCGCGTCCGGCCAACAGCTGGCGGAAGTAGAGGCGGTCGGTACCGGGAGCCGGTGGGGTCGCCGAGGTGGTGTCGGTCACGGCCACACCTTACGGGCGGCGGAGAGGAGGTGGCGAGACGGGCACGCGGGCCCGGTCGGCCCACGCCCCGACGCGGTTCCGTCCGGCTCCGGAGTACCATCGCGGGGCCATGCCAGGGGCATCGGGGACACCGGCGACAGGAGGGGGCAGAGCATGAGCACCGAACGAGCGGACCAGGCGGATCCGACCGACCACCAGTCTGCAGCCGGCATGATCCGGACCTGGGCGCGCCGGACACCCGACGCGCCCATGCTCACCGAAGGCGACGTCACGCTCACGTGGGCCGAGGTCTTCGAACGGGCCAAAAGGGTCAGCCATGCCCTGGCCGAGGCAGGTGTGTCGGCCGGCGACCGGGTGGCCTTCGTGGACCGGAACTGCATCGAGTACTTCGAGGTCTTCTTCGGGTGCGCGCTGCTCGGCGCGGTGAGCGTGGCCGTCAACTGGCGACTGGCCCCGGTCGAGATGGCCGCCATCATCGAGGACGCCCGAGCCCGGGTGGTCTTCTTCGGCTCCGATTACGCCACCGCCGTGAAGGAGCTGACCCCGTACGTGACCTCCGTCCACACCTGGGTACCGCTCGACGGATTCGATCAGTGGCGAGACGGGTCCGGGCCGGCCGAGGTGCCCGACCCCGGGTTCCGGCCCGGTCCCGATGACGTCGTCACCCAGCTCTACACCTCGGGGACCACCGGGCTTCCCAAGGGCGCCATGATCTCGGGAAGGAACATCTCGTGCATCCTGACCCAGGCGGATCAGGTCTTCCACATCGGTGCCGACACCGTCTCGCTGGTGGCCATGCCGCTCTTCCACATCGGTGGCACCGGCTGGGCGCTGTGCGGCATGTCCCGGGGAGGACACTCGGTCATCCTGCGGGACATGGACCCGGCCGCGGCGCTGGGGCTCATCGAGGAGCACCGGGTCACCGAAGCGTTCGTCGTCCCGGCGGTGTTGATGTTCCTGTTGGCCACTCCCGAGCTGGCCACCGCCGACGTGAGCTCGCTGCGCACCATCTTCTACGGTGCCTCCCCGATCAGCGAGGACGTGCTGGTCCGGTCGATGAGCGCGCTCGGTTGCGACTTCGCCCAGGTCTACGGCCTCACCGAGACGACCGGTGCCATCACCTCGCTCATGCCCTCGGACCACGATCCGGACGGCCCCCGGGCCGGGCTGCTCCGGTCGGCGGGACGTCCGTTCGACCATATCGAGGTCCGCATCGTCGATGCCGCATCGGGTGAGACGCTCCCGGTGGGTGCGGTGGGTGAGGTGTGGACCCGATCCGACCAGAACATGCTCGGGTACTGGAACCGGCCCGAGGAGACGGCGGCCATCCTCTCCGACGACGGCTGGTTCCGGACCGGCGACGCCGGGTGGATGGACGCAGAGGGGTACCTGTTCCTCCACGACCGCATCAAGGACATGATCGTCTCCGGCGGGGAGAACATCTACCCGGCCGAGGTCGAGAACGCACTCCTCGCCCATCCCGCGGTAGCCGATGCAGCGGTCATCGGGGTGCCCGACGACCGCTGGGGTGAGACGGTCAAGGCCGTCGTGGTCAGGTCACCGGGCGCGTCCGAGGACGACGAGGGCCTGGCGCTGGACATCATCGCCGCCACCCGGTCCCGCCTGGCCCACTACAAGTGCCCGACGTCTGTCGACTTCGTCGACGGGCTGCCGAGGAATCCCTCGGGCAAGGTCCTCAAACGCGAGCTCCGGCAGCCGTACTGGGCGGGGCGGGAGCGCAACATCTCCTGAACGCCCGCCGGTCCGGTGGTGCCGGGGATCAGAAGAGTCCGGGTGAGGCGTCGTCGCGGGTCGGCTGCCCGTCGACCTCGTATCCGGGGGGGTCCTCTTCGATGTCCACCTCTTCGATGTCCACCTCGATGACCTCCACCACGGCGACGTCGTGCTGGCCGATCGCCTCCAGACGGGGGACGAGCTCCTCCACCTGGATCCGGGTCCGCCGGAGCCGCCGATCGAGCTCGTCGACGATATCGGTGGCCCGCTGCAGCTGATCGACCAGTCGGTCGACGTCGATCACTCCCGTCTCGAACTCCTCGATGATGGCGTCGAGCTCGGCGCCGGCGTCCGAGTAGCTCAGATCGCCGATACCGGCGGCGCCGTCTTCCTGTCCGGTGCTGTTGCGCCCGCCATCGCGTGTCGTTGCCATCACTGTGTCCCTTCGTCATGGTGGGTGGTTGCCTTCGAATTCCGGGGTGCCGGGTCGGAGGTGCTGGTCTCCTCTACCGTCGAGACCAGCTCGCCGTCGCTGACCCTCGTCCGCAGGGCCGCCCCGGTGCCCACGTCGTGCACCGATCGGACGACCCGTCCCGACACATCGCGCGTGACCGAGTAGCCCCGCTCGAGCTGGCGCTGGTAGTCGTAGGCTCCGAGCAGTCTGCGCCACTGGTCCACGCGCCGGTCCTCGGCGACAAGCCGGCGTCCGGGCAGCGCGGCGAGCCGGGTGGACCGGCCGACGAGGGCCTCGTCCTCTGCCCGCAGCGCGCGCCGGGCGGCCACGGTCAGCGCCTCACCCCGGGAGGACAGCCGGAAGGCGTGGGTGTCGAGCTGGCCCCTCGAGACGCCACGCAAGGTGCTGGCCCGGTGACCGAGCCTGTCTCCATGGCGATCGAGTTGGGCGCGCGCACCGATGGCCGCCGCCCGTTGGCGGGAAGCCAGAAGCCTGTCGGCGGCCAGGACCTGTTCGCGGGCCAGCCGCGCCACCGCGGTGCCGGCGTCTTCGACCCGCCTCCAGTAGTCGAGGGCCAGGAGGGCCAGCTCCTGCCCGCACTCGGTCGGGGTGATGAACGAGCGGTTGGCCACCTCGTCGGCGACCGACTGGTCACCGGTGTGGCCGATGCCGGTCCACACCGGAACCACGGAGGTGGCGATGGCGCGGGCCACACGCTCCTGGTCGAAGGCGGCGAGGTCGGCCTTTGATCCCCCACCCCGCACGACGACGATGACGTCGAGGGGTTCGGTCTGCAGGTTCGAGATGGCGGCGGCGACCCGGGCCGGCGCCACCTTGCCCTGGACGGCCGTCGGGGCCACGGTGACCTCGAAGGCCATTCCCGAGCTGCGCAGTCCCCCCAGGAAGTCGTTGTAGCCCTCAGTGTCCGGGCTGGCCACGAGGCCCACCCGGAGCGGAAGGGCGGCCACCTGCAGGCGCCGCTGGCGGTCGAAGAGACCTTCGTCGACGAGCGCCTTGATGAGCCGGGCCCGCTCCGCGGCCACC
Source organism: Acidimicrobiales bacterium (assembly GCA_049521915.1). Classification (GTDB taxonomy): domain Bacteria; phylum Actinomycetota; class Acidimicrobiia; order Acidimicrobiales; family RAAP-2; genus Bog-756. The sequence continues at coordinate 3,936 of JBEKOI010000077.1, read as the reverse complement.
TTGCCCAGGAGTGCGTCGGTGTCGAGCTCGGAGAGGATGAAATCGACGGTGCCCCGGGCCTTGTAGAACTCGACCTTGCCCCGGGCCCGGACCACCATGCCGGCGTCCAGGGTGATGCCCAGGCTGTCGAGGGTGGATCGCACGCTGCGCCACCGGGTCGACCAGCACTTCACGTTGAGCGTCGGAGCGCCGCTGTCCTGGGCATTGGTCGGGTCGACCAGATCGATGAAGCAGTGGCCCTTCGGGAGGACCTTCATGGTCCGGATCTCCCCGGTGATCCAGAGCTCGCTGGAGAATGCCGATCGCAGGGCCCGGTCGACACGGTTGTAGAACTCGGTGATGGAGAGCGCGTCGGTGCCCGCGCCCTCGGGCGCAGGTAGTCGGGGTCTGGTGACGGGCGAACCACTGGGCACGGCGCCAGGTTAGAGCCACGCTGTGACCCGGACTGCGGTTGGGACCGGCCGTGCCCGGCGGGCGTGGGCAGGGCCTTGTGTGGGACGATGGTGGAGACGGTGAGTCGGCCAGGTGGTCGCGGTCCGTCCAGGTGGGGGTCACCCCCCTACCGGGAACGGATCGAGGAAGGTCGGGACTCCAAAGGGCAGGGTGCTGGCTAACGGCCAGTCGGGGTGACCTGCAGGAAAGTGCCACAGAGAACAGACCGCCGATGGCGATGCCCCCGGGCAGCGCACAGGTAAGGGTGAAACGGTGCGGTAAGAGCGCACCAGCGATCGGGGTGACCCGCTCGGCTCGGTAAACCCCACCCGGAGCAAGGTCGAACAGGGGGACGGACGGCCCGTCCGGTACTCCTCCGGGAGTGCCACCCCCAGGTGGACCGCTCAGATGGATGACCACCCAGCCCTCGTCAGAGGGTGGACAGAATCCCGCCTACAGGCCGGCTCACCGTCAACCAGGGATTTTATCCCTGGGAAGGGCCGCTGTGGCCCAATCGTGGCCCAATTTCCGGTACCTTCCTCGGTTGGCACCACGTCGGGAGCACGGAACCGGAGGGATCAGCTGGCTCAGCGCGACCAGGGTTCGGCTGCGCATCTGGGTGCCGACCGAGGATGGCCGGAGGCGCGAAACCCGGGTTGTCAGGGTCCCCGATAGGGAGTATGGTGGGCGGGGGGTGGCCAAGGCGGAGCTGGAGAAGTTCATCACGGAGGTCGCTGAGCGCTCGTCCAAACCGGTGAGACGGATCGTCAGCGTGGCCGAGATGCTCGAGGCCTACCTGGTCCACTGCGAAAGGATCGGCCGCACCCAGTCCACCATCGAGAGTTACGGACACGCTGCGGACAGGCTTCTAGCGGCACTCGGCGAGCTACCGCTGGCCGAGCTCACGGCCCGGGATCTGGACACGCTCCACGGCCAGCTGGCCGAACGCCTTGCGGCCAATACCATCCGCCAGACCCATGCCAAGCTCACCGTCGCGCTCGAACAGGCGATCAAGTGGGACTGGATCAGCGACAATCCCGCCAAGGGGGCCACTCCCCCCGGGCGCCACAAGCCCAAGCGCGGCGCTCTCCCCCTCCCTGACATTGCAAGGATGATCGCCGCAGCCTCGGCGCCTCGGAAGAATGGGATGGACGCGGACGTGGTGGTGGCGATGGCCATCGCTATGGCGGCGCTGACCGGGGCGAGGCGGGGCGAGCTGTGCGGGATGAAATGGAGCGACATCGATCCGACCAACTGCTCCATCACCATCGAGCGGCAGTGGGTCCCGGGGAAGGGGGGCAGTACCTCGCTCCCCCGGAAATCGGAGGAAGGGGTACGCACGATCACTCTCGGTCACCTGGGCCTCGACCTGATTGAGCGGTACCGCGACATCATGCGAGACCTGCTCCGCCGTGAACCGGACGGCTGGCTGCTCAGCTACGACGTAGGCGTGACCCCGAAGCGGGCTCAAGCGCTCGGCCAGGCGATCACCGAACTGGGCAATGGGCTCGGGCTCAAGGTCACCACACACTCGTTCCGGCGGGTGTCAGCCACCCAGCTGGTCGCCGCTGGCGTTGACGTGGACACCGCTGCTCGACGACTCGGCCATACGAAGGAGGTCATGCTGGCGTCATATGTGCTGGGGACCGACGACCGAGCCATCGCTGCCGCTCAGACGATCGAGGAGCGCTTCGTCGCCCAAGGGCTTCCGCTCGGAAGGATCCTCGGTGCCGAACCCATCGAGGTTGTCGGGACAGAGGAGCACTGATCGTTCCGGGCACAGCTTCCCCTCCCCTGCCGCGCCCCTCGGGAAGCGAGGACGGACGGCTATGGCGCGTCCCCCGTGTAACGGCATGACTGGGGCACTGTCCTCCGGTTATCGGTGGGGCACCCCTCACGTCTGGCGGACGTTCAGTCGTGGGCTAAGACGCAGGGTCGGACCTGGAACGACGAGGGTTGACCGGGCCAGAGACCGGTGCGATAACCTCAGACGCGGGCCGGTCACCACGGTACCGGTGTAATCCCTTCGCCAGGTTTCAGCAAAGGTAAACGGGTGGCCGGTCCGCTATTTTCCCTGGTCAGGAACGAAACCACATTTTCGATACCTCAATGTCCAGAGAGGAGGCCCGCCAGACGGCAGACCTCCTCTCTGCCGAGTACAGCTAGTCGACGAGGTTGTTGGGGACGTTGTGTACCACGTCACCTGCGGGGACGGAGAGCACGACCGTGCTGTAGATCCCGCCACCAGAGACGGCAGTGTTGGAGTTCACACTCACCGAGGCAGTGAGACTCACCGCGCCTCCGTTGTTGTAGATGCCGCCACCGTCGCTGGTGGCCGTGTTGTGGTTGACAGAGGTGTCACTGATGGTGAGCGTGCTGCCGGCGTCGTTGTAGACACCGCCGCCGTTCACGGCGTTGTTGTTGTTGACGGTTGCATTGTAGAAGGTGCCCGTACCACCCTCGTTGTCGATGCCGCCGCCGTTGCCGCTGGCGGTGTTGTTGTTGATGCTCACCCCGCCTCTGTCGGAGGGGAGCTGGGTGACCGTGCCTCCAGCGACGATATCGATGCCGCCGCCACCGCTGGTTGCGATGTTGTGGTTGACGGAATCATTGGCAAGGGTCGTGGTGCCGAGGTTGTTGTTGAAGATGCCGCCGCCGCTGGCGGCGGTGTTGTGCGACACAGTGCTGTTCGTGATGGTGGTCGTGGCGTCGCTGTCGAAGCCGCCACCGTTGGGGGAGCTGTTGCCGGTCACAGTGCTGTTCGTGATGGTCACGATGCTTTGACCGTTCGAGATTCCCCCGCCGTAGGCGCCAGCGGTGTTGTCCGACACAGTGCTGTTCGTGATGGTGGTCGACACTGAATTGAAGTGATTGCGGATGCCGCCGCCCCATTCGCTCGCGTTGTTATTCGTCACGGTGCTGTTCGTGACGGTCAGCGTGCCTTCGTTCCAGATGCCGCCGCCGTCGTTGGCGCTGTTGTGCGACACAGTGGTGTTCGTGACGATGAGTGTGCCGCTGTTCGCAATGCCGCCGCCTTCGCCGCTGGTGTTGCCGTTCTCAATCGTCAAGTTGTTCAAGAAGGCGGTCCCGGCGCTGATGGTCAACACCGACCCGCTGTACCCGGTCCCGCTCAGAGTGCCAGAGCCTTCCAGGGTCAGGTTCTCGCCGATGGTGAAGTTCCCAGTGCAGGTCCCGTGCACGATAAGCGTCGAGCCTGGCGGAGCGTTGCTGATGGCCGTCTGCAGGTTGCCGCCCGCGTTGCAGTTCACGATCGTTGTGTAGGAGACGATGCCCGAGAAGCTCGTGCCGAGCAGGCTCATAGTGAAACTGTCACCTTGATTCAAATCGTAAGAAGCAATGGTGTAGTAAGAGCCCAGCGTGAAGACGATCTTGCTGTTGGAGTACGACGAGATGAGAAGCCCAATGCAGTTACCGCTTGCCGACGACCCTGCCTGCCACGCCCCAGTGTTGTCGAGCAGATTCAAGGTGTTCAAATAGTCCGAG
>JBEKOI010000076.1:0-14620 GCA_049521915.1 Acidimicrobiales bacterium | reverse complement strand
AACCGGTCCCGCCTGTGAGAAGGATTGTCTTACCCGAGAGGTCAATCACAACCCTATTCTTGCTCTTCGGGCGAAGGGTCGTGGGTCATATTGATTCCAAGAGTCCGGTTTCGACGTAAGCGGGACCCCGATTCCTGCTCGTGATCCGAGGCTCGCCGCTGGTGTACTCCTCTGGTGAGTACCGCTGCCAGTCCATCCAGCTGTCCCGTCCATCTTGGGCCGCTGCGCGAAAGTCCGTTCGGTCCGGACCCGAACGGGCGTTCGCTGACCGCCAACTTGCAAGTAGGAGGCCGAGCCATCCATGGTGCACGGCGACCGGATTCTCCCCCATGTTATGGTCACGCGCCGACTTCGTGCTTTTCGAGGAAGGATGTTGTGTGGCACCCTTGCAACTCAAGGCAGCTTCCAGGAGCTGTCAATCGAATGCCCTGAGCGAGAGGTCCGGAGGTTGGGGCGCCGCTAACGGATACGTCGAGGCCTCTTTGAACGCCCTTCGTTGTCGTTCTGGACCAGGACGAGCCAATCCTCCGATCGTTCCGGAGCTACATTGGAGAAGTTAGAGAAGCGCATACTGGGGCAGGTTTTATGAGAGCCAAGGCGAGTTATCACGCGGCACCATCGGCAGTAACAACAAGAGAGCAGCCTGACACTGCGATTGCCGGTCGCCCCTTCTTTGGGATTGCTTCAATTCCAACCCCAGTTCTGATTGGCATCTTGGGGTTTCTGCTGGTACTCGTACTTCGCCTCGCGGGGGTGATTGTCGGACCGGCAGCAGTTGTTCTCGCGGTGATCTGCTTTTTTCTTGTGCCTGGACCTCGGCGGCTCTCTGACCGCTTCATCCTCCTCTTCGCCATCGGGTTCGGCTGGATGACGTTGCTTGGTTGGATCCCTCGACTCGAAGCACATGTTGATGTGCCGGGGATCTTGCTTGCAGCATCTTTTGGTGTCGCTGTTGCCAACCAGTTCCACAATGGGCGCATCCGATGGTCAGTACGACAGTGGCCACTTGCGACCGAAACTGCCGCGATAATCATCGGAACGGGGGCAACCCTGTGGTTTGCCGTCCCATTCCTGCGACTGAACCTGAGCGGACGGCTCAATACTCTCTTTCCCGGGTGGGACAATTCCGCATTCTTCGACATGTTCAGGCAGATCCTGCAACATGGAGGCTTCAACTCGATTCGCTACCCTGGACCTGGTCAGGGACTCCCCCAGGCCTGGGTACTACTCGTCAGGCTGTGGAGCCCGCATCCCCCGGCCGCGACGCACTGGGTGCTGAACGCCTACGGCGCCGTCCTTCTCTTGACTCTCGGAGCAATAGTGACGCTCGGGTGTATGAGCGTCGCACGCCTGTGTGGGCGCGATTTTTGGGTGGCGCTTCCTGCCATGGCTGCAGTTGTGCAGGTGTTTGTAGTCGGGCGCCTCTGGATCCTCAACGGTTATCCGACATTTGATCTGCCAATCGCCGCTGCTGCTGCTGCCATACTCCTGACATGGCGAGCAACGTTGAGTCCGTGGCTCAATTTCTTCACAGTTGCCGGGCTGACCCTCGTGGCGGCGTACACGTGGTACCCGATCATTGTGCTCTGTGCACCAGCTCTCATCGTTGCTGCCGTGCGATTGATCAAGGCTTCCTCCGGGCGCTCACAGACTCTAAGCACATGCACCTTTGTCTGCGCGGGAATTGCGTTCGTGGCGCCCCTCATCCATTTTCACAACGAAGCAAACAAAGCTACGCTTTCCTATGCGTCAAGCGGCGTAAATGCGAACGCGACCTTCACTCCCGGGACTCCGTGGGTGCTGGTCGGCCTAACGATTGCCGGTCTTCTCATCTATGCTGCCGTCAGGCAGTTCACCGTCGGGGATCGAGCCCTGGGGCTCGTGGCTGCTACGGCTGCAGTCGCTGCCTTGGGTGTTGTCTTCCTGGTGGCTTCCGAGTTCGTGGCTGCCAACCACGTCTCCTATTACGGCCACAAGTTCGCCGCCGGCGTCTACGGAATGTGCCTCGTGGTTCTCACTGCCGTCCTCGTCAGTTCATTCGCGACCAGTAAGCTCCGTCGGCGTTTGCCGACGGTGGCTGTGGCAGTTCTCGCGTGCCTTGCCAGCATCGCCCTACTCGAAATCGACGGATACGTGGGCCCATTTGTTAATCCGAACAGCATCTACCCAACACAGGCAAAAACGGGGTTCCAGGCGCACGAAGTTCTCGATGCGCCGCCTGTGTTCTCCGGTGAAGCTAACGAGCTCATCGCATCGGCGCAATGGGCCCAGGATCGACCCACGGCCGGTACGCGCTGGGCCTTTATCAATCCCGAAGGCTCGCTAAGTTGCGTCCAGGCGGACGAATGGTTCTTTGCCCTCAGCGGTGAGTTCTCGGTCAGCGGCTTGTATGGGGAATGGGACCATCTTCCGTGCATAACGGGAACAGGAGACGCTGCGACGGCGGCATATGTTGTGAGTCATTTTCGAAATCCTGTAGCGTCGCACATTCACCTTTTCGTCTCAGCCTCGCTTGCGCAAGCAATAGTTGCCCGCAACAAGGCTTGGAGCTCACCGGGCGTCCTATACCTCCCGCGAACTCGTTCAACCAATTGATCTACAATTCCACCCTCATTACTGGTCGACCGAACGCCACGGGTCCACCAGATCCGTCACGGCCGCTCGAAAGAGTACGGTGCTTCGCCACGCCTAAAGTGCCCAGCCGAGTGAGTGGATATCGGACTAGGTTCGCCAAGCAGATGCTCGTCCCGGAGGGGTTGGGAAGTGGGTCCGATATGGGTGGTCCTACACCGCCAATCTCGATTGGGCGTAGGCATACGCCGAGACCTCACCGCACCGGAAAGTCCCGAAGGTCCATTTTGCTATTTGCTACAAGAAGGCCGTGGTGGTCCTTCAGCTCTGTATTGACGGAGGGCTGCACTCGACCCGAACGGGCTGAGGTAATCCCGCACGACCATCGCGTACACGGATAGAAGCAGGGTTGGAGTTCGGCAGGAAGGAATCCCACGAAGACATCGAGGGCGCAGTCTCGCGTCGCTACCGGAAGTCGATGGAGGTTGGCCACAACGCGAGCGGCGTTCTCCAGCTCTTGATGCCTGGCCCTTCCCTCGCCAATGCCGTTTCCGGTCGCTATGACGGCCTGACCGACCAGGAAGCACCAGGAGCCCGACGGCCAGAGCACGCCAGGAGCGATCCCTTCGCAGATCTGGGAAGGTGCCGCCAGACGTAGGCTACGATGCCGAGGAGCAGAATGAGGTTAGGCATCGGGTAGTAGCTGCCCGTGGTAGCGATCACCCCCCAACCAGTTCGACCTTCGGTGATCACGAGGTCGAACAGCACTCCGAAGGCGACGAGGACAACGGGAAGTGAAGTCCGCTGTCTTCGATCACGAACCGACTGGACAACGACGTATCCCGCCGCGAAGCAGATCACAGCCCCCAGGAGCTGGTGGAGTCCGAAGTAGTACTGCCCGCCCACCCAACGCGGGACTCCACCGACAAGGGCCCGTGGCACGATTCCGCCGACGAATCCCACGAAGAACTTGGCGACCAGGACGGGGTGACGGACATCGAAGCTCGCTGTGCAGTCGGGGCATTGTTTATAGCTGAAGTTGTAGCTGTGGAAATACACACCCACGGTGACCACGGCTGCTGCGAACCAAAGCCACCACCTCCCGGCGGCGTGGGTGTCACAGCAGGCAGATCAGCCCGACGGGCCATAGGACGAATCCCGAAATGTCCGACAGCAACGCGAGGACCCCTGACGCGACTGCGAGGGCGAAGAGGACTGGTCCCTTCCTCTGGAGCAGAGCCACCATAGCCACGAAGAAGACGACGACCAGGGCCAACACAAGAGCTTGAAGCTCCACACCGCAGCGAACCAGTCCGAGAGACTGAACCACACGACGCCCACGACGAGAACGCCTGAGCAGGTGAGCCTTCTCCCCAGGTAGCCACGGAAGAGGACAAGAAACGCCACGTAGCTGACCACGAATAGAGCTGCGGTAAACATCACCAGAGGGCGTTCGTTCAGGCCGTCGAAGACACCGAAGGCGACGGTAATCAGACGCGAAATTACGAGCCGACGGTCGCCGTACTGGGGCCACAACGTCCCCATGCTGAGGTGACCGTGAATGGCTGAGTTGACGAGAGGGACGATGGCCCAATCATCAAATCCCCACGGCACGTTGACCGAATAGTGGAAGGCGAACGGCAGGTACAGGAGTGCCGGAACGCCTGCCGCAATGGCGACCCAGGCCCGGCCGGGCACAGTCGCCTCATTCCTTGGTGGCGATGACCAAGAATTGCTTGCCGAAGATGTGCCACGCCAGCGGCACGCGCAGGTAGGCAGCGGTCAGGCCGTATGAGGCAGGGAGAAGTCCGCTGAAGGAATAAGGCAGAAACCGACTCCTGGCCTTGCTCACGCGGAAACCGGACGCGCTGAGGTGCTCAATCACGGCCAAGTGGCTCAATGCCAGGACATGATCGGCGTAGTCGAAGTACGAGCGGACGCAATGACGGAAGTTCGGACCGATGATGGTGATTCGTCCACCAGGCTTCATAGCTGAACGCATTTGGGCCAACAGGTCGGCGATTTCGTCTTGGTTGCTTAGGTGTTCGAGAAAATTCGAGATGAACACGCCGTCGAAATAGTCCTCGGGCAACTGGACATTGCCGATGTTGGCCGTGATCGCTTTGATCATAGGGTCGCGGTTGACTGCATAGCTCGCAGCGTCCACACCCCATCGTTCGCGTGCGGGTGTCGCGTTCAGGTACTCATAGTTGCCGGCAGCGGGGTCGAGCACCACTTCGGGGCGGTCCATCGCCTCGTAGATATAGGTCGCGATTGCGTTCCAAACCTTCTGACGCTTCTCCAAGTCGATATGCCTGATCCGGTACTTGTAGAGGCGTGCGTAGTCGATGCCGGCCATTGTGGATGGACATTCTACTAGAGGCCACGCCGGAAAAGCCCAAGTCCTTGGGGAGGAGCCTCGACGACACCCCGTCCGATCCTGTCCACTTGGCGGGTGCTCCCCCTCTCTATTTGAAAGCGCTCCCCTGTCTATTTGGAAGCTGCTCCCCTGCAAATGCAGGTCGTCCATCGGATTGAAGGGCAAGAGCGGCCCGCCTTGCGTTGGTGGCTCTTCGGCGGACAAGGTTGGCCTCACTGGAGCTACCGTCTCCGGGTTACACTTTTTCATTCCTCCCAGCGCGAACCCAACCAAGACCGTCGGTCACTGCTCGCACTGCGTGCTCCCGCGCCACCACCTGGCCGTGCCGACCTGCCACACCGTGTCCATCTCAAGCGGAGTACGAACTTCCGCAGTTGAGTGGGCTCCGGTTCCCGCCACAGAGCACGGACCTTTCCGAGTCGACGAGACCATACCAGCGCACCGTCTGCGCACCAATTCTCCGATTTCGGGCCGGTGAAGGGGTATCAGAGCGGGCTCGACATCGCCCAGATCGTCCCCTACTACCCGCCGCATCTCGGAGGGATGGAGGCCGTGGCTGCGTTTCTGGCCGAAGGCCTCGCCGTGAACAACCGTGTCCGTGTCCTCACATCACGGGTCGGGGCGAGCAGAGGATCGACACTCGAAACCCCGAACCTGACGGTTCACCGCTTTCCGGCATTTGAAATGGCCAACATTCCCGTATTTCCGACGGCTCTCGCTTCCATTCTGACCTTGCCTCGGGACACCATCTTGCACGTCCATGCCATTCAGGCATTTGCACCGGAGTTGGCCACGCTGGGCTCCCTTCTCGGGCGGCGCCCCCTGGTGGCCCACTACCACTTCGATGTGAATCCCACCTCCCGCCCGAGGCTTCTCACTGCGTACAAACGTCATGTTCTGGCCCCGATCCTTCGGCGCGCCGACCGGGTTATCGTCCTCGACGAGGCTCAGGCTTCCGAGGTCCATGACTGGTATCGCGTGCCCACCGATCGGATCAGAGTGCTGGCCAATGGGGTGCACTCCCGGTTCTTCTCGAATAGCGAACCCGAAGAGATCAAGGATCGGCCATACCGGCTTCTTTTCGTAGGGCGCCTCAGCAGCCAGAAGAACGTCAACCGGCTCCTCGATGCGGTCAACCTCCTCGGCCGTCCGTTCGAGCTTGTGATCGCTGGTGACGGAGGGCAGGGTGAGGAGCTCAAGCGTCGGGTTGCCGCCTCGGGCTCGCCAGGCATACGGTTCGTCGGCCATCAGACGGGCGATGAACTGGTCAATTGGTACCGCTGGGCTGATGTCCTCGTGTCCTCTTCCAATAGGGAAGGCATGCCCCTCGTATTTTTGGAAGCCATGGCATCTGGGGTTCCGATCGTCGGCACCGACGTGCCCGGCTCCCGCGAGACGTTGGCGGGCGTGGGCCTGGCCGTACCGCCAATTCCATCCGCGCTGGCGGAAGCGCTTCGGTCGCTCGCCGATGACGTGGCACGGCGAAGGGAGATGGCGACAGCCGGTCGACTCCGAGTAGCCGGACGGAGCTGGAGCTCCGTTTCGGATCGGCTCGAGATGATCTACCGTGAGCTGCTCTGAAGGCGGCCTGGCGCCTGCGTGGCGGAGACCCGTCCATTCGATCGCCAAGGCCGGCCGGTGGGCGGCTGAGGCAGCCTGATGGACCAGGTCAGGGCCGATGGACACTGGCGGCTTATCCATGCCATAATTTGCGAGCTTGAGGCATCGAGGGGCCAGATTGGCGTTCGATTCCAGGGTCAGGCAGATACCGGGGGCAGTCGTGACATTGTGGAGTATCTCGGGCACGCTGCGTCGCCTCCAACCGGCTGGGAACTCATGAATGGGAGCGTAAATACCATGACTCTTGCCCGAACTCGCCGGTCATCTCTCGTGATTTCGGTTGTCGTGCTTGTCGCCGCCATCGGGCTGCTCACGACGTTGACGGCCACGCCGGGAAGTGCCGCCACACTCCCCTCCGGATCGACGCCCCCCCAGTATGGAGTCAATGTCTATGTCACGGATAACTGTCAGTCCGCGCCAGTCTGGCAGACCTATGCAACCAATGAGATGAAAGGCATCAAATCGCTGGGCGCGAACGCAGTCGCCATCGCATTCCCGTTCTACACAGCGGGAATCAATGCGAACAGCGTCTTCACTGTCGACCAGTGCAACGGGGCCGAACAATCGCCCAGTCCGACGCGCATAGGCGTTCTCGTGCACTCGGCCCAACTCCAAGGTCTCCACGTCCTGCTCCGTCCCCTCCTCAACCAGAGCAGCCTCGGTAGCTCGTGGCGAGGTGAGCTCCAGCCGACGAACCGGCCAGACTGGTTCAACAGCTACTCGAGCATGATGGCGCCCTATCTGCGAATGGCTCAAACCGACAAAGTGACCAGTTTCACCATCTCACTCGAGCTCGCCAGTCTCTCCTTGGCCACCGAATGGTCGTCAGTCATCTCACAAGCTCGGAGTCTGTACAAGGGGCAGCTCGTCTTCGCGACGAGTTGGAGGGCGAGCCCCAGCAACGGTGCCGGCGAAGTGCACGCGGGCACCTCGGTCGGTATCGACGCCTATCCGGGCCTTCCCTCCAGTTACACGTCCAGCTCTTCGGCGACCAAACTGGTTTCGGGGTGGAACACGTTCCTCGGACAACATCACTTCGGAACTGCAGACAGCAAGGTCACGATCGACGAGGTCGGCATCGATGCCACGGACGGTGCCTACCAAACCCCCTATGAGTACGTGAGCGGGCCATTCGACGAGAAGATCCAGGCCACCTGGTTCACCGCTGCCTGCCAGTTTTCGAAGGCTCACAAACTCGCTGGTATCTATTTCTGGGGCCCGCAATTCGACTACAACTCCGGGAAGCTCATGACTTCACCGCAGTCATCGCAGCCCTCGGAGCTGCAGCCGACCGCGCAGGCCGCCATCAAGGCGTGCTTCAAGTGACCGGGACGGGCAGTATGTCGTCTCCTCCAGAACCTCAGTAGCTCATCCCTGCCACCGGCCATTTCGCGTGGCCCACCCGGATCGCTCTCGAGCCTGAACCGACACCTCCCTGTGCCGCGGACCACCTGCCGGCGTGGGATCGTCCGGATCGCCGTCGAGGACCCGGGGATTTCTGAGGGCAAGGCACCTCGATACGCCGTGCACCGCACCGCGGCGAACGGGCTCAATTGTCCTCGGCACGCTGCCGGCCGGGAACGGGCCGAAATCCGCCGTACGCCCCAAATCTAATATACTCAACCGATGTCAGCGTTCCGTAGGGGCAACGCCGAAACTAGGTGGCGACGATGACAATGGGGGGAAGCAGGGAGCGATACGCCGGGTCCTGTGCTGAACCGCGCTCTGCGTCGATGTCGCTCCGTGGAAGCCATTGACCGACGCGATGAGCAATCACAATGAATCCCGTCGGGCCTCCATAGTAATTGTCAATAGGAACGACCGCCGGATCACCGATACCCTCCTGGCACTGGCAACCCTCTCCAGCCCGATTTCATTTGAGGTTGTCGTCGTCGACGCTTCTGCGGGCAGGCTCGACTACATAAGGGGAAGGTTTCCGTCCGTCAAGTGGTATTCGCTTTCGCCTCCCGTGCCCGAAAAACGGACTATCGCAGAACAGAGAAACCTCGGCATTCGACACTGCGAGAACGAAATCATCGTGTTCCTGGACGCCAATTGCATTCCGCGCACCGATTGGTTGCTCAACCTCGTGTCTCCAATACTGGAAGAAGGTGAATGGATCGCGGCCGGGAGGATCACGTCGACCAGCGGACAATCGATGTACGACACTGCGGCGACAGGAGACGACACTCCTGCGCCGGTCGCCGGGAAGCACTACCTCGAGGAAGCCGCGACGATGAACATGGCCGTCCACCGAACAGTATTCGAGACGATCGGGAATTTCGACGAGCTTCTGGGCTACGCGGAGGACATTGATTTTTGCTGGAGGGCAACTGATGCCGGGTACAAACTCCGGTACATCCCCGAAGCCGAGGTGATTCACAATTGGGGTGACACGAGGGAAGACCTGAGGCGGACATACCGGTATGGCATCGGGAGAGCCAAGCTGTACCAAAAGCACCGCGATCGCTGGAGGAACCTGTTCAACAACGACATCATGGTCGTCTCCTATCCCGCCTACGTACTCGGGCTTCCCCTCACACTCTTCTTTTGGCCATATCCTCTGCTCATCCTCATCCCCATCATTCGAAACATCGACAAACGGCCGTTTCGGACGGTTGGCTACCATGTCGTCTACGGACTGGGAGTCTTGAGAGGCTTACGGAAGCCATGAGGGTGCTGGCATTTCCCAAGGATCCCAATCCGTACCAGGAGCTGCTCTATGGCCCCATGAGGGAGAGCTTCAGCGACATCTCCATCGACTATCTAACCGGTCCCTCGAAGTACCAAACCATCAACGTCATGTTGTTACCCTTCGTCCTACTTCTGAAACGCCTGAAGGGTTATGGCCTTTTCCATCTCCACTGGACCTATTCGTTCAGGATCCCGCGACTCAACCGATCGCTCTCCCGAATTCTCATGCAGTATTACTCCATTGCGACGGTCTGTTGGATAAAGCTATTGGGTTACCATCTCGTGTGGACGGTCCACGACCACCTGCCGCATGCTGACAATTTTCGAAGTGCTCGTACTGTCAATAAGTGCATCAGTGCGTTGGCCGACGCAGTGATCGTTCATTCCGAACAGACGATATTGCAGATGCAGGAGATCGGGCTCCGCACGAGCAGAGCGGTTGTGATTCCTATCGGCTCCTACGGGAACATCTACTCGAGCAATCTGGACGATGCGCAGGCCCGAGCGCAATTGGGGATAGGGGAAGGGGAGTTTGTCTTTCTCTTCTTCGGGCTGATCCGCCGGTACAAAGGCGTCGACCAATTGATCGATACCTTCCTGGAGTTGGATGGTCCGGACACTCGTTTGCTGATTGCCGGTGAATGTACGGAGAGTTCCCTCAAAGGGTCCTTGTGCAGAGCCAGCAAGCACTCCGGAATATCGATCCACGAGGGATTCGTCCCCAATGATGAAGTGGCGATGTACTTCCAGGCATCGGACGTGGTCTGCCTGCCCTTTCGCGAAACCACAACGTCCAGCACGGCGTTGTTAGCCTTATCATTCGGCCGCCCGATTCTTGCGCCCAGCTTGGGAATAATTCGGGAACTGCCGGCGGAGACCGGCTTCTATTACGATCCCCTTCTACCCAATGGGTTGCTCGACAGCATGCGGAACTCACTCACCGAGAGGGCTGACCTTCTTAGACGAGGAGAAGCCGGCAAGAAATACTCGGACGGCTTATCCTGGGATGCAATTGCTGCAGCAACTCATCAATTGTACGTGGCTCTGTCCGATTGAGCTGATTGACGGTCCTCTGGACAAGTCGGGGAACAGCCGGCCTGGTGCCAAAGACTTCGATGCTGGGCACCACCAGAACCGGAGGCGACACTTCTCGGTGTGTAGCTCGCCTTGGAATCAACCAATAGATTCAACGGCATTGTTCTGGCTTCGGCTCCCGATGCGGAGTGGGACAGGTTGAGGCACAATGCCGGAGTCATCAATCCGTGAGGAGCATGCACCGTGAAGATTCTGGTGATCCCCTACCTGCCGTCGGCGGTCAGAGCGACACCCATTGCAAAAACGCTCAGCGAGACAGGGCACGACGTCCACATGATCACGTGGAGCATGCCCTACCCTCTCAGTCTTCCGGGCATCATCGAAAACTTGGGACAGTCGTGGAAAGAGTCCGAGTACAAGGACGAACAGGTGACGATCCACAAAGTGAGGCGCTTCCCCTTGTTCTTTCCACCGATCAACAGGCGATGGTTCAAACGTCAAGTCCGGTCGATATTTGAGAAATCCGAGATGGACTTCATCTTCTCCGAAACATACTTCAGCGAGACGGAGCCACCTCTCGATCTGCCCCTCTTTTACGATCTGTCCGACGATCACGAGGCGTTTCCTGAAATATATGGCTCACCTGCCTACAAATTCGCCTTCAAACTTCTCGCCGTTCATTCGACGATCGTCCATCAGATCCAGGCAAGCAAGGCGGTCTTCGCTGTTTCGGACGAGCTCGTGGCCTACGCCAAGGAGTACCGCGACGACGATGCCATCTTCAAGCTAACCAATGGGGTGGAGGACTGGGTACTGTCACTGCCCTACTCACCGGGCAAGAAGCATTCCCTCGTCTATGTGACGAACTATGGACAATGGTCACAAGTGGTGCCGTTGATCAAAGTGGTGCGGCAACTCGCGGCAACCATTCCTGACATTTCGCTCACCCTGGTCGGGGACGGACCGGAGATACCCGCGGCGGAACAGTACGTGGAAGACAACCAGCTGGAGGGTCTCGTGACATTCAAGGGTCGGATCCATGACCGAAGGCAGCTGATGGATCAGGTGAACATGCACGAGCTCTGCCTGAACATCTCGGAGAAGAATCGCTTCCGTGACGCAGCCAGCCCGATGAAAGTGTTCGAATACTCCGGTCTGGCCAAGAAGGTGGTGTCCAGCGAACTCAACGGGGTGAAGGAGCTGGGGTTCGACAATATCTATTTCTTCGACAACGAGCCGTGGGCCGAGAGCTTGAAGAATGCCATTCAGGAAGCATTCAGTTCAGAGGTCGATGCAACCGCCGTTCGCAGGCAGGTGGCGAACTACGTGTGGACGGCTCTACTCGGAGGGGCAGAGCAGGTCTTCGACTCGAGGATGAACACCTAGAGAGCAACGACGTAGCCACATGGTCGAGTCCGACCACCGGCACCCGACCTCCGACCTCGCGATCACGATGGGGCAACCGCTGAGGTGAACCGGTCGCCGCGATGGCGGCGCAGGATCACGAGCGAGCACGATATCGCCCCATAGGCCGCTTGGCCAACCACCCAGGCCCACCCCACAGCGGTAGGGGAACCCGGTATGACGGCGATGACTGCTCCGAGGCAGGCGCAGCTGCCCAATACGTTGGCCCAGGCGTATCCCGAGACATCGCGTCTGACGTTGAGCACGGTGTCGGCCAGGAAATTCGGGGCCGAGATGAATGCCGAAAGCGCCAGCAGCCGAAGCAGCGTCGTCGAGTGCGCCGCGTATGCGGGACCGAACCATCCCAGAACGAACGGGGCCGCGATGGCGACGACCCCCGACGACACCGCGGTAAGGGCCAACGAGCGCGGGAGGACCCGCCAGAAGAGGTGGGACAGGCGAGCGGGTGATTTCGACGCTTCGGCGAAAAGACTCCGGGCCAGCAGTGCCGGAATTGCCGTGAGCAGTGGGACCGTCAACAGCGGGATCGCCACCCAGGTCGCCGCCCTGGACCCTTGGCTCGTGGCCACCAGGAGGGGGGTGACCGCCGGTGTCAGCAGCGATGCCATACCGGAGACCCAATTGCTGGCCGCGAACGCATGAACCCGGGGGACCCGTACCGCACCACTGTGTCGAATGCCTACGAGCCGGAAGACGACGAAAAGGCTGACGAGAACGCCGGTAACCGCCGCCAACGACCAACTGAGAAGAAGTCCGAGCGCACCGAGCGATACGAAGGCGATGGCCGAGAGACGCATCAGCCCGCCGATCGTGTTTTCGAACAAGAGCAGGGCGGGACGACGGGCAGCGATGATGGCGCCGTCGGTGACCACGTTCACTGTCACTGCAGCCGCGGACCCACAGAGGATGCCCAGCTCGAGCCATGGGCCTATCCCCTCTGATCGCAAGAGGTGATGGGTCAAGACCCACCACAGGACCCCGCCCACCAGACCGGCGAGGCCCACCAACAAGCAATTTCTAGCCATGAATCGTCGCTGGTTCTCGACTCCCTCCAGATGCCGGATCGTGGTCTCCACGAGGCCCAGGGCGGCGGCCGTGGCAATGAAATTCGACACGGCCACGGTTGCCGCCACAGCTCCGACCTCGCGCGGAGGGTAAAAGTGGGCGGCGATGACCCATCCGAGCAGTCCCAAACAGGAAGACAGACCGACGTTCACCCACATCCAGCCGGCATTCCGCACCAGCCGGTCCGCGGCCGTGGAGCGCAGCGGGGCCAATGCCCGGTCGAGAACGGAACGAGCCGAACTCATGCGAGGCCGAGGTCAACATTCATCGAGCAAATGCCCCCTGGTGGTTGGCGAGCGAGGGACTCATCTCTACGCGGAACCGAACCTCTAGCGTTTCACATGCCTCGTTCTTGTGAGAGCCGGCAACGCAAGCGTGCCACCCTACCTTCTTCCTCCATTTCAGCGGCGAATCGTCGGGGAATCAAGGCATTGGCATCCTCGGTGCCGCTTTCCGGTCCGAAGGAAGCGCCCCGTTCGCACCGGCGATCTCCGATGGAGCACCGGCGACAGGGA
This sequence comes from Acidimicrobiales bacterium, assembly GCA_049521915.1. Classification (GTDB taxonomy): domain Bacteria; phylum Actinomycetota; class Acidimicrobiia; order Acidimicrobiales; family RAAP-2; genus Bog-756. Next base: position 1,315 of record JBEKOI010000076.1, on the reverse strand, counting down.
GGTCCCACAACGTCGGTGGCCAAGCGCCGTTCGGCGATTCAGGACGCCAACGTTGCCCGTGGCTGCTGTTCAGGAGGCTGAGGGATCGACAACACCTTCTCGAAGGCTCTGGCCACGTTGTGCCAGTCGAATTCATCTGCTCTCCGACGCAGCGACACCGCATCGATGAGATCGATCTGGCCACCGAGGACAGTGCGAACCTTCTCCGCGATGTCCACCGGATCCGGCGAGCACAGGAGTCCGTTCCGACCAGGCTCGATCAAATCGCGCGCCGCATTCTCAGGATGGTCCACCGTGATGACAGGAGTGCCGCAGGCATTTGCCTCAATTACCACCAGACCAAATCCCTCTCTCACCGACGGCAACACGAACACGCCTGCCGATTTCATCAAACCGTACAGGTCGGAGGAGGAGGGAAGAAACGGGCGCAGCGAGACGCTGGCAGCGAGGTCGAGGCTCTCCACGAGGTCTTCCAGCCGCTCCCGCTCAGGCCCTTCGCCGACGATCACGCACCGGACCTCCGGAGATTCCTCACGGAGGAGTGCAATTGCTTCGATGAGCAAATCGACATTCTTGTTCTTGAGAAGCCGCCCCGCATAGAGCACGTCGATTCGTTCAGGCGAGGGCTCAGCGTCGTCGACGGAACGCAGGTCGACTCCGAGCGGAATGGTCACAACACACCGTGCGGCGGCACCCGAGGCGAGGCGCAGTGTCGTATGGTCCGAAATGGATACCACATTGTCGGGGCACCAGCTGGCCATCCTCTCCAGCCGAGTGCCGATGGAGGCTGCCGGCCCGGGGAGGTATGCCTTCCAATAGGACGCCCCCCAGAACTCGTACCACATGGTGGTCAGCTCTTTCCGGCGCATCCAAGCGACCAACCGACCTGTGAGCAGTGGCAAGAACGGAATACTGTCCACATAGAGGAGATCGAAGGACTGGGCGACCATCTTCGTCGTTGCCAGCGCGAACAAACACGCCTGTCGAAGGGACCGACGTCCCGCCGGCGTATAGAGCGGGTGAAGTGCTGAAAGTGCATGAAACGCGATGCCATCACGGCTCGTGGTGTCAGCCCCATCCCACCAGTGCATCGTATAGAAGTCCACTTGGTGGCCATTGGCGACCAAGTGTCTGGCTATCTCATAGAGCGCCCGCTCCTTCCCTCCGGTGTTGAAGGGATAGACAGCGTCTGACACCATCGCAATGCGCTGTCGACTCAGGTTTGCAGTACCTGTCAACGCGAATTTCTTGGGAAATCCGCTGCCGTGACCCCCGGAGACAGCAGCATCCGCTTCACTTCCCGCTGGCGGCGGCC
>JBEKOI010000075.1:0-19212 GCA_049521915.1 Acidimicrobiales bacterium | reverse complement strand
GGATCCTCTTGCACACGGCCTGCCCGTCGATGTCGGGCAGGCCGAGATCGAGGACGACGATGTCGGGGGAGGTGACCGCGGTCTGGGAGATCCCCTGCTCGCCGTTGACGGCGGTGACGACCTCGTGCCCGCCGGCCTGCAGGCCGAGGCGCAGGGCCCGCAGGAGCGAGGGGTCGTCATCGATGACCAGCACCTTGGCCATGTGCGCTACCTTCCCGCGCCGACCGTGGCCGCCATGGGCAACGTAAAGGCGAACCGGGCCCCGCCTCCCGGTACGTCCTCGACCCAGATGTGCTCGCCATGGGCTTCGACGAACGTCTTGGCGATGGTCAGTCCGAGCCCGGCCCGGCCCCCGGTGTCGAACCGCACATACCGGTCGAAGACCGCCTCCCGCTCAGTCGGTGGGATGCCGGGCCCACCGTCGGTGACCGAGATGACGATCCGATCGCCGCGAACCTCACCGGCCACCGTGATCAGGCTCTCCGACGGTGCATAGCGGTTGGCATTGTCCAAGAGGTTAGCGAGTACCTGCCCGATCAAGAGGCGGTCGATGTCGACGTCGGGCAGGTCGTCGGGGATCGAGACCTCGACAGGACGGTCCCCGAGCGTCGAATGGAGCCCGGTGAGCGACTCATCGACCAGGGCGGCCACCGAGGTGGGGCCGCGCCGGACCTCGAGGACGCCGGCGTCGATCCGGGTCATGTCGAGCAGGCTGGTGACCAGGCGGGTCAGCCGGTCGGTCTCGACGTCGATGAGGCCGTGGAGCTCGGCCGTGTCGGCCTCCGAGAGCGGGAACACCGGGTGCAGGAGCGTGGACGACGCCACCTTCATGGTGGCCAGCGGGGTGCGCAGGTCGTGGGAGACCGCCCCCATCAGCGCATGCCGCAACCGGTCGATCTCCTCCAGCACCTCCGAGCGCAGGGCCTGTTCCCGCAGCTGGGCCCGTTCGAGGGCCAATGCGGCGTGATTGGTGAAGGTGCGGAGCAGGGCCCGGTCGGCCTCCGAGGCGGGCATCCCGCGCATGGCCAGGATCCCCACCGGCCGCCCCGAGGCCGACAGGGCCACGGTGCCCATCCCCTCCGGGGCCCCCGGCGCCGTCCCGAGGCTGACCGGTACGCCCGAGTGCGGATCGAGCTGGCCGAGCTCGTCCGGCGACAGCGCCTCACCGTAGGAGGCGGCGATCTCCAGCCTGCCGGCCTCGGGGACCAGCAACATCACTCCGGGTACCTCGAACATGGTGCCGACGGCCCGCACGATGGTCTTCAGCAGCTCCTCGACCGACCGCTCGTCGACCAGCAGCTCGGACAGCTCGAAGAGCCGCTCCGCCTCGGCGGTCCTGTCCAGGGCCTCCGAGCGCGCCGATTCCAGATTTGAGACGACCCGGGCCACGGCCAGCATGACCACGGTGTACACGGCGAGCGCCACCCAGTCCTGGGCCCGTTCCACCCCCAGTCGGCCGTAGGGCGGGATGAAGCCGTCGTCGTAGACGACGAACCCGGCCAGCACACTGGCGGCACCGGCGGTGAAGCCACCGACGATCACCCCGGCCACGACGGGGAGGACGAAGACCAGGGCGGCGACGGCGATGCTCAGGTGGGCCCGCAAGGGCAGGAGGGCGGCCCCGAGCCCTATGGAGAGGGCGATGCCCACCAGTGAGCCGATCAGACGCCTGTGCACCCCGCCATTGTCATACGGATTCCAGGCCTTCGGCCCCCGACCCGGAGCCTGTTTAGGTTTTATTCAGGGCCTAAGTTCGCTGTGAAGAGTCTGTTCAGAGCGGGAGGCGGATACTCGTTCCCATGGCAGATTTCCTCGCAGTGCTCGGCATCATCGGGTTCGTCGTGGTGATGCTCGGACTCATTTGGGCTCTGGACCGGGTATGACCGTCACCCAAGGCCTCCTCCTCGGCGTCGCGATCCTGATGTTCCTCTATCTGGGTTACGCCATGTTCAAGCCGGAGAAATTCTAGATGGGCTTCGCCTGGACCATCATCACCCTGGTCATCGCCCTCGGGCTGACCTGGCGGTACCTGGGGTCGTACATGGCCGCCGTTTTCGAGGGCCGGGTGCACTTCCTGGGATGGGCCGAGCGCCCCGTGTACCGGCTGCTCGGGACCGGTCCCGAGCAGGAGCAGAACTGGAAGCGCTACGCCAGCTCCATGGTCATCTTCTCCGGGGTGGCCATGGGGGTCACCTACCTGCTCATTCGGATCCAGGGGTCGTTGCCGCTCAATCCGCAGCACCTCGGAGCGGTGGGCCAGGCCCTCAGCTTCAACACCGCGGCTTCCTTCATGACAAACACCAACTGGCAGAACTACGGCGGCGAGACGACCATGTCGTACTTCTCCCAGATCGGTGCGCTGACCCTGGAGCAGTTTCTGAGCCCGGTGATCGGCATTGCCGTCGCCATCGCCTTGGTGCGCGGCTTCTCGAGGCGCAACTCCCCGACCATCGGGAACTTCTGGGTCGACATGACCCGGGGCCTGATGTACATCGTGATCCCCATCGCCTTCGTCGGCGGCATCATCTTCGTCGGGCAGGGCGCGGTGCAGACGTTGGCCGGCACTGTCTCGGTACACGATGCGTTGAACGGGGTCATCCAGACCATCGCCCGGGGCCCGATCGGCTTCATGGAAGCAATCAAACAACTCGGGAACAATGGAGGTGGCTTCCTCAACACCAACTCGGCGACCACCTTCGAGAACCCGACCGGCCTGACCAACTGGCTCTCGATCTACCTCCTGTTGGCCATCCCCTTCGCCCTCACCTATACCTTCGGCAAGATGGTTGGGAGCATCCGCCATGGTGCCGCTTTGCTGGGTGCAATGGTCATCATCTTCTCCGTGTGGGTGGGCTACACCAGTTACGCCGAGCACCAGCAGAATCCCGCTGTGGCCGCGGCGGGTGTCCACGCCAGCGTGGGCAATACGGAGGGCAAGGAGGTTCGCTTCGGCGACACCACCACCGCCCTGTTCGGGGTGGCATCGACCAATACGTCGACCGGCTCGGCCGATGCCTCGTACGACTCGTTCACCCCGATCGGCGGCCTGGGCCTCATGAGCGGCATGATGCTCGGTGAAGTGACTCCTGGAGGCGCAGGGAGCGGCCTCTACACCATCCTCATCTACGCCATCATCGCCGTGTTCATCGGCGGCCTGATGATCGGACGAACGCCGGAGTACCTGGGGAAGAAGATTCAGGCCAAGGAGGTGAAACTGGCCGGCCTGGGCGCGCTGGTCATGCCCATCATCGTGCTCGTCCTGACCGCCATCGCGGTATCGATCCACGCCGGCCGGGCCGGCCCTCTCAACGCCGGCCCCCACGGGTTCTCGGAGATCCTCTACGGGCTGACCTCGCAGGGGAACAACAATGGCTCGGCCTTCGGGGGCCTGACCGGCAACACCACCTTCTACAACGTCATCGGAGGGATCGACATGTTGATCGGCCGGGTCGGCATCATGATCCCGGCGCTGGCCCTCGGAGGCACGCTCGCAGCAAAGAATGTGGTGCCCGAGTCGCTCGGCACCTTCCGTACCGACAACGGTATGTTCGTCGGCCTCACCATCGGAGTAATCGTGATCATCGGTGGCCTCACCTTCTTCCCCGCCCTTGCGCTCGGACCGATCGTCGAGCAGCTCAGCCATGGGACGTTCTTCTGATGACGATGACAACCACCCAACCCCAGCCGCCCCAACCGGGCGCAGAAGCCCACGGCGTGGCCGAGGCCCGAGGGCTGTTCGACGGAGAGATCCTGCGCCAGGCCCTCATCGATTCGTTCAAAAAACTCAACCCGGCTCTCGAGATCCGCAACCCGGTCATGTTCGTCGTACTGGTGGGAACGGTGATCACTTTCATCGAAGCCATCGCCCATCCCAGTACCTTCTCCTGGTCGATCACCATCTGGCTGTTCCTGACGGTGCTCTTTGCCAACTTCGCCGAAGGCATGGCCGAGGGACGGGGCAAGGCTCAGGCTGACACCTTGCGGCGGATGCGCTCGGAGACCGAGGCCCGCCGTCTCCGCCCGGACGGAACCGAGGAGCTGGTGCCGGCGGCCGAACTGGCCAAGGGGGACATGGTCGTATGTGAGGCGGGTGACCTCATTCCCTCCGACGGCGAGATCACCGAGGGCATCGCCTCGGTCGACGAATCGGCCATCACAGGCGAGTCGGCCCCGGTCATCCGCGAGTCGGGGGGCGACCGCTCGGCCGTCACCGGCGGGACCAAGGTCCTGTCCGACCGGATCGTGGTCCAGATCACCGCCGAGCGTGGCCATACCTTCATCGACCGGATGATCACCCTTGTCGAGGGGGCCAACCGCCAGAAGACCCCCAACGAGATCGCCCTCACCATCTTGCTGGCCGTCCTCACCATCGTGTTCATCCCAGTCGTCGTGACACTCCAACCATTCGGTCACTACGCCGGAGCCACCGTGTCGGTGGTCGTCCTGATCTCCCTGCTGGTCTGCCTCATCCCGACGACCATCGGCGCATTGCTGTCGGCCATCGGCATCGCCGGCATGGACCGCCTGGTCCAGCGCAATGTCCTGGCCATGAGCGGCCGGGCCGTGGAGGCGGCCGGGGACGTGCAGACCCTGCTGTTGGACAAGACCGGGACCATCACCCTGGGCAACCGGATGGCCTCGGACTTCTACCCGGTGGGCGGGCACAGCGAGCAGGACGTGGCCGATGTGGCCCAGCTGGCCTCCCTGGCCGACGAGACGCCCGAGGGTCGTTCTATCGTCGTGCTGGCCAAGGAGCGCTTCAACATCCGGGAGCGCGAGTTGGAGGGGGAGCACAGCTTCGTTCCCTTCACGGCCCAGACCCGCATGTCCGGTCTCGATGTGGGCCCGCGTCAGATCCGCAAGGGTGCCGCAGATTCGGTCAAGCGATGGGTCACCGAGCAGGGGGGGACCGTCCCCACCGACCTCGATTCCATCGTCGAACGGGTCTCACGGGCCGGGTCGACGCCGCTGGCAGTGGCGGACGGACCGAGCATCCTCGGGGTCATCGAGCTCAAGGACGTGGTCAAGCAAGGCATCCGCGAGAAGTTCGACGAGATGCGCCAGATGGGCATCCGCACCGTCATGATCACCGGTGACAACCCGTTAACCGCGGCGGCCATCGCCCAGGAGGCCGGCGTCGACGATTTCCTGGCCGAAGCCACCCCCGAGGCCAAGATGGCGCTGATCAAGGCCGAGCAGGAAGGCGGGAAGCTGGTGGCCATGACCGGCGACGGCACCAACGACGCGCCGGCCCTGGCTCAGGCCGACGTCGGGGTGGCCATGAACACCGGGACCACCGCGGCCAAGGAGGCCGGCAACATGGTGGACCTCGATTCCAACCCGACCAAGCTCATCGACGTCGTCGAGATCGGCAAGCAGCTCCTCATCACCCGGGGATCGCTCACCACCTTTTCCATCGCCAACGACGTGGCCAAATACTTCGCCATCGTTCCCGCGTTGTTCATCGCCACCTATCCGCAGCTCGAGCCGCTCAACATCATGAAGCTGCACAGCCCGCAAAGTGCAGTGCTTTCGGCAGTCATCTTCAACGCGCTGGTGATCGTGGCCCTCATCCCGCTGGCCCTGCGAGGTGTCAAATTCCGCCCGGCCAGCTCCCAAGCCATTCTGCGCCGGAACGTCTTCATCTACGGGCTGGGCGGGATCATCGCCCCCTTCATCTTCATCAAACTCATCGATCTCATCCTCGTCGCGCTGCACGCCTACTGATGGAGTCCGTCTGATGCTCATCCACATCCGCCGGGCGGTCACACTCGCTGTGGTTGCCCTCATCCTGACCTTCGCTTATGCATTCGTCGGGACCGGGGTCTCCCAGGTTCTCTTCAAGCACCAGGCCAACGGGTCGATCACCCCCAACGGCTCCACGCTCATCGGACAGAACTGGTCACAGACGAGGTGCCCGGGCCACCTGCTCGGGAGCTGTGTGTTCCAGGGCCGCCCCGATGCCCTCGGCCCCTACGCCGGTTCGCTGAACCCCGTTGCCGGGGGTGGGGACAATCCACTCGAGGCCAACAACATCCCCGGCAAGCCCGGCGTCCTGAATGCAGGCGAGTCCGGGGCCACCAACCTGGGTCCGCGGTCCAGCGTCCTGAAGAGCAATACCGAGGAGCTGGTCACCTACTGGCACAAGCGCGGCGTCAATCCCACGCCCGACCTGGTCACCACCTCGGGCAGCGGGTATGACCCCGACATCACCGCGGCCGACGCTCTGGCCCAGGTCCCGATGGTGTCCAGGGCTACTGGCATCGCTCCGGTCACCCTGCGGGCGCTCATCGCCCATGAGAACAACGGCGCGCAATTGGGCTTCCTCGGAAGCAGCTACATCGTTGTGCTGCAGCTGAACGAGGCGCTCGCCAAGCTGCGATGACCGTCACCAACTGAGGTTGGAACAGCCGAGCGGGTTCAAGGGGTCATCGGGCGAGGGCGCGGACGGAACGCCGTCCGTCGAGGCGACAGGGCGGTTCCGGATCTACCTGGGCTCGGCGCCCGGGGTGGGCAAGTCGTACGCCATGTTGAGCGAGGGGCTCCGGCGGAAGCTTCGGGGTGCCGATGTCGTCATCGGGTTCGTCGAGTGCCACGGTCGGGAGCGCACCGAGGAGCTCATCGACGACATGGAGGTGATCCCACGCCGGGTCGTCGACTACCGCGGAACGCGCTTCGAGGAGATGGACCTCGATGCGGTCCTCGACCGCCGGCCCCAGGTGGTCCTAGTGGACGAGCTCGCCCACACCAACGTCCCCGGCTCGGGCCGTCACGAGAAGCGCTGGCAGGATGTGATGGCGCTCCTGAATGCCGACATCGACGTCGTCACCACCGTCAACATCCAACACCTGGAGAGCATCGCCGACGCGGTGGAACGGATCCTCGAAGTGCAGATCCGCGAGCGGGTTCCCGACTGGGTGCTCCGCAAGGCCGACCAGATCGAGCTGGTCGACTCGTCGCCGGAGCAGCTCCGGCGCCGGATGATCCACGGCAACATCTACCCTCCCGAGAAGGTCCCCCAGGCCCTCTCGCACTACTTCCGCACCGACAACCTGACTGCTCTGCGCGAACTGGCCCTTCGCTTCCTGGCCGACGAGACCGAGGAGCAGCTCCTCGAGTACCTGCGCCACCAGCGCAAGGACGTCGTGTGGGAGACCCACGAACGCATCCTCGTCGGGGTCACCACGGCACCGGGTACCGACGCCATCGTGCGCCGGGCCTCCCGTATGGCCTCCCGCATCAAGGCCGACCTCCAGGTGCTCCACGTGCTTGCCCCGAGACAGGCCGGGCCGTTCCCCGACGACCAGTTGATCACCCTCCGACAGGTCGCCGCCGACGTGGGGGCCGAGTGGAACGAGGTCAGAAGCGACGACCCGGCCCAGGCGCTCATCGACTTCGCCCGGTCCGGTCACTTCACGCAGATCGTGGTGGGCTCGAGCGGCCGGTCGCGCTTCCAAGAGCTCCTCGGCGGAGGCTCGATCGTGCGGAAGATCGCACGCCTGTGCGCGCCGGCGGCCATCGACGTGCACATCATCGCCCGAAGGGATGTCTCCGTTGACTCCGAGTTCTACGTGGAGGCGGTCAACGAGTCGTAGGACCGGGAGCCGGTCGGGGAACCGCGGCTCAGCAGGTGCCGGTGGCGGCGATCGTTAGCTCGCTCACCTTCCAGGTGCCGTTGACCTTGACCAGGTCCGCGGTGGTGGACCGGCGACCACCGGGGTTGTTTCTCGCCCGTGCACCATCGGTGGTGTACTCGATCCAGTACGTGTCGTCGAAGCAATCGGTGACGATGGCACGAGTGGGGTCCAAGGCCGGCGACAACGAGGTGACTGCAGGGTGATGAGCGGTCACACCTCTCGTGACGATGTCGTGCAGCTGGTCCCTGGCCAGTCCCTGCACCAGAAGCTTGAGCGCATCGCCCGTGGCGTGCTGGGCCAGGAGCGGCGATTGGAAGTCGGAGGTCTCCGCCGCGATGACCAGATCGGCCCACATGGTCCGGTAGGCGGCGATCACCTCGTTGGACACGACGGCCTTCGTCTGGGTGGTCGACGTGACCGGCGCGGCCCCGGTCGTCGGCGGCGCGGTGGATCGGGAAGTCGCAGCGCTTCCACAGGCGCCGAGAGCGAGGGCGATGGTTGTCACCAACAGCGCAGCCAGTCGGGACCGCCGACGGGCAGCACTGCGCCGAGCCACGGGGATTCGGGGCGTGGACGGGCCGCTCACGGGCGACTTCGACAGTACCGGCTCGACCGGACGCGTCCGCCACTGGTGAGTCTGGCCGGGTCGCAACGGCGGTGCACCTATGACGGCGTCCTCATGGTTCGGGGTCGTCCGAGCTGGGGCCGGGGTGCAGTGCGCCCACGCGGGTGAGTCCGTCGGAAGGATCCTCGGCGGCCAGGGCCACACCGACCTGATCTGCGATGGCCACGGCCACGAGGAGCCGATCCGACGGGACGGGCTTCCCGGGCGTGGGCGTGAGCAGGAAGTGCCCGAGCAGCCAGCCGCCGCTCCTCACCGGTAGGTCGACGTTGCGGGGCAGCCCGAGGTCGTCGGTCGACCACGTGTCCTTGCCCACCGTGACGCGGCCGTCGGGTGTCACCCGGGCCACGGCCTGCTCGGTGCCGTGGGCGGTGAACCGGCAGTCCCGCAAGAAGAGGAGCTCGAGGAGCTCGCTGGATGCGGTCGCCACCACCACCTGTGGATCCTTGCCGGTGGCGGCCAACTCGGTCACCGAGTGGAGCAGGGCCATCTGGCGACGGCCCTGCCAGGCCGCGTCGCGGTGGTGGCGGCCGCGGGCGGCCAGCTCACCGACGGCCAGTCCCACTACCAGCAACAAGATCTCGGTGATGAAGTCGGAGTGGCTGGTGATCCGGAACGACTGGTACGGGCGGGTGAGGAAGAAGTCGAAGGAGAGCGCGGACACGAGCGCGGCGGTGGCGGCGGCCATGCGGCGGCCCGTACTGGCCACGGCCACGATGACCACGACGAGACAGAGGGCCGTGTCGGCCGTGTCGAGCTGTGACCGCCAGGGGATCAGCACGGCGGCGGCGGCGATGGGGGCGACGACCGCGGCCACCATGATCCAGGTGTCGACGCCGACCACGGGCCGCCGGGCGGCGGACGGCCGGGCGCCGGCGTCCTGTCCTTGCTGCCATCTCTCGGGGCTGGTCACGGTACCCACGACCCTACTGTGGCACGATCAAAACCGGCTGAGTAGGGCATGGTGGGCCCTCCAGCGTGGGGGAACCTGAAAATTTGACGGGTCTGTTACGCGCCCACGCGTTTCAGATGCTACGAAGGCGGGATGGAAGCGAGGGCCCGATGACGGCGACAAAAGCCGCACCGGTGGAGGGCGAACAGCCGATCGCCATGGTGTCGGTGACGAGTAGCGAGGACTACCGCGGGGAGATCCGGGCCGGACGCCACCGCTTCGTCGCCGACGAAGGTCCGGAGGTGGGCGGCGACGACGAAGGGCCGAGCCCCTACCAACTGCTCCTCGCCGCCTTGGTGCAGTGCACGGCGGCGACGCTGAGGATGTACGCCAACCGGAAGGGCTGGGTCGTGGGTGAGGTCGCCGTCCGCGCCCAGTTGCTGCGCACCGGGGACGGAGCCACCAAGGTGGAGCGGATCGAACGTACCGTCACCCTGTCTGGCAACCTCACCGACGAGCAGCGCCGGCGGTTGGCCGAGATCGCCGACCGGACCCCGGTGACCCGGACCCTGCGGGCCGGCCTGACCATCGACACCTCGTTCCCATGACACTGCCTGACCATCGACACTGCCTTCCCATGAAGTCTGCGCCCGTCGCCTGCGGGATGACCGGTTGATGCGATGACCGCCTGTCCGACGCTGGAGACCGAGCGGCTGACCCTGCGCCCTCTGGAGGAATCGGATCTCGATGCCTACACCGAGATGTTGATGGAGCCCGAGGTACGGAGGTCGCTGCGGCTGCCGAGGACCTACTCGCGCAGTGATGCGTGGCGGGGCATGGCGCAGTGGCGGGGCCAGTGGGAGCTGCGGGGCTCGGGGCAGTGGGCGGTCACCGAGCGGTCGAGTGGGACCTTCATCGGACGGGCCGGTCTCCACCGCCCCGAATTGCCCGACTGGCCCGGCATGGAGGTCGGTTGGACGCTCCATCCCGCCTACTGGGGAAAGGGGTATGCCACCGAGGCGGCGGTCCGATCGGTCGCCTACGCCTTCGAGGTCATCGGGGTGGACGAGGTGTTCAGCGTCATCCTCCCCGAGAACGAGCGCTCACAGGCGGTGGCCCGCCGTGTCGGGCTCTCCTTCCTCGACGAGCGGGTGCTGTCGAGCTATCCGGAGACGGCTCACGGTATCTGGAGGCTGCGCCGGGGGGAGTGGCAGTCGGCGGGGCGCAGCGGTGCCGGGGTCTGACCTCAGCGCAGGTTGAGCCCGCCGTCGACCAGCACCACCTCACCGGTGACGTAGGAGGAACGGGCCAGCCCGAGGATGACCTCGGCCACGTCTTCCGGCTGGGCCGTGCGCTGGAGGGGTGCCTGCGCGTTGACGAACTCGCGGACGAAGTCCCAGTCCGCCGTCCAGGGGGTGTCGACCAGTCCGGGGGCCACGGCGTTGACCCGGATGGCAGGCCCGAGTGAGTTGGCCAGCAGCCTGGTCATGTGGCTCACCGCCGCCTTCGAGCAGGCATAGGGGATCGAGCTTCCGGTCGGCCGCTCGCCGGCGACCGAGGAGACGTTGATCACCTGGCCCCGCCCCGAGGCGCGCAGGTGGGTGACTGCGGCCACCGTGACCTGCCAGGTGCCGATGACGTTGACGGCGAAGATGCGCCGCCAGATGTCAGGTGATGCGCCCTCGAGGTCGGTATGGGAGATGACCTCGGTGGTGCCGGCATTGTTGACCAGGACATCGAGTCCGCCATGGCGGGCCACGACCTCGTCGATGAGCCGCTTGGCCTGGTCCTCATCGGACACGTCGGCCTGCACGTAGCTGGCCCCGGGTAGCTCGCCGGCCAGTGCGCGACCCACGTCGACGGAGGTCGACGAGTTGATGACCACGGTGGCGCCGGAGGCGGCGAACAGATGGGCGGTGGCCGCCCCGATTCCCGACGAGGAGCCGGTGACGAGCACGATCTGTCCCCCGAAGGCGGCGTCGCGGGAGGTGGACGGGGACAGAGATGGATCGGGCATGGCGCGAGTGTAGGACCGGGGGTGGCCTAGGTTCTGTCCGTGCGACTGGTGAGCATGTTCGACGGCACCCAGCGGACCGGCCTCGTCATCGGCGAGGAGATCGTCGACCTCACCGACCCGGCCGTCGGGCTGCCCGGCGACATGGTGGGGTTGCTGGCCCTCGGTTCCGATGCGCTCGGGGCGTTGCGGCGTGCGCCGGCCAGTCGGGCGCGGCGATCGGCCGCCACCGAGGTGCGTCTGACCGCGCCGGTCCCTCATCCTCCGTCGTTTCTCGCCATCGCCCGCAACTACGACGCCCACATCGCCGAGCTCGGGCACGAGCGCCCCGAGTTCCAGACGTGGTTCTCCAAGCAGCCGACCTGCGTGGTGGGGCCGGGGGAGGCCATCGAGGTCCCCCGGATGTCGTCGTCGGTCGATTACGAAGGCGAGCTCGGCATGGTCATCGGGCGCCGGTGCCGGCACGTGGCCGCCCGTCACGCCCTCGAGGTGGTGGCCGGCTTCACCGTGGTCAATGACGTCAGCGTGCGGGACTGGCAGTGGCGGACCCCCACCATGATGATGGGGAAGGGTTTCGACACCCACGGGCCCACCGGGCCGGCGATCGTCTCCGTGGACGAGGTCGGGGACCCTCAGGCCCTCGCCCTGTCGACTTCTGTGAACGGTGAGATCCGCCAGGATGGCACCACCTCGGACATGATCTTCACCTGCGCCCAGATGATCGAGCACCTGTCGGCCGCCTTCACCCTCGAGGTGGGCATGCTGATCACCACGGGAACGCCGGCCGGCGTGGCCGCCGGCGGGGACCCGCCCCGGTGGCTCACCTCCGGCGACTCGGTGACCGTGCGCATCGAAGGCGTGGGCGAGCTCACAAATCCGGTGGTGGACGAGCCCGCGGCCGCCGGGGACCGGACGGGATGGTGAGGGGCGTGCCGGGCCACGACGAGGGCCGGGTCAGGATCACCCCGTCCCTCGCCATCCCCCTCTCCGAGCTGCAGTTCAGGTTCAGTCCCAGCGGAGGTCCCGGCGGTCAGCACGCCAACAAGGTGAGCACCCGGGTCGAGCTCCGCTTCGACGTGGCCGGATCGCCGACCCTCGGGCCGAGGCAGCGGGCCCGGCTTCTGGAACGTCTCGGCCCCGAGATCAGGATCGCCGTCGACGACGAGCGGTCACAGCTGCGGAACCGGCAGCTGGCGGTGGAGCGGTTCCGGGCCCGGGTGGCCGGTGCTCTGCATGTCGAAAAGCCACGCCGGCCCACGCGGCCGTCCCGGGGTGCCAAGGAGCGGCGCCTGGAGGAGAAACGGCAGCTGTCCGAACGAAAGCGGAACCGGCGGTCGGAATTCGAGGACTGACGATCGGATTTCGCCGACTGGACGGACCGATCGGTGGTGCGCCTCAGCCGACCTTCCGGCCCGACTCGGCCGGTGGCTCCCAGACGTCGTCGAGGAACTGGGCGATCTCGCCGGTCAACCGCTCGGGGTTCACCCGCAGCTCGAGCATGGAGTTGGCCTGGATGAGCCGGCCCTTCGGGAGTCGCCGGGCCAGTTGCTCGGCATCGTGGAAGGGATGGATCCGGTCCACCCGGTGCCCGATCACCAGCGCCGGGACGTCCATGGCCGCACGCTGTCGCACCGTGGGAGCAATGGGTCCGGCCAGGATCCCGTGCAGAACCGCGGCTGTCTCGGTCGGATCGTTGGAGAGCGAGTTCATGGCGCTGTCGAGGGCGCCGATACCGGTGCGGGGCAGGCGCCGGAAGACCGACGCCGTCTGCCTGACCAGTGGGCGGGCGAAGTGGACGGCGAGCAGCATGGGCACGAAGGTGATGGCCGCGGCCGGGACCGCCCACTCCAGCACCGGCATCTCGAGGACCATGCCCTGCACCCGCTCCGGTGCCTGGGCCGCGACCAGCAGGCTCACGTTGGCCCCCAGCGAGACACCTCCGACCACGGCGCGCTCGATGCCCAGATGGTCCAGCAGCACCACCACGTGCTCGGCATAGGTGTCCATCCGGTGGAACGACGCCCGCTTGGGCTTCTCCGATCGTCCGTGGCCGGGCAGGTCGAGCAGGATGACCCGATGGCCGGTGGCGGCCAGGTCGGTGGCCAGCCGGCGGTTCATGTTGGAATCCATGAGGATCCCGTGCATGAACACGAGAACGCGCGGACCGTGCCCGTGGATCTCGTAGTAGAGCTGCGATCCTTCAACGTCGAAGACGCCGACCTCGAACGGCGCCGCGGCGGGGTTCTGACCGCCGTGCTCGTCCCCGTTACCCCCCGTGCCCCCGAGGGCCCCCGGTCTCCTCATCCGGCCAACGGTAGGCGTCGGAGCGGCGATTGGCCAAAACCGGCAGCTCAGAGCGGATCTCTCGTTGACGCCCGGCGTCCAGATCGGCCAGGACCACGCCCGGACCGGGCTCGGCCCGCTCGGCCAGGATCGAACCCCACGGATCGACGATCATCGAGTGGCCGTGGCACCTCGGCATCCCGGCCGGGAGCCGGCCGACCTGGCCGGCACCGATCACGAAGACCTGGTTCTCGATGGCTCTGGCCCGGAGCAGCACCTCCCAGTGGGCGGGGCCGGTGGCCGCGGTGAAGGCGGCGGGAACGGCCATGACCGTGGCTCCGAGCAGCGCCATGATGCGATACATCTCGGGGAAACGGAGGTCGTAGCAGAGGGAGAGCCCGAGCACCTGGTCCGGGCTTCCGGGTCGGTCCGACCGGCCCAGCGGGGTCACCTGGAGCTCCTGGCCCGGCGCCATGGTCGCCGACTCGCAGAAGGCGGCGCCGGCCACGGTCGTGTCGAACAGATGGATCTTCCGGTAGACCGCTTCGATCGACCCGGTGGGGCTGATCAGGCAGCTCGTGTTGGACAGGCGTCGGTCCGCGGCATCGTCGGCCGGCCTCTCGGGAAAGCTGCCGGCCACGAGCCAGGTCCCCGTCCGCTCGGCCAGGTGGGAGGCCCAGGACACGGTGGGACCGGCCAGCGGTTCGGCGTTCCGGCGCAGGCCGTCGGAGTTCCCGGCCACCGAGAAGTACTCGGGCAGGACGACCAGCGCCGCACCCCCGAGCACCGCTTCCTCCACCAGGGCGCCGGCGGCCTCCAGGTTCTGGCCGCGATCGGGTCCGGCTGTCGTCTGGACCGCGGCGACGCGCATGACACAGGGTAGGCCGGTCTTCGGGCACAATGACCAGCAGTTGCCGTGTGGCTCCGCACCCCGGGGCCGCGTCGGCGTCGAGCAGAAATGAGGGTCGTGTCCTTCGAAGACTCCGATGTCGTCCGGAGCGCCGTCCGCGTGGAGGGGTTCCGGGACGACGAGTTCGACTACCAGCTGATCCGGGCAATGGGGGTCGCCGACTACGGAGGCTCGACGGTGGGAGAGTGCCTGGCCGTCGTGGCGGAGAACCGGGGGCGGGCCTGCCTCGAGGCGGGTCGCCGGGTCAGTGCCCGCGACCACCTGCTGCGGGCGTCGACCTACTACCGGACCGCGGAGTACTACGCCGACGCCCCGAGCGGCGGATGGCATCGGTTGGGGGAGCACAGCCAGGCCTGCTTCGCCGCCGGCGCCAGGCTCCGGGATCCACCGGTGGAGCGGATCGAGGTCCCCTATGAGGGAGGGTCACTCCCCGGCTACATGGTCCGCCCGGCCGTCGGCGACCGGCAGCCCGGCGACCGCCGGCCGCCCACCCTGGTGGCGGTGGGAGGATTCGATTCCAGCGCCGAGGAGCTCTACTTCCACCTGGGCGCCCCGGGGGCCGAACGCGGATGGAACGTGTTCGTCTTCGACGGACCCGGTCAACCGGGCTGCATGCGGCTGAACCCGCAGATGACCTTCCGACCCGACTACGAGGTGCCGATCGGTGCGGTGATCGACCACCTCACCGGGCGCCTCGACATCGACCCGGCCCGGGTGGCCCTGGCCGGCCAGAGCTTCGGCTCGTACTTCGCCGCCCGGAGTGCGGCCACCGATGACAGGGTGGGTGCGTTGGTGGCCAACCCACCGATCGTCGACATGGGGCGGTACATGGAGGCGTGGGTCGGCTCCGACGTCTACCGGATGTCCCGTGACATCCGGCCCGAAGACGTCATCGGGGTCCCCGAGGACCTGATGCCCCGCCAGATGCAGTGGGGGATCGGGGCGATCTGCCGTCGCTTCGGCGTGCCGTCGTTCCACGCCTGGCGCCGGGCCATGGACTCCTACCGGCTCGACGGCATGGTGTCAGCCATTCGGTGCCCGGTGCTGGCCCTGATCGGCGATCGTGAGGGACCCGAGCCGCGGGCCCAATTCGACGCCTTCGTCGAAGGGGTGGGAGGTCCGGCGGCTGCGGTCGTCTTCCGGGCCGACGACGGTGCTTCGACCCACTGCCAGTCGGACAACATCCGGCTCTCCGCGCAAGTCACCTTCGACTGGCTGGACGACCAGCTGGAGTAGTCGGGGGCCGATCCTCAGGTGCGACCCCGCCGTCGGCGCCGGGCCGCAGGGGAGCAGGGGAGCAGGGGAGCGTTGCCCTCGGTGTTCAGAGGCCGAGCTTGATCGAGCACTCGGGCCACGGGGCCCAGCCGCTCCGAGCCTGCAGCTGGGCGGCGGCCTGGTCCTGGACGGCCGGGGGGGCCTGGTTCGGAAGGCCCGGATAGCCCAGACCCTGCCAGGTGGCGGCCGCGAATTGGTATGCCCCGTAATAGCCGTTGCCGGTGTCGATGGTGTAGTTGTCGCCGGATTCGCACTCGCGGAGCTCGGCCCAGATACCGGGGGTGGGAGCCACCGGAGCAGCAGGAGCGGCAGGAGCCACCGGGGCGGCAGGGGCGGCAGGGGCGACGGGGGCGGCAGGGGCGACGGGAGGAGGAGCCACCGGAGCCGGAGCCGCCGGTGCCGTGGGCGCGCGAAGTGCCGGGGGAGGGACGGCAACCGTGGCCGCTGGTCTGGTGGTCGTCGCCGACCGACGGGCGGGGTGGTGGCTGACGGGGGCCGAAAGGTGCAGCGAAGCCAGGGCGATCGTCTCGGATCCGGCGCCACCGCCCCGCGACCCGGACCCGCTTCCCGCCGACGGGGCCGGGTCGGAGAGGCTGTCGATCAACAGTCGGGATCCGACCTGGGCGGCCGTCCTCCCGGCCAGGCCCGTCTGGTGGGGGAGGGGCACCCCGGACGCCCCCGCCACGCTGGCCGAGGGCTGGAAGACGATCATGGCCACCGCCGCCAGGCCGATGGACACACCGACAGCCGCAAGCGAGCGTGGGTTGCGCACCTCGTGGGGCTCCTCGGGTCGAAGGTATGCCGACGTTCGGCCAAAATGCTGTGAGTAACAGTATAACTACTCAGAGTGGTATCAGACGGGACGAAGCCAGGTCGAGGGGGCGCCCGAGCCCCGTCGAGGTGGCCGGGTCGCCGAGGCGGTGGTCAAGAACCCGATGGCCGGTAGGTGGCCAGTGCCGCCTCCAGGGCGGTGCGGCCCAGTTCGGAGGCGTCCTCGCGCACCCCGAGCAACGGTGTGAGGGTGGCCCACCCCTCGGCCACGAGCAGGGCGTCGGAATCGGGTTCGAGCTCGGCCCGCTCGGCCAGACGGTCCGACGCCACCCCCATCCCGCGCAGGGCGAGGACGATGGCCTTGGAGGTCGGATCGACCGGGGTGCCTCTGACCGGGAAGGGGGTGTGCTCGGGACGCACGGCTCGGATGAGCCCGACGGTTCCGAGCGTTCCGTGGCGGAGACCTCGGAGCAGGTGCGGCGCCACCGCTGGGACATTGAGGTTGAGAATCGTGGCCGGGGCCAGGGTCTCCAGGGCCGGGACGATGCCCGCGGCCAGGGATACCGGCGTCTCCCAGGGGACGGGGTCCTCTCCCCAGGCGATGCTGACCGCGAGGCCGCGTACGCCGAACTGGGCTGCGGTCAGGGTGGCCCCGACGGTCCCCGAGTGCAGCGCGGAGCGCCCGGCGTTGACCCCGTGGTTGATTCCCGAGACGACCAGGTCGGGGCGCGGGCCGAAGCCCTCGATGCAGGCCAAGATGACGGCCAGGGCCGGTGGGCCTTCGATTCCGAAGGTCGGAACGTCGGCCAGGCCGGGGATCTCGACCGTCTCGTAGGGGATCGACTCCCGCTCGTAGACCGGACCCACCGCAGCTCCGGCCCCGCTGTGGTCGGCCAGGGGAGCGACCACGAACAGTTCGTGGCGGTCGCCGAGGTCGGCAGCCAGCCCGCGGGCCAGGGCGGCGATGCCCGGCGCGAACACGCCGTCGTCATTGGTGATGAGGATACGCATACAGGACGTTCCCGTCGGTCGGGGCAGGAAATGGGGCCGGGGCCGGGCGAAGTGGCGGTCGGATTGCTCGTCCGTCGGGCCCCCGCGGCCCTTTGGCCTACCATACCGGGCGACGTCAGCGACCCCGGGGTTGGCTGGACAGAGGAACAATATCCCACGCCCATGAGCACTCGACCACCTGCCGAAGATCAACGACCGGCCGAGACCACCGCCAGCACAGGGCACCAGTGGGTCATCGGTCATGGGCATCAGCGGGCCGTCATCACCGAGGTCGGAGCCACGCTCAGGTCGTTCACAGTGGGCGACCGGGCGGTGATCGACGGCTTCGGGCCGGAGGAGTGGAGTCAGGGGGGCAGGGGCCAGGTGCTCGCCCCGTGGCCCAACCGCCTCGGTGACGGTCGCTACTCCTTCGAAGGCACCGATGCCCAGGCGCCCATCAACGAGCTCACGGCCAACAACGCCATCCACGGCCTCGTGCGCTGGATGCCCTGGCGCATGGTGGGTCGGGCGCAGAACCGGGTGAGCATGGCGCTCGAGCTGCGCCCGTCTCCGGCCTATCCGTTCGCCCTGGGGCTGATGGTCGAGTACCGGTTGGGTCGGGACGGGCTCACCGTGGTCGTCGACGCCGACAACATCGGACCCACCGACCTGCCCTTCGGCATCGGATTCCATCCCTATCTCACCGTGGGCACCCCGACCGTCGACCAGATCCGGTTGGAGATCCCCTCCCAGCGCAGGCTGTTCGCCGACGACCGGGGAATCCCGACCGGCAGCGGTCCGATCGAAGGGACCGAGTTCGACTTCAGCCGGGGCCGGCTCATCGGGGTGACCAGGCTGGACACCGCCTTCACCGACTTGAAGCGAGGTGCGGACGGCCGGGCCCGGGTCGAGCTCGATCACCCCGATGGAGCCTGCGGGTCGACCCTGTGGGTCGACGAGCGGTTCTCCTACTTCATGATCTACACCGGTGACACCCTGGATGCCGACCACCGTCGTACGGCGTTGGCCGTGGAGCCGATGAGCTGTCCGCCCGACGCCTTCCGGTCCGGCGTCGACGTGGCCGTGCTGCGGCCCGGTGGCCGGTGGACCGGTTCGTGGGGCATCACCCACCGCTGAGCCGAGCCTCCCGTCGAACATCCTCACGGTTGAGACGGTCACTCCCGGCGGCAAGGGTTGCCGTCTCCGACGATCCGTGTTATACGTCGGAAGGCGGATGTGGTAGCGGGACCCAAAGGCGGTGGGCGTGGATTGATGTGTGTTCGGCGTGAGAGAAGTCCGCGGGCTGTGCGGACCGGCTCGCCGGTGTTCGGGAGCGCAGTGGTCGGCTCGGTGATCGGCGATTCGGCGCCTGCGTCGGCCACCATCCCCCAACGACCGTGAACTGCAACGCGGTCGGCAACTTCCAGACTGCCGGCAAAGCCGCTTGGCCAGCAGCGATACTCGCCACGCGCGGGACCTGCATCGGAAGCTTCACCGTCGGCGGGACCATGGCCCACGAAGGTTCCGGGACCCCGAGCACGCACCACCGGCATTTGCCATGACCGGGTCCCGTGACGCCGCGATGCAAAGAATCGAAGAGCTTGTCGATGCCGCAAAGGACCTCCAGGTTGCCCTCCGGGCCAATGAGGAGGTGTACCGAAATACGCTCAGGCTGCTCCAGTCCGGTAACGAGATGAGCAAAGCACTGACGGCCGGCGATGTCGCACAGGCGCGGACCAAACTGGCCGATGCACTGAGGACCTTCGAGGCTGACCGACACCGCACCAGGTCCTTGATCATCGCCGTTCAGGTGGATGA
>JBEKOI010000074.1:0-14696 GCA_049521915.1 Acidimicrobiales bacterium | reverse complement strand
ATCTCGCGGCAGACCTCGATGCCGCTCCCGTCTGGAAGCCGGACGTCCAGGATGGCCACATGGGGACTGGTGGGAGGGATCCGGTCCAGGGCCTCGCCCGCGGTGGCCGCCTCGCCGACGACGACAAAACCCTCCGCGGCCTCGAACATCGATCGGAGCCCGGTCCTGACGATCTCGTGATCGTCGAGGAGGAAGATCCGTATGCTCATTCAGCCGCTCCTCGAACTGGCTCCCAGGCACCTGATCGGTCACTTCCGGTCAACGACCAGAGCTTCCGGCTCGCCGACCGCGCTAGAGTTGGTTCGCGGTCAGCGGTTACAACCTTAGCTGGTCTGGCTGCGAAAGGACCTCGAGCGCTGCGCTCGTCTGGAGGACCTCATGCCGTACCACTCGATTGAGGATCCCGCCAAGCTGCGGCGCGTTCTCGAAGCCACGTTGCTGCTGGAAGCCGACCTCGACCTACCCTCGTTGCTGCGGCACATCGTCGAGGAGGCCTGCTCGATGACCAACGCCCGCTACGGTGCGCTCGGCGTTCTCAACAACGAGGGCACCGCACTCTCCGAGTTCATCACGGTCGGGCTCGATCCCGATCAGGAAGAGCGGATCGGTTCACGTCCCACAGGCAGGGGCGTCCTCGGAACGCTGATCATTGATCCACGCGCCCTACGGGTCACGGAGCTGGGTTCCCACACGGAGAGCTACGGATTCCCCGCCAACCATCCCCCGATGACCTCGTTCCTGGGTGTGCCCATCAAGGTGCGCGACGACGTGTACGGCAACCTCTACCTCACCGACAAGGTCGGCTGGAAGGAGTTCACCCGCGACGACGAGGCGTTGATCGAGGCCCTCGCCTTGGCCGCCGGCATCGCCATCGAGAACGCCCGGCTCCACCAGCGGGTCCAAGAAGTCGCCATCTACGAGGAGCGGGACCGGCTGGCCCGGGATCTGCACGACACGGTCATCCAGCGCCTGTTCGCCATCGGACTCTCCCTGCAGAGTATGGCGTCCAACCCCTCGGCAGCAGCGGACGCCGATCGGTTGACATCGACCATCGCCGACATCGACGACACCATCCGACAGGTCCGCACCAGCATCTTCGAGCTCGGGACGGACAGGATCGGCCGTGGGCTCCGTGACGATGTCGTCTCGCTGCTGGCCGACCTGCAGCCGGTTGTCGGGTTCGGTGTCCGTGCTTCGTTCGACGGGCCTGTCGATACGGCCGTCCCCGATGTCGTGCGCGAGCACGTTCTGGCCGTCATTCGTGAGGCGGTGAGCAACATCGGCCGACACGCCAAGGCTTCTGCGGCCACCGTCGCCATCCGCGTGGCCGACGGGTCCTGCCGGCTCCAAGTCATCGACGACGGACAAGGCATGTCCGGCTCGGAACCGGCCGGAGGCCTCGGGCTCGGGAACATGGGGCGCCGCGCCGAGAAGCTGCACGGCGAATTCCTGATCGAGGACGCGCCCACCGGTGGAACCATCCTCACCTGGCAGGTCCCCATCCTCCAGTAGCCATCGGGACCGGCCCACTCGTCCCACATTGTGGCGCACCACCTGTTGCACATCGGCCCGGTGGCCATTCACCCCGGCGGCCCGACGCCATTCACCCCGGCGGCCCGGTGGCCATTCACCCCGGCGGCCCGGTGGCCATTCACCCCGGCGACGCCCTCACCCCAGGGGCCAGCGCGCGCCCTGGCCCCGCCGCCGCTCGAGGCACGCACGGCCGAAATCAAGGTGACTTTGGGCCCTAGGCCGAAGGGGGCCCGGCTCTACACAATGGGCTGAACGAGAAGCAGCGCCTCGTCAACGCGACGGTGGCCAGCCCGAGAGGAGCTCCGATGTCACTCACCAGCGAGCGGCCCGAGACACAGCCGGCCGTGCCACCGCAATCGGGATCCCCCGGGGCGCCACTCTCGCCACGGAACCGGGAAAAAGCCCATGCACTGGGCCTGACCTCGGCCACCGGCCTCGTCATCGGCAGCATCGTGGGTACCGGTGTGTTCACCATGCCGGCGGTGCTGGCCGGCGCGGGCACCATGGGCATCGTCGTCCTCGGGGTCATCGCCATCGGCGCCATGCTGCTGGCCATCCTGTTCGGCCAACTCACCAGACGGGTGCCCAACAGCGACGGTGGCCTCTACGCATACTCGCGTCACGAGTTCGGCGATTTCGCCGGCTACCTGGTCGGCTGGTGCTACTGGATCCAATCCTGGGCCGGCAACGCGGCCATCGTCTCGTCCTGGGTGTTCTACGTGGACGCGCTGTTCGGGTGGGCGCACGTCAGCGGTATCGAGAACTGGGGCATCGCCATGGTCGGCCTGTGGGTCCCGGCCATCATCAACCTGGTGGGAATCCGCCAGATGGCGTGGTTCCAGAACGTCACCGTGGTCCTCAAGTTCCTCCCCCTCCTGTTCGTCGGGGTCATCGGGTGGTTCTTCGTCCAGAGTGCACACTTCGGACCGTTCAACGCCTCGGGCGGCAGCCTCTACAGCGGCATCGGGATCGCCGCCGGCGTGGCCCTCTTCTCCTTCATCGGCGTCGAGGCCGCGGCCATGACGGCCAAGCGGGTGAAGAACCCTCGTGTGAACGTCAGCCGGGCTTCGCTGCTCGGCACCGCCCTCAGCGCCGTGCTCTACGTGCTGGTGACTGCGGTGGTGATGGGGCTTGTCGCCCACCACACGCTCGTGAACACCGGATCGCCGTTCGTCAACGCCTTCCAGTCGATCTTCCCCCACGAGGCGTGGGCCGGAAAGTTCATCGCCGCCATCGCGGTGATCTCGGGGATCGGAGCC
Source organism: Acidimicrobiales bacterium (assembly GCA_049521915.1). GTDB lineage: Bacteria > Actinomycetota > Acidimicrobiia > Acidimicrobiales > RAAP-2 > Bog-756. The sequence continues at coordinate 11,904 of JBEKOI010000074.1, read as the reverse complement.
CTCAACGGCTGGACCCTGATCGTGACCGAGACCTCCCGGGCCATGGCCCAGGACGACATGTTCCCGCGGCCCTTCGCCTGGAAGGACCGCAACGGGACGGCGTGGTTCGGCATCCTCGTCGGGACGGCGCTGCCATCGCTGCTCATGCTCTGGCGCTACACCACCACGTCCGGGTTGACCGTCTTCACCTACCTGGTCGATCTGACCGTGGTCACGGTGGCCATCCCCTACTTCATGTCGGCCATCGCCCAGCTGACCTTCCTGGTCTCCCGTCGCCGGACTGTCAACGGGTGGCTGCTGGCCCGCGACCTCTCGGTGGCGGGTGCCAGCGTGCTCTTCTCCATGTGGGTGACGTTCGCCTCCGGCTACCAGGTCGTCTACCAGGCCCTGGTGGTGATCCTGGCCGGCCTCATCCTGTTCGCCTTCCTCAATGCCCGTCGCCAGCGCCTCGGTGAGACCAGCGAGCCGGTCGATCTCCCCCAACTGGGGCTGGCCGACGGAGTGAACGGCGCCTCCGGTAACGACAGCGGCAACGGCCACGCGGCCGTGCTGTCCGACGCCGATCTGGTCGCCCCGTCCCTGGCCGCACCGACCAACGAAAGGCTGTCATGACCTTCAACGTCGGATCCGAGGTCGGCCGGCTGCGCCAGGCCATCGTGCACCGGCCCGGGCTCGAGCTGTCCCGGCTGACGCCCGACAACATCGGCGAGCTTCTCTTCGACGACGTGATGTGGGCCAAGAAGGCGAAGGAGGAGCACGACGCCTTCGCCGAGGCCCTCCGGGACAAGGGGGTGCAGGTGCACCTCTACGGTCGGCTCCTGGCCGAGACGCTCGAGCTTCCCGAGGGACGGGCCTTCGTCCTCGACCGCGTGTGCACGCCGGAGAACCTGGGCCCGTCGCTGGTCGGACCGGTTCGGCGACTGTTCGACGGTCTGGACGGGGTCGAGCTGGCCGAGTACCTGGTGGGTGGGGTGCTGAAGGCCGACCTGCAACCGCTGCGGGCCCACAGCCTGAAGTGGGACATGCTTCGGGCCGACGACTTCATCCTCACCCCGCTGCCCAACCACCTCTTCCAGCGGGACAACTCGTGCTGGATCTACGGTGGCGTGACGGTGAACCCGATGGCCAAGCCGGCCCGGCAGCGCGAGTCGCTCCACACCCGGGCCATCTACCGCTTCCATCCCCTGTTCGCCGGAGCCGATTTCGTCACCTACTACGGCGACGAGGACCGCAACTACCAGCCGGCCACCATCGAGGGTGGTGATGTCCACGTCATCGGCAACGGTGCCGTGCTCATCGGCATGGGTGAGCGCACGACCCCGATGGCCGTCGAGACGGTGGCCCACGCGCTGTTCGACGCCGGGCAGGCCACGACGGTGGTGGCCATCGAGCTCCCCCGGTCGCACGCCTTCATGCATCTCGACACGGTGATGTCCATGGTCGATCGGGCCACCTTCGTGCTCTATCCCTATTTCGACCGGCACCTGCGCAGCTGGACCGTCACCGACACCGAGAAGCAGGGTGAGCTGTCCGTGGTCCGCAACCACAACCTGTGGGACACCCTGGCCGGGCTGCTGGAGGTGCCCGAGGTCACCGTTCTGACCACCGACGAGGATGTCCGGGCCGCCGAGCGTGAGCAGTGGGACGACGGCACCAACTACCTCGCCGTCGCCCCCGGCGTCGTCTTCGGCTACGAGCGCAACGTGGCCACCAACACCATGTTGCGCAAGAATGGGATCGAGGTCGTGTCCATCGCCGGCAGCGAGCTCGGACGGGGCCGTGGTGGCCCACGGTGCATGACCTGTCCCATCCAGCGCGATCCGGCATAACCGGTCACCACGGAACGGAGAGCTGCCATGAACCTTCAGGGAAGGAACCTGCTCAAGGAGGCTGACTTCACCAAGTTCGAGTTCCTCTACCTGGTCGACCTGGCTGAGCAGCTGCGCCAGGAGAAGCGTTCGGGGAGTGAACGCCAGCGGATGGTCGGGCGCAACATCGCCCTCATCTTCGAGAAGGCGTCCACCCGGACCAGATCGGCGTTCGAAGTCGGTGCCCACGACCAAGGGGCCCACGTGACCTACCTCGGGCCGGAGGAGTCCCATATCGGCCACAAGGAGACCATGAAGGACACGGCCCGGGTGCTCGGCCGGATGTTCGACGGCATCGAGTACCGCGGCTTCTCCCAGGACACGATCGAGGAGTTGGGGAGGTTCGCCGGGGTGCCGGTGTGGAACGGGCTGACCGATCAGTGGCACCCCACCCAGATGCTGGCCGACGTGCTCACCATGCGCGACCACCACGACGAGCCCCTCGAGCGGGTCACCCTCTGCTACCTGGGTGACGCCTCCAACAACACCGCCAACTCGCTCCTGGTGACCGGGGCCCTGTTGGGGATGGACGTCCGGATCGTCGGCCCGGAGACGTTGCTGCCCACGCCGCAGGTGCAGGCCATGGCCGATCGGTTGGGCGAGCGGTCGGATGCCCGCATCTCGGTCGGGAGCGACGTGCAGTCGGGGGTCAGGGGCGCCGATTTCATCTACACCGACGTGTGGGTCTCGATGGGGGAACCGCCGTCCGATTGGGACGCCCGGATCAACCGGATGCTGCCCTACCAGGTCAACGCCGAGCTGATGGCGGCCACCGGGAACCCCGGGGTCAAGTTCATGCACTGCCTGCCCGCCATCCACAACTCCGACACCGAAATCGGCCGCCAGATCCACGAGAAGTGGGGGCTCGACGCGCTGGAGGTCACCGACGAGGTGTTCGAGTCCGCGGCATCCATTGTCTTCGACCAGGCAGAGAACCGTCTCCACACCATCAAGGCGGCGATGGTCGCCACCATCGGGGACTGAGATGCGACTGGTGGTGGCGCTGGGCGGCAACGCCCTCCTCGAGCGCGGGGAGACGCCGCTGGCCGAGATCCAGGAGAAGCACGTCCAGGTGGCCGTGGATGCCCTGGTCCCTCTGGTCCGCGACCACGATCTCGTCATCACCCACGGCAACGGCCCCCAAGTCGGGCTGCTGGCCCTCGAGAGCGCCACCGACCCCGCGCTCCCCCACCCGTTTCCCTTCGACGTGCTGGGTGCGCAGACCCAGGGGATGATCGGCTACTTCCTCCTGCAGGCCCTCGAGAACGCGCTGCCGGGACGGGAGGTGGTCAGCCTGATCTGTCAGACACTGGTCGGTGCCGACGACCCCGCCTTCGACCACCCGACCAAGTTCGTGGGTCCCGTCTACGAACAGGAGGAAGCCGAGCGCCTGGCCCACCGGCGCGGATGGCAGATCCGGCCCGACGGGGGATCGTGGCGCCGGGTGGTCGCCTCCCCCGAACCGCATTCGCTGGTCGAGATGGCGACCATCCGCACGCTGGTGGCCAAGGGGGCCACGGTGGTGTGCGCCGGGGGTGGTGGAATTCCGGTGGCCCGGAGCGGGGACGGGATGCTGCACGGTGTCGAGGCCGTCGTCGACAAGGACCTCACCGCGGCCATGCTCGCCCATGACATCGGCGCTGACGCCCTCCTGCTGCTCACCGATGTGCCCCACGTCGAGACCGACTTCGGTACCGCATCGGCCCGCGCCATCCTGCGGACGACTCCGACAGAACTGCGGGCTCTGCAGTTTCCGGCCGGGTCGATGGGCCCCAAGATCGAGGCCGCCTGCCGGTTCGTCGAGGCGACCGGGCACCGCGCCATGATCGGTAGGCTGCAGGACGCCGCCGAAATGCTCGAGGGCAATCGGGGCACCATCGTCGAGGCGGGTGCCCGGGCCCGACCGGGCACGTGACACGCACCGGGCACGATCGACACGCCAACAGGAGCGCATGAAAGGACGGATGATGAGTAGCCAGCCGGACAGCAGCCATCGGATCGTCGTCGGCACCGACGGCTCACCGGCCTCGACGAAGGCGGTGGAGTGGGCCGCCCGCCAGGCGGAGCTCACCGGAGCCGATCTCGAGGTCGTGATGACGTGGGAATGGCCGACCAGTTACGGGTGGTCGTTGCCGGTTCCCTCCGGGTACGACCCGGCCCACGAAGCAGAGCAATCGCTCGACAAGACCCTCGAGCCAGTGCGCAAAGCCCATCCCACCGTCGCTTTCAGGTCGACCGTGCTCGAGGGCCATCCCGCGCCCCTCCTGGTGAAGGCGTCCCTGGGGGCCGACCTGCTCGTGGTCGGAAGCCGCGGCCACGGCGAGTTCGCGGGCATGCTCCTCGGGTCGGTGAGCGAGCACTGCGTGACCAACGCCCGCTGCCCCGTGCTGGTCTTCCGCGCCGAGGAGTGACAGACGGGGCCCGTCCCGGCCACGACCGGTCGGGACCGACCGTTCGCCGGGTGAGGATTCGACAACGACCGGTCAGGAGCGGACCATGACCTCCGAGACGATGAACGCCTGGGTGGTGGACAAGCCGGGCCCGATCGACTCCCATCCTCTCCGGCGCGTCGAACGGAGGGTCCCGGTGCCGGGGTCGGGCCAGGTGCGGCTGCGAGTGCGCGTCTGTGGCGTGTGCCGGACCGATCTCCATCTGGCCGAGGGTGACCTCGCCCCCAGGCATCAGGGGGTCGTGCCCGGTCACGAGGTGGTCGGGCTCGTCGACCAGCTCGGGCCGGACTGCGTCCGGTTCAAGGTGGGGGACCGGGTCGGCGTGCCCTGGCTGGCCCACACCTGTGGGACGTGCCGCTACTGCGTGGCCGATGGCGAGAACCTCTGCATCGCACCCGTCTTCACCGGCTGGGACATCGACGGCGGCTATGCCGACCACGTCGTCGTCGACGAGAAGTACGGATACCTGGTTCCAGAGGTGTTCAGCGACGAGGAGGCGGCACCGCTCCTGTGTGCGGGGATCATCGGCTACCGGGCGCTGCGCCGCTCGCGACTCCCGCCCGGGGGACGGCTCGGGATCTACGGCTTCGGTGGTTCGGCCCATCTCACGGCCCAGATCGCCCTGGCCGAAGGCGCCCGGGTGCATGTCATGACCCGGGCACCCGAAGCCCGCGCCCTCGCGCTCGAGCTGGGTGCGGCCAGTGCCGGTGATGCCGCCGACCCGCCGCCGGAACCGCTCGACGCCGCCATCCTGTTCGCACCGGTGGGGACGCTGGTCCTACCGGCGCTGGAAGCCCTCGACCGCGGTGGCACCTTGGCCATCGCCGGTATCCACCTGAGCGACATCCCCGTGCTCGACTACCAGCGACACCTCTTCGAGGAGCGCGCCCTGTGCAGCGTGACGGCCAACACCCGCCACGACGGGATCGAGTTCCTCGAGGCCGCCGCCCGTATCCCGGTGCGGGTGTCCACGGTGGCGTACGGGTGGGATCGGGCCGATCGAGCACTCGCCGACCTGGCCCACGACCGGGTCAACGGGGCCGCCGTCCTGGTCTTCCCCTCCTCACCCTGACATCGGCCGCCCCGCCGCCAGGTCGCCGCCGCTAGGCCTCCTTGACCACCGCGTACCAGATCCGGTGGGCCACCCCTTCGATCCCGTCGCCGACCCGGGCGTAACGGCGGTAGAGCTCACGTCGGCCTGACACCTCATGGATGTCGTCGATCTCGAGGAGGGCTGACATGGCCCGGCGGTAGACATGCTCGAGGGCACGCTGCTGTCGGACCGCGGCGTCGGCGCACTCGGTGGCCGTGTCGGGATGGGAAGCGAGATCGGGAAAGGCCCGAACCAGGTCGCGGACCCCGAGCGAGATGAGGTCCGCCATCTCGGCCATCGGAGGATCGGGTTCCATCTGCACGAGCTCGGCTTCACGGATCAGGTTCTTCGCCCCGTTGAGGACCGAATCGAGCCGTTCGGAGATCTCGTAGATGTCCTCGGGGTTGACCGGGGTCACGAAGGCGCTCTTCACCGCGATGAGGACCTCCCGGCCGGCCCGATCCCCCTCGTGCTCAATGGCCCGGATGACCGCGGCCTGGGAGGGGTCGCCCTTCGACCAGGCGCAGAGGGAGTCCATGCCCCGGACCGCGATGTCGCCCTGACGCACGAGAAGCCCGAGCAGATCCGGTGACTCGGGTAGGAACCAGCGTCTCATCCGAGCCACCTCCAGATCACGAGGAACAGAGCGCCGAGCGCCGCGCTCACGGGCAAGGTGACCAGCCACGCCAGCCCGATCTCGCCGACCACGGCCCAGCGTACGTGGCGCCAACGTTCCCCGGTGCCGACGCCGACGACCGCGGGGGCCACCACGTCGGAGGTGCTGATGGGGGCTCCGGCCAGCGAGGCGACCAGGACGATGGCGGCCGACGAGCCCTGGCTGACCAGACCGTCCAGCGAACGGAGGCGATAGATGCGGCGGCCGAGCGTGCGGACCACCCGCCACCCGCCGAGCAACGTACCGAGGGTCAAAAGGAGAGCGGAGGCGAGCACCACCCAGAAGGGAACGGCGAAATGGGTGAGGTTGCCGTTGGCGACCAGCGCCGCCGTCATCAGGCCCATCGTCTTTTGGGCGTCATTGGAACCGTGGGCGAACGCCAATCCGGCCGAGGCCGCCAGCTCACCGCCCCGGACCGGCCCCTCGACCTCCCGCCTGGCCTTCCGGAGGGACCGGCGAGCCAGGCGGATGCCCATGGCGGCCAGGGGCAGGGCGACCGCCGAAGAGATGAGGAGCCACAGGAGCGAACCGAACACCCCTACGGGGCGCAGGCCGTTCAGTCCGCCCCAGCGAACGGCGGTGAGCCCACCCTCGGCGATGGCCGCCCCGGCCAGGGCTCCGACCAGACAGTGGCCCGAGCTGCAGGGCAGGCCCCACCACAGGGTGACGAGGTTCCACACCAGGGCACCGAGCACCGCAGCGGCCAACACGTCCAGCACCTGGGCGGCCGGGACGAGGACGATGCCGGCCACCGTGGCGGCCACGGCCGTCCCCACCACCAGCGCACCGAGCACATGGAAGACGGCGGCGAAGACCACCGCGGGAGCCGGCCGGGCGGCGCGGGTGACGATCGGAGCGGCAATGGCGTTGCCGGCGTCATGGATTCCGTTCACCAACGCGAACGCTCCCGCGAGCACCACCACCAACACGAGCACGGGACCGATCCTCTCATGGCCCGACCGCCCGTCCGTCGGATGACCCGACCGGTCGTCAGCCGCCAAATCGACCCGCGTGTGCGCCCGTCGAAGACGCAGATGCGGCGCTATGATGACACCATCGGAGTGAACGCAGTGCTCCGGGGTGCAGCACGAAGGAGGGTCCCGTGATTCACGTGCAGGCGGTAACCCCGACCGGAGACCCGGCGGAACCAACCACCATCACCGTCCCCATCGGGTTCGAGCACGCCCAGCGGCTCGATCGCCTCGCCCCGTTGATACACCAGCTCCTGGCGTGGGACCTCGTCACCCGCTCCGAATCCGGGGCCTACGTGCTCCAGGACGACGTCCAGGAGCGGCTCCAGGCCATGTCCGCGGTACCGGCGCCGGTGACGGCACAGGTCTATCTGGGACGGAAGTGCGAGACCTGCGGCCTGGTGCGCGCCACCCGGATGGTCGAAGGCGCCCGAGTGTGCGGGCCGTGCAGTGTGGCCGCCTCCGAGGCGGTGGCACCGGCCCCCGATGCGGGCCCGGACAGGCCCGAGCATCACGGGATCCGGGCTCGCTGGCACCGAAAGGCCAGTTGACAGGGCGCACGACCAGGGCTCTTGGGCCCGGGGCGGCGCCTGATCCAGTCGGTGCTCCTGCCGTCGACAGCGTCATGGAAGGCTCCGGCGGTGGCTGCTCTCCCGGTGCCGGGCCCGAGGTCCCTCGGGGACCTTCGTGAGTGCCAACAAGGAACGGTCCACGGAGCTCGAACCGGTGGCCGTCGACGAATGGTTGCTCAGGTACGGCCGGTTCGATGCCGCCCACGAAGGACTCCGTGAGGCGCTGTGCACCCTCGGGAACGGGTACTTCGCCACCCGAGGGGCCGCCCCGGAGGCGGTGGCCGACGGGATCCACTACCCGGGGACCTACGTCGCCGGGCTCTACGACCGGCGGACCACCCACCTCGCCGGACGGGCGGTGGAGAACGAGAGCATCGTCAATCTCCCCAACTGGCTCCTGTTCACCTTCCGCATCGACGGCGGTCCCTGGTTCGACGTCGGGCAGGCCGACATCCTCGACTACTCACAGGAGCTTGACCTGCGCCGGGCCACCCTGAGCCGCTCCCTCCGGGTACGGGACGCCATCGGGCGGATCACCCGGGTGGTGCAACGTCGCTTCGTGAGCATGGCCGACCCGCACATCGCCGGCCTCGAGACGGAGGTGACGGCGGACAACTGGTCCGGGCGCCTGTCTGTGCGGTCGGGGATCGACGGCCGGATCATCAACGCCGGCGTGCCCCGCTACGCCCAATTCGACGAGCGCCACCTCGTCGACGTGAGCACCGCTGAATTCGACGACGAAACCGTCACCCTCACGGCCCGCACCAGCCAGTCGGGCGTGCTCATGGCAGAGGCGTCGAGGACGCGGGTCTACCGGGCCGGAGAGCCGGTGGGTTCCGATCGCCGAATGTCAGCAGAGCCCGGGACCGTCACCCACGAGCTCTCCCTCGAGATCGAGGAAGCCCGGCCCGTCACCGTCGAAAAGGTGGTGGCCCTCTTCACCTCGAGGGACCGGTCGACGACAGATCCGCTGACCGAGGCGTGCGCCCTGACCCGACGCGCCGGACACTTCACGGATCTGCTCGCCGCCCACACCCTCGAGTGGGACAGCCTGTGGAGGCGGTTCTCGCTGGAGGTCGAGGACGGCGGCGACATGACCCACCTGGTGCTCCACCTCCACATCTTCCATCTGCTCCAGACCGCCTCCCGAAACATCCTCGACCTCGATGTCGGTGTTCCCGCCCGCGGCCTGCACGGTGAGGCCTATCGCGGTCACATCTTCTGGGACGAGCTCTTCATCTTCCCCTATCTGAACCTGCACCTCCCGGAACTGGTCCGGTCGCTCCTCTTGTACCGCTACCGGCGTCTGCCGGAAGCCCGCTGGGCCGCCGGCGAGGCCGGCTTCGCCGGAGCCATGTACCCCTGGCAGAGCGGGAGCAACGGACGGGAGGAGGCACAGGTCGTCCACCTCAACCCGCTGTCCGGCCGTTGGCTGCCCGACGCGTCGCATCTCCAACGGCACATCAGCTCGGCCATCGCCTACAACGTCTGGCACTACTACCAGGCGACGGGCGACATCGAATTCATGATCGACTACGGGGCGGAGATGATCTTCGAGATCGGCCGTTTCTGGGCCAGCATCGCCCGCTACGATCCGACAGTCGACCGGTACGGGATCTACGGGGTGATGGGACCCGACGAGTACCACGACGGCTACGTCGGTGCCGCGGCACCCGGCCTGGACAACAATGCCTACACCAATGTGATGGCCGTGTGGGTCCTGTGCCGCGCGCTCGAGTTGGCCGATCTCCTGCCCGAGCCCCGGCGCAGCGAGCTTCGCGCCCGCCTGGCCATCGGGGACGCCGAGCTCGCCCACTGGGACGACGTGAGTCGCAAGATGCGCCTCGTCTTCCATGACGACGGGATCATCAGCCAGTTCGAGGGCTACGAAGGACTCGCCGAGCTGGACTGGGGTGCCTACTGGGACCGCTACGGCGACATCTCGCGCCTCGACCGCATCCTGGAGAGTGAGGGCGACACGCCCAACGCCTACAAGGCATCGAAGCAGGCCGACGTGCTCATGCTCTTCTACCTCCTGTCGGCCGACGAAGTCCGAGCCATCATGGACAGGCTCGGCTACGACGTCGGCCCCGACTTCATCCCTCGCACCATCGACTACTACACCAAGCGGACGTCCCACGGTTCGACGTTGAGCCGGGTGGTCCACAGTTGGGTGTTGGCCCGGTTGGATCGGGAGCGCTCGTGGGAGTACTTCGAAGACGCCCTCTACAGCGACGTGGACGACACCCAGGGGGGAACCACCGCCGAAGGCGTGCATCTGGGCGCCATGGCCGGCACGGTCGACCTGCTCCAACGCGGCTACATGGGCATGGAAATCCATGACGATGCCATCTGGTTCAGCCCGCACCTCCCCGGCGAGCTGCACAGCCTGACGCTCAACATCCGCTTCCGCCACCGGTGGATGAGCCTGGCAGTGGCCGATGGTCTGTTCACCGTGGACGTGTGGGACTGGGGCGAGGGAACCGTCCGGATCGGGCTCGAGGGCGAGGTGGTCGAGCTCCAACCGGGCGAGCGCCGACAGTTGGCGCTCTGAAACGACGCCGGCGGGGCAGCACCGGACGGATCGGGGCCGAACCGCCCTCCTGGTGAATTGGGGTCGAACGGCCCTACAGCATCTGCCTGTCACCCCTGACAATGGACATCGTCCGACAGAGGAAGCCCGGGTGGAAGGAACGATGGAGCACGGTTCGAACGGCAGCCAGTTGGCGCCGATGGTCGACCGGACCACGGCGGCGGACGCAGGCGGAGCGGTTTTGCCGCTGACCCCGCGTCCGGGTCCGGTCCTATGACGTTCTTCGACCTCATCATCCGCAACCTGTGGTCCAAAAAGGCCCGGTCGGCCGGCCTGGCCTTCGCCGTGGCCATCGCCGTCATGGCGGTGGTGACGCTCGATGTCACCAGCAGCGGCCTCGAGCAGTCCGCGGCGGCCATCATCTCGGTGGGCAAGGCCGACTTCACCGTGGCCCAGAAAAGCGCGTCCAGCATCATCACGAGCACCATCGACCGCCAGGAGCTGGCCCGGATCAGCCACACCCCGGGTGTGGCCAGCGCGGTGGGTGTCCTCGTCGAGACCGAGCACATCAATGCCGACAATCCGGTCTTCATCGAGATCGGGATCAATCCCGGTGACCTCGCCGCCTTCGGCGTCAAGGTCGTGAGCGGGCACCCGTACGCGTCCAGCGGGGCGCACGAGGTCATGCTGGGCTGGACGGCAGCATCGAACTTCGGGCTGCACGTCGGTGACCGGTTCGACGCCAACGGGACCTGGAACACCGTGGTGGGCATCTACTCGACCGGAAACTCCTTCGGGGATGCCGGTGCCATGTTCCCCCTCCCGGCCATCCAGGGATACAACCGGGTCCCCGGCATCGTCACCCTGGCCTTCGTCAAGGTGACCCATGGATCCTCGCCCGCCGCGGTGGCGACGCGCATCGCCTACGACCAACCCGAGCTCACCACCATCCGGACCGCGAACCAGTTCGGCCGGGCCGATCAGGACCTCGTCTATCTCCAGGCCGCGGTGAACGGCAGCACGGTCCTCGCCATCCTCATCGGAGCTGTGATCGTCGGCAACACCATGCTCCTCTCGCTGTTCGAGCGGACCCGCGAATTCGGATTGCTGCGAGCCGTCGGTTGGACCCGCCGCCGAACGGTGAGCCTGCTGCTCGGCGAGAGCCTGCTGTTGGCGGTGCTGGGCGCCGCCATCGGGGTCGGGCTCTCGTTCGCCATCACCGCCGGCTTGGCCCAACTCCCGGCGCTCAAGGGGATCCTCCACCCGAACTTCACCCAGGGCGCATTCTGGCGGGCGCTGTTCACCGCCCTGGTCATGACCCTGATCGGAGCGCTCTACCCGACCACCCGCGCCGCGCTCCTCTCACCGCTCAAGGCGCTCAGCTATGAGTGAGCGGATCGGCGACCCGCCGGCGGTGGCTGTGAAGGGGGTGACCCGGGTCTACCCGGGCCGGGTCACCGCCCTGGCCGGTGTCGATCTCACCGTGTCCTACGGGGAGACGGTGGCCATCACCGGCCCGTCGGGTTGCGGGAAGTCGACGCTCCTCCACCTTCTGGCCGCCATCGACTCTCCGACCTCGGGTTCGGTCACCGTGGCCGGGCAGGACCTGGCCCACGTGCACGACCTCAGCGCCTACCGGCGCAACGAAGTCGGCCTCGTCTTCCAGTTCCACAACCTGTTGCCCAAGCTGTCCGCTCTCGCCAACGTCGAGCTGCCGATGTTCGGCTCCCACCATTCGGCG
>JBEKOI010000073.1:0-14720 GCA_049521915.1 Acidimicrobiales bacterium | reverse complement strand
ATCGGTGGGTCCATGTTCAGCATCATCATCCGCTGCTGGGCCAGCGCCTCGTCGTCCATGTCGTGGAAGAGCGCCGCCTACCGGAAGGAGGAGAATTGCTCATAATCACGATTGACGCCCACGCAGTCGTCGAACCGGGTCACCGACCAGAACCCCTCGGCGAAGCCCTCGGGGTCGGGATGCCACTGGACCGGTGATTCGCGCCGGAGGTAGGCGAACCACTCGAAGGGGACGCCGTCTACGAAATTGGCTGGATCACACAGGTCGATGTCCGTGACTTCCATGGTGTCTCCCCCGTAGTCGGTGCTGGTCGTCGCCTCACGACGGCGGCTCGGCGACCCTCGGTGTCGATGACGTTTCTAGAACGTGTATCAGTTATCATAGGTCAGCGGCAGCGGTTCCACGACATCCGTGGCTCCACGGGCGCTGACAAATCAAGGTGATGCGGTGCCGGGGGTCAGGGGGTCAGATGGGCAGCAATGCCCGAGGCCCCCATCGGTCTTCTGCGGCCGTCGCAGCGACCACCGGCGTGGTAGCTGCGCCAGACCGAAGGCCACCGGAGCCATGGAAGACCGACGGACACCGCAGTCCTGAGTGGAGGGATCACACGTCATGCACCTCGAAGAGACTTCTGAGCAGCTGGCCCTCCGCGAGGAGCTCCGGGCGTACTTCGCCGAGCTCCTCACCGATGACGTCCGCCAGGCCCTCGATGCCCAGACCGAGGGCGGTGAGGTGTTCCGGTCACTGGTCCGGCGAATGGGGAAGGACGGTTGGCTCGGAATCGGCTGGCCCAAGGAGTTCGGCGGACAGGGCCGCCCGACCTCGGATCAATTCATCTTCTTCACCGAGGTGCAACGGGCCCGGGCCCCGTTCCCGTTCGTCACCCTCAACACCGTGGGTCCGATGATCATGCGGTTCGGGACCGACGAGCAGAAGAGCTTCTTCCTGTCGGGGATCCTGGCCGGCGAGATCAACTTCGCCATCGGCTACACCGAGCCCGGCGCCGGCACCGACCTGGCTTCGCTGCGCACGCGCGCCGTGCTGGACGGGGACGAATGGACCATCAACGGGAACAAGATCTTCACCAGCGGTGCCGACCAGGCCGACTACATCTGGCTGGCCACCCGTACCGATCCCGACGCGCCCAAGCACAAGGGGATCTCCATCTTCCTCGTGCCCACCTCCGCGCCGGGCTTCTCCTGCACCCCGCTGGTCACCGTGGGCGGCGTGGCCACGACCGCCTCCTACTACGACAATGTGCGTGTTCCTCGCACGGCCCTGGTCGGGCAGCTGAACGAGGGGTGGCGCCTGATCACCGGCCAGCTCAACCACGAGCGCGTGGGTCTGGCCGCTGTCAGCGCCCTCTCCCAACGCCTGTGGGTCGAGGCCGCCGAGTGGGTGGTCGAGCACGACATGGCCGATGTCGGATGGGTGCAGGCCGACCTGGCCAAGACCTATGCCCTCCTCGAAGCCCAGAAGCTGCTCAACTGGCGCATGACCGCGAAGGTGGCGGACGACACCCTCGGTCCGGCCGACTCGTCGGCGGTCAAGGTGTTCGGCACCGAGTCGGCCGTCGAGATCTACCGGCGCCTCCTCGGGGTGGTCGGGGCCGGCGGCTACCTCAGCCCGGGATCTCCCGGGGCGGTGCTCCACGGCGAGCTCGAGCGTGCCGGCCGCCAGGCCCAGATCAACACCTTCGGCGGTGGGGTGAACGAGGTGCAGCGCGAGATCCTGGCCATGGCCGGCCTGGGTATGAAACGGTCGTCGCGGTGAGCTCGTCGACGGCAGCGCCAGGAACATCCGGACCGGCCTCCGGCGGGACGGCCCTCGACGACCAGCTGCAGGCGTTCGTGGGGATGGCCACAGGGGTGGCCACCAGGGGACAGGATCCGGTCAACCTCCCGATGATCCGGCATTGGGTGGAGGCCATGGGCGACCACAACCCGGTGTACGTCGACGACGACGCGGCACGTGACGCCGGGTTTCCGGGCATCGTCGCCCCTCCCACCATGCTCCAGGCCTGGATCATGCGTGGACTGCGTGCCTCATTGGAGTCCGACCGGGCCCGGTCCGCAGGCGAGGTGAGCGCCGACTCACCCAGCGACAACCTCATGGGCCTGCTCGATGAGGCCGGGTTCACCTCCGTCGTGGCTACCAACTGCGACCAGCACTACGTGCGTCCGCTGGTGCCCGGCGACCATCTGGAGGCCAGCTCGATCATCGATGAGGTGTCGGGGGAGAAGGCCACGGGCCTCGGCACAGGCCACTTCATCACCACCCGCCTGGAGTTCACCGATCAGAACGGTGAGCTTGTGGCCACCATGCGGTTCCGGATCCTCAAGTTCAAGCCGCGACCGATTGCACCGGCCGGCGACTCGGCACCGGATGCCACTGATCGTCCGAAGCGTCCCCGTCCCGCACTCACCCAGGACAACAGCTTCTTCTTCGAGGGGGCGAAGGAGCACAGGCTTCTCATCCAGCGGTGCACGAACTGCGGCACCCTCCGGCACCCGCCCCGCCCCTCGTGTGCCAACTGCCGCTCGTTCGAATGGGACGCGGCCACCGCCTCGGGCCGGGGGACGATCTACAGCTTCGTGGTCAACCACTATCCCCAGGTCCCCGCCTTCGACTACCCGTTGGTGGTGGCGCTGGTCGAGCTCGAGGAAGGGACCAGGCTGGTGGCCAACGTGAGCGGCATCAGCCCCGCGGAGATGGCCATCGGCTTGCCGGTGGTGGCCGACTTCGTGGAATTCGACGAGGACCTGACACTGCCGGTGTTCCGCCCGGCGACCAAAGAGACGAGGAAGAGCTGATGGACTTCACGTTCGACGAGGAGGAGCGGGCCATCCAGGAAAGCGCCGAGGGCCTGTTCGCCGGGTTGAGCACGCCCGAGCGGGTCCAGGAGGTCGAGGCCGGCGAGGACCGCATCGATCGCGAGCTGTGGGCGGAGTTGGCCAAGGCCGACCTGCTCGGGCTCACCGTCCCCGAGGCCTACGGCGGCGGCGGGTTCGGCATGGTGGCGCTGGCCCTGGTCCTCGAGGCCCAGGGCCGAACGGTGGCGCCGGTGCCGCTGTGGGCGACCGTCGCGCTCGGGTCCATGCCCATCGCCCAGTTCGGGAGCGAGGCGCTGCGCGCCGCCGTGCTTCCCGGGGTGGCGACGGGGGACACGGTGCTCACCGCCGCGCTGGTCGATGTGGCCGGTGACATCTCGCTCGGAGGCCCCGGCCGGCCTTCGGTGTCGGCAACCTCCGGTCCGGACGGCGTGATCCTGACGGGGACCGCCTTCGCCGTCCCCGCCGCCCACGTCGCCGATCGGGTGTTGATCCCGGCGGCTCTGGACGACGGCGTGATCGTCGCCGTGGTGGACCCGGCCGCCGCAGGGGTCACCATGGAGCGGGCCTTCACCACCAATCGCGAGATCCATCCCCACGTCCGTCTGGAGGGGGTGAAGGTCGGCCCCGACGAGCTCCTGGCCGCCGGGGATCCGGGGCGCGGGCACGAAGTGGTGACATGGATGCTCAACCGGGCCTGGACCGGCCTCTGCGCCCTACAGGTGGGGGTGACCGAGGCCGCGGTGGCCCAGACGGCGGCCTACCTCAACACGCGCGAGCAGTTCGGCCGTCCGCTGTCGACCTTCCAGGGGACGATGCTTCGGGCGGCTGACGCGGCCATCGACACCGAGTCGATCCGGGTCACCATGTGGCAGGCGGCATGGCGCCTCGACCACGGACTGGATGCCGAGCTCGCCATCAGCGTGGCCTCGTGGTTCGCGGCCGAGGCCGGCCAGCGGGCGGTGTTCGCCACCCAGCATCTCCACGGAGGGATGGGTGCCGACATCTCCTACCCCATCCACCGCTACTTCCTGTGGGGCAAGCAGATCGAGCTGCAGCTCGGACCTCCGAGCGGCCAACTGGCCCGGCTGGGGCGCCAGCTGATCGGCGAGTTGCGGGCCGGAAGGCCGGTGGCGGTATGAGCGCGAAGACAGGGGTCGCCGGCGCCGCCTATACGACGACGCTCAGATTCGAGGACGTCTCGGTGGGCGATGCGCTGCCCGAGCTGGCCCTGCCCCTGACCCGCACCCTCATCGTGTCCACGGCCATCGCCTCCCGCGACTACCAGGACGTCCACCACGACTCGGTGCTGGCTGCGGAGCGGGGGTCGAAGGACATCTTCATGAACATCCTCTCGACCAACGGGATCGTCGGACGCTATGTGACCGACTGGGCGGGGCCCGGCACGGTGATCACCGATGTCAACATCCGCCTGGGCGCTCCCAACTACCCCGACGACACCATGAGGCTGACCGGTTCGGTGACGGCCAGGGACGACTCGGTTGCCGACGACGGCCGGGGAGCCGTCGAGGTCACCGTGCGCGGGGCCAACAGCCTCGGGGACCACGTCACGGGAACGGTCCGTCTGCTCCTCCCGTCCGGTCCGTCGGGCCCGTCCGGTCCGTCCGGGGCCAACGGGGCGGCCCGATGAGCGGGGACCGGCATTCGTTCACCGGCGACACGGCCATCGTGGGCATCGGAGCCACCGAGTTCTCCAAGGAGTCGGGACGGAGCGAGCTCCGCTTGGCCGTCGAGGCGGTCGACCTCGCCCTCCGTGACGCCGGCATCGAGCCGGCCGAGGTCGATGGAATGGTCACTTTCAGCTCCGACACCAACCCGGAGATCGAGATCGCCAGGAGCCTGGGTATGGGTGAGCTGACGTTCTTCAGCCGCATCCACTACGGCGGCGGCGCCGGGTGCGGCACCATCCAGCAGGCGGCCATGGCCGTCGCCTCCGGCGTCGCCGATGTCGTGGTCTGCTACCGGGCGTTCAACGAGCGTTCGGGGAACCGGTTCGGTGCCGGCGTCCAGAATCGCCCTCCTGTCCCCAATGCCGAGACGGCCAACTTCGCCTGGTACGCCCCGTTCGGACTGTTGACACCGGCGCAGTGGGTGGCCATGGCCGCCCAGCGCTACCTGCACGTGACCGGTGCCACGTCGGAGGACCTGGGACGGGTGGCCGTGGCCGATCGCCGGCACGCGGCCACCAACCCCAAGGCCTGGTTCTTCGAGCAGCCGATCACCCTCGAGGAACATCAGGCGTCGCGGTGGATCGTCGAACCGCTCCACCTGCTCGACTGCTGCCAGGAGACCGACGGGGGCCAGGCGCTGGTCGTCACCTCCCTCGAACGGGCGAGAGACCTACCCAGCACCCCCGCGGTCATCGAGGCCGCGGCCCAGGGTGCCGGTCCCGGCCAGGAGATGATGACCTCCTACTACTACGACGACCTGTGCGGTCTGGGCGAGATGGCCTCGGTGGCCCGGCAGCTGTGGCAGACGTCGGGCCTTTCGCCGGCCGACATCCAGACGGCGGTGCTCTATGACCACTTCACCCCGTACGTGCTCTACCAGCTCGAAGAGCTCGGCTTCTGCGCCAAGGGCGAGGCCAAGGACTTCGTGCGGGGCGGGAACATCGAGATCGGTGGGGGACTGCCGGTCAACACCCACGGCGGCCAGTTGGGCGAGGCCTATCTCCACGGGATGAACGGAATCGCCGAGGGCGTCCGCCAGGTTCGCGGGACCTCCTACAACCAGGTCCCCGATGTCGAGCACGTGCTGGTCACGGCCGGGACCGGGGTGCCCACCAGCGGCCTCATCCTCGGAGTCGGCGGCTGAGGACAGGCGAGATGGCCCGCCTGCGGTCGATCAGCGATCCGACCCCTGACCCGGGCCCTCTTCGTCCCGCCACTGCCGGAACAGGTCGGTGAACTCCCTGCGGACCTCCGGTGTCAGGTCGTCCGGGTGGAGCGTTCCGGTGGCCCGGATGGTGGCTCGCATCTGCTCGAGGTAGTTGGTGCAGTTCGGACACTTGCGCAGGTGGGCTTCGAAGCGCCGCCGGTCCGAGCGCGACAGGTTGTCCTCCAGATAGTCGTTGACCAGCTCCACCACCTGCCGGCACACGAGCTCGTCTTTGCGTCGTAGCAACATGATCAGCGACCCCTCGTTGCCAGCTCTGCCTCGAGCATGGACCGGAGACGACTGCGGCCGCGGTGCAGGAGTACCCGCTGGTTCCCCTCGCTGATGCCCAGCACGTCGCACACGTCGTGACTGGCGAGGCCCTCAACGTCACGCAGGATGACGATCTCACGTTGCCTCGGAGGAAGGTCCGAGAGGGCATCGCTCAGGCACTTCGACCAGGTGGCGGCCACCAACCTGTCGTCGGCATCGGCCCACGATTCGAGAGATTCGGCCCACGCTCCGGCGCCGTTGAAACGTGAAGGATCTACCGCAGGCTCGTGTTCGGTGAGCGACAGGTCGCGGTGCTCTCTCGTACCAGCGGTTCGTGCCCGGTTGACCAGGATACGGAACAGCCAGGTTTTGAACGACGACCGACCCTCGAACCGGTCCACCCCTCGGACAACGCCCATCCAGGTGTCCTGGACCGCTTCTTCGGCCACGGCCTCACTGGGCACGTAGAGGCGAGCCAGTCGGAGCAGGGAACCGTTGTAACGGCCGACCAACACTACGAACGCCTCCTCGTCGCCGGCTCGGAGGCGGGAGAGGAGCTTCCCGTCGGTCTCCATGGGGTGGATCGTAGGCCCGCAATCCGATGAGCGGGGCGCGCCTGACCCGGGAACTCTACGCCACATAGGAGGGACACCGACATCCGATGGGGAAGGAATGACACACGATTGCAGTCGGCGGAACGGGCGACGGCGTTACACCTCTCGCTGGTCGCGGCCGATCGATGGCCGTGGGCCCCGCTGTAACGGAATCCCGCGCCTGCGGACTGCACCGTGTCATTCCACTCACCCACGGAGCGTCACATCTATGAGATCAATCATTCGTTCGGGCTTGACCATGGCTGCAGTGGTCGCCGGGGTCATCGGCTTCGCAGGGACGGCCGCCGCCGCATCGCCCCACTCCGGCCCGTGGCCCGGCTCACATTCCGGCCCGTGGCCCGGCTCCCACTTCGGTCGCGGCGCGCCCGGTGACGCCGTCTTCGTCCAGACCGACAACACAGCCGGCAACCAGGTCGTGGCCTACGACCGGGGCCCGGACGGAACGCTCACCCAGGCCGGCACCTACAGCACCGGGGGATTGGGCGGGGCCCTCACCGGCTCGGTGGTCGACCATCTGGCCTCCCAGGGGTCTCTCGCCTATGACCAGGGCAACGCTTCCCTGTATGCGGTGAACGCCGGGAGCAACACCGTCTCGGTCTTCTCCGTCGTCGGTGATCATCTGTGCCTCCGCCAGGTGGTGAACTCGGGCGGGACCTTCCCGGTGAGCGTGGCCGTGCGTGGCGATCTGATCTACGTCCTCAACGCTGAGAACGGCGGCTCGGTCCAGGGGTACGACGCCGGTTTCGGTCTTCTGTTCCCGATACCCGGTTCCGCCCGGCCTCTCGGGCTGAACCCGGCGGCCACGCCGCAGTACACGAACACCCCCGGCCAGGTGGCCTTCTCCCCCGACGGGTCCCAGCTGATCGTGACGACCAAGGCCAACGGCAGCGACATCGACGTGTTCGGCGTCGGGTTCCGCGGTTATCTGTCGCCGCACCCGGTGGTGAACGCTGAACCCGGTACCGTTCCCTTCGCCGTCACCTTCGATGGCGCCGGTCACCTGGTGGTGGCCGAGGCCGGAACCAACGCGTTGGCCACCTTCGACCTCCTCTCCGACGGGACGGTCGGCCTGCTCGATGCGGTGCCCACCGGCAAGATGGCGACCTGCTGGATAGCGCAGGCCCAGGGTTATCTGTATGCCTCCAACGCCGGGAGCGGCTCGGTGAGCGGGTACGGCGAGGGCCCGGGCGGTCAGCTCGACCTCCTCGGAGCCACAACCACAGATGCGGGGACGGTCGATGCGGCAGCCTCGCCCGACGGCCAGTTCCTCTACGTCCAGACCGGCGGGAACGGGATCGTCGACGAGTTCCACGTCAATGCCGGCGGGAGCCTGACCGAGGTCGGTTCGGTGACCGTGCCCGGCGCCGTGGCCGGCGAAGGGATCGTTGCTTCCTAGCCCTCCGCCCCGCGGCTGGCCGACCGACGCCCAGCGGTGGCCCGGGTACCTCCCCGGTGCCGCCGCTGGTGCGCGCCGGTACTCCCACCTTGCCGAGTGTTGCGAGCAACGGCCGGTTCAGCGATCGGCGACGGCCTGATCCAGGGCGTCGGCGTCGGCCGGGAGCAGCCGTCGGTACGGCGCATCCTTCTCCGGCCGCCACCACACCGGATCGTGGCATCGCCACCCTTCGGCCCGGAGCACCCGCTTGAGGACCTTGGTGGTGGCTGTCACCGGCAACCGATCGCTGATCCGGACATAGCGCGGCGCCCATTTGGTTCCCATGTCCTGTTCGCCGGCCAGGAAGGTGGCGAATCCGTCGGGGTCGAACTGGCGTCCGTTGGCCAGGAGCAAGGCGGCCATCACCTGGTCGCCGACGACCGTGTCGGGCACGGCGTAGACCGATGCCAGCACCACGTCGGGGTACCGTTGGAGGAGCTCCTCGACGGGAGCGGCGGAGAAGTTCTCCCCGTCGACCCGCAGCCAGTCGTAGTCCCGCCCGCCGAAGTAGAAGAAGTCGTCCTCGTCCCGGTAGGCCAGGTCTCCGGTCCAGTACCACCCGTTGCGAACCCTGGCCGCCTCCGCTTCGGCGTTGCGCCAGTAGCCCTCGAACCCGGCGGCCCCGGTCGGGTTCACCATCTCACCGATGGCCTCTTCGGCGTTGAGCAGGCGTCCCTCGGCATCGAACACGGCCCGCGGGCACTCCTCACCGGTGTCGGGATCGACGACCATGGTCCCCGGGAGAGCGCGGCCGAGTGCGCCCCGCGGCGTGTCCGGCGTGCGCTGCACCGAGGCACCGCCTTCGGTGGAACCGTAGGCATCGTGGACGGCACAGCCGAACCTTGTGGCGAACCGGGCCACGTCGGCCTCGGCCGCCTCGTTGCCGAACACCCGTCGTAGCGGGTTGTCGGCATCGTCGGGGAGCTCGGGGGTGTCCAGGATGTAGGAGAGCGGCTTGCCCACGTAGTTGAAGTAGGTGGCGCCGTACTTCCGGATGTCGGGGAGGAACTGCGAGGCGCTGAACCGCTCGCGGAGGGCGATCGACGACCCGGCGGCCAGTGCCGGTGCCCAGGCTGTCATCAGTGCGTTGGAGTGGAAGAGCGGCATGGACACGTAGCAGACGTCGTCGGCGGTCAGCTCGAACATCTGGGCCACCGTGGATCCGATCCGGGCCATGCGCACCTGGCTGCAGAGACAGGCCTTCGGTGCCCCCGACGTGCCCGAGGTGAACAGCAGGTACCCGAGCGACTCGTCGGTGATGCCGGTGGTGGCCGGGTCGGGGAGCGGCGCGCCCTCTGCCTCCCCGAGCAGGCGTCCGTAGGCGGTGGCCGGGTTGCGCCGGGTCTCGCCCGAGGGGTCGTCGATGATCAGGATCCGTTCGGGCGGCAGGGCCGGGCCGAGGTCGTGCCCCTCGACCAGCGTGCGGTACGCATCGTCGGTGACCAGCACCTGGCACTGGGTGTGGGAGAGGTCGCGGGCCAGCTCGTCCCCGCGGTGGGTGGGATTGCCTCCGACCGTCACCGCCCCGGCCAGGGCCGCTCCCCCCATCCAGAAGATGAACTCCGGGACGTTGTCGAGCATGAGGGCGACGTGGAACGGCCCGGGCTGACGGAGCGACTCGAGGACGGCGGCCCGCTGGGCCTGGGCCGCCACCACCTCGTCGTGGGTCCAGGTCCGCCCGGCAAAGGCGAGCCCGATGCGGTCGTCGCCGGCCCGCAGCCGGATCAACTCGTCGATGGTCTGCATCGCATCCCCCTGATCGTGCCGGGTGGGCCTCGGTGTGCCGCCGACAGTAGGTGCATGAGGCCCGTCCGGGGGCAGGCCAGGCACAAATATGGAACGCGTTGCAATTTATCAAACCGGCGTGTACCGTGAAACGGCGCCAGTGCGGAGCGAGAGGAGCACCACCGCGATGGAGTTCGGAGTCTTTCTCAACGGCTACTTGCCTGGCCAAGCGGCCCACGATCCCGAGTGCGAGCACGAGATGCTCAAGCGTGAGATCGCTTACGTGATCGAGGCCGACAAGTACAACTGGAAGTACGCCTGGGTGGGCGAGCACCATTCGCTGACCGAGTACAGCCACATGTCGGCGCCCGAGGTGGTCATGGGGTATCTGGCCCACGCCACCGACCGCATCCACGTCGGAACCGGCATCATGAACATCTCGCCACGGGTCAACCACCCGGTCCGGTGTGCCGAACGGGTCACGATGCTCGATCACCTCTTCGAGGGCCGGTTCGAGTGGGGGACCGGACGCGGGGCGGGCAGTCACGAGATCGCCGCCTTCAACATCCTCGACAAGAACTCGACCAAGGCGGAGTGGAACGAGGTCATCCGCCAGATCCCCCGCATGTGGGAGGAGAAGGACTACATGTACGAGGGCGAGAGCTTCGTCGTCCCGTTTCCGCACAACATCCTCCCCAAGCCCTACCAGGGCAAGGGCCACCCGCCCATCTGGGTCGGCTGCGGCAATCCGGGTACGTTCACCCAGGCCGGTGAGCTGGGGATCGGTGCCATCGCCTTCAACTTCGAGCCCATCTACAACCTGAAGGGCCGCATCGACGCTTACAAGGAGGGGATCGCCAACTGCACCGAGCCCCTCGGTCAGTTCAAGAACGACAACGTGATGATGACCAACGCCGTCATCTGCCTCAGCGACAGGAAGAAGGCCAGACAGGTGGCGCTGCGTCGCGGTCGTGGCTACCTCTACTCCCTGGTCTGCAACTACCACGACACGATCCCCCATCAAGAGGGCGTGCCCGTCTGGCCCGAGAGGCCCCACACCATCACCGACGAGGCCATGCTCGACTACCTCATCGAGGGGGGCTGGCTGCTGTGCGGCGAACCCGACGAGGTGGCCGAGCAGGTGACCAAGTACCAGGCAGTCGGCTGCGACCAACTGGTGTTCGGGTTGCCGTCGGACTCGTTCATGGAAGACGAAGTGCACGAGATGCTCGAGGTCTTCGGGTCCAAGGTGATCCCGCAGTTCGATGCCGACCCGATCCACTCGACCACCCGGTACCGCCAGACGGCCCAGCGGAAGTACAAGGACTTCAACTTCCCGGTCCCCGACATCACGGTGGAGGAGCTGCCGACCAACGCCATGATCCAGTTGGACGGTACCCGGACCCTCTAGATGCGGAAATTCCGGTGACGGGTCGTCACGACGACGGCTCCGCTCCGGCAACCGGTCGTCACGACGACGGCTCCGCTCCGGCAACCGGTCGTCACGAAGACGGCTCCGCTCCGGCAACCGGTCGTCACGAAGACGGCCGCCCCCATGCTTCGATGAGGCCGCCGGCCGTGGTCACCGTCGAGATCAACGGGAACGTGTTGTCGAGGACGGCATCGGCATAGTCGGCGGGGATGCCGGCCACGGTGTCGCGTGGCACCACCACCCGGTACCCGAGGTTGACGGCTTCGATGGCCAGTCCGAGGATCCCGAGGTTGACCGACACCCCGGTGGCCACCACCGTCCGGACCCCGAGGTTGCGCAGCCAGGTGTCGAGGGAGGTGCCGGTGAAGGGGGAGACCCCGTGGAGCCGGGACGAGACAAGGTCTGTCGGCTCGGGACCCAGGCCCGCAACGAGCTCGGTGGCCGCCGTGCCCGACAGGAGATGATCGGGATTCCGGAGGACGGCCGCCACCAGCTGGCAGTTCACCGTGGTCCCGGCCCGGTCGGCCCGGAACTCGGCCGTGCAGTGCACGACGGGGATGCCGAACGTTCTGGCCGCGGTCAGCAGCCTGGCGGTGTTGGCTACCACGCCGACCCGGTCGGCCGCCTCGGCCAGTTGTGGGAACGAGCTCAGATCACCGACGACGCCACGCTGGATCTCCATGGTCAGCACCGCGCACGCCTGCGGCGCGGCCAGCTCGCTCAGATCGATGGGCACGGAACGCTTCCTGCCGCCTCGGGCCTGGCCCGCTCAGCTTCCCGAGGAAGTCCGCTGGCCTCCGCTGTCGGTCTCCTCGGGCACCTCGGCCACGATCTCCGCCGCCCACCGGTAGTCCGGTTTCCCGCTGGGTGAGCGCACGATGGACTCGACCACGTGGAGCTGGCGCGGCACCTTGTAGCCGGCGATGGCCTCGCGGCAGTGGGCCTGGATGTCCTCGAGGGTCGGATGCCGCTGGGCCCGCGGCTGGATGATGGCCGCCACCCGCTGTCCCCATCGATCGTCGGGGGCTCCGACCACGATGGCGTCGAACACCTCGGGATGGGAGCGCACCGCCGACTCGACCTCCTCGGGGAAGATCTTCTCCCCCCCGGAGTTGATGGACACCGAGCCGCGCCCGAGCAGGGTGATCGAGCCGTCGGCCTCCACGGTGGCGAAGTCGCCGGGCATCACGTAGCGGGTCCCGTCGACGTCGATGAACACCTCGGCCGTCTTGACCGGATCGTTGTAGTAGCCGACGGGTATGTCGCCGGAACGGGCGATCTTGCCGGTCACCCCGGAACCGGGCACGACCGGCTTCAGCTCCTCGTCGAAGACCACGGTGTTGCCGAGCACGGTCACCGTGGGCCCGCTCTTCATGGCGGTATCGCCCTTGCCCATGGTGGCCATGCCGTTGTTGCCCGACTCCGAGGACCCGACGGCGTCGACGATGACCAGGTTCGGGAAGTGTTCGAAGAAGGCGTCCTTGACCGGTGCGGAGAACAGGGCCGCCGACGAGGTCACCGCCAGGAGCGAGCTGAGGTCGTAGGACACATCGGGATCGTCGAGCGCTTCGATGAGAGGCTTCCCCATGGCGTCGCCGGTGATCATGACCGAGTTGGCCTTCTCGCTCTCGACCAGCCGCCACACCGTGTGGGGATCGAACTTGGGGACGAGGATGGTCCGGTTGCCGACGAAGCTCTGGCCCATGATGCACCACTGGGTGGCACCGTGCATCAACGGGGC
Organism: Acidimicrobiales bacterium; assembly: GCA_049521915.1. Lineage (GTDB taxonomy): Bacteria > Actinomycetota > Acidimicrobiia > Acidimicrobiales > RAAP-2 > Bog-756. Next base: position 1,774 of record JBEKOI010000073.1, on the reverse strand, counting down.
GATGGGCAGCAGGGTGAGTGGGCCGTTGCGCCCCTTCTCGACCATCTCCTCGGGGCGCTGGACCCGGGTGTTGGTGGTCGGGTCGACCCCGCCCCCCAGCGCGTAGAAGACATCCTCGTGCCTCCACACCACCCCTTTGGGCATACCCGTGGTCCCGCCCGTGTACAGGATGTAGTGGTCGTCGTTCGAGCGGGGGGCGAAATCCCGGTCGGGACCGCCGGCGGCCATGGCCTCCTCGTAGGGCACCGCCCCTTGCGGCTGGGCCACATCGGAGCCGTCCTCGATGGTGACCAGCAGCCGGAGCCCCGGCAGCTCGGGGAGCAGCTCGGCCACCTGGGGACCGAATTCGGCCTGGTAGACCAGGGCCACCAGGTCGGCATTGGTGAACAGGTACCGGAGCTCGTCCTTGACGTAGCGGTAGTTGATGTTGATCCACACCGCCCGGAGCTTGAACACGGCCCAGGCCGTCTCGACCCACTCCACGCTGTTCAGCGAGTAGATCCCGACATGGTCACCGGGCCCGACACCTTGGTCGGCCAGATAGTGGGCGAGCCGGTTGGCCCTCTCCTCCATCTGTGCGTAGGTGCGGCGCTCCCCGGCTGCCACCAGGTACTCCCGGTCGCCGTAGGCGTCAACGGTGGCCTCGAACAGATCAGCGAGGTTGAACGTCGTCATCGGGCAGTCAGTAGAACACGTTTCCATTCTGGCGGCAACCACCGCCACGACCCCAGCCCATCGAGCTCGCCGACCAGGGGCTCAGTCGAGCACGTCGTTGGTGATCACCGTGGCCGGAAGGGTCGCCGACGGGCCGGCCGGACCGCTCCCGTGGGGCTCCTCGCCCATAGCCCCCAACGCTTCGCGGGCCGAGCGGGCCAACCCGGGTCCGTCGAGCCCGAGAGCGGCCAGGATGCGATCGGGCTTGTCCTGGGCGATGAACGAACGCGGCGTCCCGAGCAAGATGACCGGGGGGGCGATGCCATCACCGACCGAGCTGCGGAGGGCGTCGGCCACGAACATGCCGGCTCCCCCCTGGCGGATGCCGTCCTCGGCCGTGATCACCACGCGGTGGCGAGCGGCGTCGTCCAGCATGTCCTGATCGGGTTCCGATACCACCCTGACGTCCCAGACCGTCGCTCGGATCCCCTCCCCGAGCAATTCGTCGGCCGCCGACTCGGCCGCCGTGAGCATCTTGCCGACGGCCAGGATGCAGACCGAGCCGTCTCCCGCCCTGGTGCGGCGGGCGTGCAGGCCCGACCCGACCGTCCCCGGGGGGACCCAGGGGGCCGGGGTCTTCGGGAAGCGGATGACCGAAGGGCCGTCGAGCCTCAGTGCCTCGGTCAGCATGACCTCGACCTCGGCGGCCGACGATGGGGCGAACACCGTCATGCCGGGGATCGACAGGGCCAACGCCATGTCCAGGACCCCATGGTGGCTGGGCCCGTCGTCGCCGGTGATGCCGGCCCGGTCGAGCACCATGACCACGGGGAGGCGGTGGAGCCCGACATCGAGATTGGCCTGGTCGAAGGCGCGGCTGAAGAAGGTCGAGTAGACCGCCACCACCGGACGCATACCGGCCATGGCCATGCCGGCCGCGGCCGTCACCGCGTGCTGCTCGGCGATGCCCACGTCGATGAAGCGGTCCGGGAACCGGGCCTCGAATGGGAGGAGCCCGGTGGGGCCGGCCATGGCCGCGGTGATGGCCACGATGCGCGGATCGGTCTCAGCATGCCGGAGCAGTGAGCGGGTGAAGGCGTCGGTGAACGTCGTCACCGGC